>NZ_CP119409.1:3150000-3367500 GCF_029223885.1 Pararhizobium gei | reverse complement strand
TTACGAATTGCTTGAGACGTCCGAGCCCAGTCCTGTTCAAGCTGTCGACGGTCTAGCCGATCCGAGACAGACCAGGGGCTGGAGAAGGTAGGAAGCTTGTTACTCAAGGCATGTTTGTTGTTGGTGGTTTGAACCATTGAAACTTCGGGTCCGAAAGGATTTGGGGATTTTGGTGTTTCGGGTCACTTCTGACGACATGTCGATGGATGTTGCCTGACCGCGCATCCCCGGACGTATCTCGAGAAGCTGGTCTTAAGATCCGGCCCCGAAGTGCACCGGCGTGCCTTCATATGGGGATCGGATCGAACACGTCGATGGCATCTGGATTTGGATTTGGTTGTAAAAGGTAACCTTATCCGTTGGATAACTGGTGCGGCGCACTCACAAGGTGTCCGTATGGCCAGGCTTGGCACCCCTTCGAGCGCAAGCGAGGAGGTTAGGTTTGCCAAGACCAACTCAAGGATGAGCATTGGCAATGAGAACGATCAAGTGAAATAAGGGCAATTGGTGGATGCCTTGGCATGCACAGGCGATGAAGGACGTGATACGCTGCGATAAGCCGTGGGGAGCTGCGAATGAGCTTTGATCCATGGATTTCCGAATGGGGAAACCCACCTTAAATGCTTGGGAAATTTGAACTGTCCAGGTCTTGATCTTTTGTCTCGAGTGATCGGGGGAAAGGAAACGAAGCCGAGAGGCTTCGCAAGGCCAAGGGCCGTCGCCGCTGATGCGGCGTGGGTTCCACGGGTGATGAGCCTGTTGGGACACTTCAAGTTTCCAAGCATTATCAATAAGGTATCTACACCTGAATAAAATAGGGTGTAAGAAGCGAACTCGGGGAACTGAAACATCTAAGTACCCGAAGGAAAGGACATCAACCGAGACTCCGTAAGTAGTGGCGAGCGAACGCGGACCAGGCCAGTGGCCTTGGGGAATAAAGTGGAACGGAATGGAAAGTCCGGCCGTAGCGGGTGATAGCCCCGTACATGTAGAACACCCAAGGTCCTTGAGTAAGGCGGGACACGTGAAATCCTGTTTGAAATTAGGGGGACCACCCTCTAAGCCTAAGTACTCGTGCATGACCGATAGCGAACAAGTACCGTGAGGGAAAGGTGAAAAGCACCCCGACAAGGGGAGTGAAATAGAACCTGAAACCGGTTGCCTACAAACAGTCGGAGCTCGCAAGAGTGACGGCGTACCTTTTGTATAATGGGTCAACGACTTAGTGTGACGAGCAAGCTTAAGCCGATAGGTGAAGGCGCAGCGAAAGCGAGTCTGAACAGGGCGTTCAGTTCGTCGCATTAGACCCGAAACCGAGTGATCTAGCCATGAGCAGGTTGAAGGTTGGGTAACACCAACTGGAGGACCGAACCCGCATCTGTTGCAATAGATTGGGATGACTTGTGGCTAGGGGTGAAAGGCCAATCAAACTCGGAAATAGCTGGTTCTCCGCGAAAACTATTTAGGTAGTGCGTCGACCGAATACCCCGGGGGGTAGAGCACTGGATGGGCTATGGGGACTCACCGTCTTACTGATCCTAACCAAACTCCGAATACCCGGAAGTACTAGTCGGCAGACACACGGCGGGTGCTAACGTCCGTCGTGAAGAGGGCAACAACCCTGACCTCCAGCTAAGGTCCCCAAGTCATGGCTAAGTGGGAAAGGATGTGAGACTCCCAAAACAACCAGGATGTTGGCTTAGAAGCAGCCATCATTTAAAGAAAGCGTAACAGCTCACTGGTCTAAATAAGGGGTTTTGCGCCGAAAATGTAACGGGGCTAAAGCCATGCACCGAAGCTGAGGATACATATCTTAGGATATGTGTGGTAGCGGAGCGTTCCGTAAGCCTGTGAAGGGATACCTGTGAGGGGTCCTGGAGGTATCGGAAGTGCGAATGTTGACATGAGTAACGATAAAGGGAGTGAGAGACTCCCTCGCCGAAAGACCAAGGGTTCCTGCTTAAAGTTAATCTGAGCAGGGTTAGCCGGCCCCTAAGATGAGGCAGAAATGCGTAGTCGATGGGAACCACGTTAATATTCGTGGGCCTGGTGGTAGTGACGGATTGCACAAGTTGTTCATTCTTATTGGATTGAGTGGGCAGCGGAGCGGTTCCAGGAAATAGCTCCACCATTATAGACCGTACCCGAAACCGACACAGGTGGTCAGGTAGAGTATACCAAGGCGCTTGAGAGAACTATGCTGAAGGAACTCGGCAAATTGCACGCGTAACTTCGGAAGAAGCGTGACCCCATTTTACGCAAGTGAGATGGGGTGGCACAGACCAGGGGGTAGCGACTGTTTATCAAAAACACAGGGCTCTGCGAAGTTGCAAAACGACGTATAGGGCCTGACGCCTGCCCGGTGCTGGAAGGTTAAAGGGAGAGGTGCAAGCTTTGAACTGAAGCCCCAGTAAACGGCGGCCGTAACTATAACGGTCCTAAGGTAGCGAAATTCCTTGTCGGGTAAGTTCCGACCTGCACGAATGGCGTAACGACTTCCCCGCTGTCTCCAGCATAGACTCAGTGAAATTGAATTCCCCGTGAAGATGCGGGGTTCCTGCGGTCAGACGGAAAGACCCCGTGCACCTTTACTATAGCTTTACACTGGCATTCGTGTCGGCATGTGTAGGATAGGTGGTAGGCTTTGAAGCGGGGACGCCAGTTCTCGTGGAGCCATCCTTGAAATACCACCCTTATCGTCATGGATGTCTAACCGCGGTCCGTTATCCGGATCCGGGACAGTGTATGGTGGGTAGTTTGACTGGGGCGGTCGCCTCCGAAAGAGTAACGGAGGCGCGCGATGGTGGGCTCAGAACGGTCGGAAATCGTTCGTCGAGTGCAATGGCATAAGCCCGCCTGACTGCGAGACTGACAAGTCGAGCAGAGACGAAAGTCGGTCATAGTGATCCGGTGGTCCCGTGTGGAAGGGCCATCGCTCAACGGATAAAAGGTACGCCGGGGATAACAGGCTGATGACCCCCAAGAGTCCATATCGACGGGGTTGTTTGGCACCTCGATGTCGGCTCATCGCATCCTGGGGCTGGAGCAGGTCCCAAGGGTTTGGCTGTTCGCCAATTAAAGCGGTACGTGAGCTGGGTTCAGAACGTCGTGAGACAGTTCGGTCCCTATCTGCCGTGGGTGTAGGAATATTGACAGGATCTGTCCCTAGTACGAGAGGACCGGGATGGACATATCTCTGGTGGACCTGTTGTGGCGCCAGCCGCATAGCAGGGTAGCTATATATGGAATGGATAACCGCTGAAGGCATCTAAGCGGGAAACCAACCTGAAAACGAGTATTCCCTTGAGAACCGTGGAAGACGACCACGTTGATAGGCCGGGTGTGGAAGTGCAGCAATGCATGAAGCTTACCGGTACTAATCGTTCGATTGGCTTGATTGTTCTCATTGCTCGTGCTCATCGAAGCGCCAATGGCGCTTCAATGATCCCAAGCTGTCTTTTGTCCTGACGCTGTCGGCCCTTTGGGCCTGCGCTCCGGACGGGCCGCGCAACGATGCGCGACGGCCCTTGGCCTTGCGGAGCTTTGCTCCGGATGTGCCTCAAGCAGCTTGAAAAAGACGTGTTCAAAAAAGACTAGTCACTAACGACTAATCCCTAATCACTCCTAGAGTGAACCAGCTTCTCATTTTGGTTTTACCCCGCAACTGCGGTGTGAAATCTTGGTTTGCCACCTGTGTCCTCCTTCAAGGATCTGCAGTATGGCCGGCGCAGGTCCCCTTTGAGCCTCAGCGAAAAGGACAAGGCATCTGCGCCAGGAAAAACCAAGATTTACACCTGCACTGCAGGTGTAAATCTTGCCCTTAGTTGACCTGGTGGTTATTGCGGGGTGGCTGCACCCGTTCCCATTCCGAACACGGCCGTGAAACGCCCCAGCGCCTATGGTACTCCGTCTTAAGACGCGGGAGAGTCGGTCGCTGCCAGGTCTACTAAAGGCAAGAAAATACCAAACAAAATATCTTCTCATCACCTTCCGGCTCAGCCGAACAGCGGGCCGCCCTCAAGCGGCCTTTTTGCTTGGCCATACTAACCCGGATAACAGAGACAAGAGGCTGCCGTATCACGCCGATGGAGCAGCCACGCCGAACCGCAAAAGGCAAAGCCTTCGAGGACCGGCAAACAACCCGGGCTGCAACAGTAGCCCAATTCAATTCCGCGGGGTGGAGCAGCCCGGTAGCTCGTCAGGCTCATAACCTGAAGGCCGCAGGTTCAAATCCTGCCCCCGCAACCAAACATCCCTGTGATCCCAACAAAGCCCCGTCACGGGGCTTTTTGCGTTTTTGGCTACGGGATTGATCAGACCGGCCCATCAGTTCTTCCAGAACTGCCCGCTCGTTGATGTAATGGCCCTATAAATATCCGGACACGATCTCCCACCTATCAAGTGTGCGAGGTAATAAGAACTCGCGCGGTGACTGATATCCCCAAAGCTTTGTGCGGATGAAGCGTGTTGTAATGCTCGAACCACAATCGCGGTTGGGCGATGACGGTTTTGGCGTCCGGGATGGAATTGACCGAGACGTCATCGCGCTTGCACGTTTTGACGAAGGCTTCGGCCATTTCGTTGGACTGTGGGTTGCGGACCGGCGTCGTGCGAGGCTCCATCCCAATCTCCAGCAGTAGCGATTTCGTGTCTGCCGCAACAAAGCACGATCCATTGTCAGTCAGCCATTCTATGGGGCTTAGGAACGATATTGATGTGGCCGAAGCGGTTTTCGACGGCTGTTATGACAAGGTCCGAACATCTTCGCAGTGGCGGCGATATGGGCAATGGCCTCGCGGTTCAAAGCCCATGTCGGTGCTGATGCGGGCCCTTGTCGAGGAGATTGCCGTAACTCCAGCCAACGTAAACGATGGCAAGGCTGGCCCTGATGCTCTGCACGACAATCCTGGCGCGGTGTTTGCCGACAGCGCCGCCTATCGCGGCAATCATTTCGGCCACGCGGTGCGCGCCAAGGGTGGAACGCCACGCATCGTGGCCACCGGCATGTGGGGACGGGACGAAGCCGAAACACAGGCACGGCTGGAGGCCTGGAACCAACAGAATCCACCGTATCCGTGGCCGGATCGAGACGATCTTCGGGACCTGGAAACGAAGCTACGGCCTTCGCCGGATGCGATGGCGAGGGCTTGCTAAAGCAGGCGTTCAAATCCTCCTCACCGCCATCGCCTACAATATGAAGCGGAGTTTGAAGATCATCGCCATGGCCGGATAGCGCGAAAAAACTGAACCGGCGCTCACAGGAGAGCGTCACAAGCCAAATCCGGAAACGCCAGCGCAGATATCTTCGCATCATCCGCGTGAAGCCGAATAGCTCAAGGAGAACAAGGCAATGAACCTGCCGCGTACAGGTCTTCTGGAACCTAATTCAAGGGCATCACCACCGGGCGCATCGGCGTTCCGGTTGCGCCGCGTAGCTTGATACAAGCGCCGAAGAAGGCGAATTCGTACAGCTTTTCCGCAGCGATCTCTTCCAGATTGACCATTTCGAGGATCGGCACACCAGCCTCGGCCAGAAGATAGGTGTGAACCGGGAAAAAGTTGAGTTCATGTACGGACGGCGTCTGTTCCAGCGTCAGATTGTCGGCTCCAATCATGATGGCGCCATGCTTGGCGATGTACTCCGCACCTTCGCGATTGAGGCCGGGGGTATTTCTTGTAAATGCCATGTCGGGCCAGACCAGCATCTGGCCCGTGCGCAGCAGCACGACGTCGCCGGGCAGGATCTTCAGGCCCTGCTTCTTCAGGCAGCCCTCGATATCCGCCTTGCCGATCCCGTGGCTCGGCGGCAGCGTTTTGACGCCGTGAAGGCCCGCCACGTCGAGCAGGATGCCACGGGCGAAGATCGGCGGGTATTTTTCAGGTCCGCATTTTTCCCAGGCGCGGCTGCCGAGATGATCCTTGGCGGTGAAGCCGTTGAAGATCTCGCCGTTGTAGCCGAAGTGGTTGAACGTATCGATATGTGTGCCGCAGTGGGTGTACATCGAAATGCTGTCGCCCGAGTAGGCGACGAGATCGTTGGCTTCCTTCGACACACCCATGGTGTTGGCGACGATTTCACCCTGCGGCGTGTGGGTCATCCAGATCTGGTAGGGCTGGTCGCCCGCGCCGAACCAGCCGGGCATGCCGACGAAATGATCGACCGAAAGATCGAACACTTTAGAGGCATCGGCGCGCGATATGATCGCGGAGCGCGACTTGGCATCGATCAGGTTGAGCATGCCGATCTCGTCGTCGCTCCCATAAGGACTTCTGGTAACCTTATGGAATTCCGCGTTGTATGCGATGATCCGGTTCTTGGTGGTCTCGTCGACGTAACATGCCATGCACATGGGTCTGGTCTCCTTAGAGTATGTCTCAGATAAAATCGCCGCGAATAACGGGTTCCGCCGACAGCGCGATGGACAAAAGCTTTTCGTCGGCGCCTGCCGGTCCCGACAAGAGGAAGCCGACCGGCATGCCGGCATCGCCCGTGCCACAGGGTATGGAAACGCCGCACCAGTCGAGGAAATTGCCAAGCAGCGTGTTGCGCAACGTCCGGCCGTTGGTTTTCACGAACAGGTCGTCGTCGGTCGTCAGCGGCGCGATGGGCGGGGCCACATGCGGGATTGTTGGCAAGGCAACCAGCCTGTTTCCCACCTGCTGCTCGACATCGGCGATCAGCCGGCTGCGGGCACAGAGGATATCGATATAGGCGGAGAGGCTGATATCGGCACCAAGCTTCGTGCGCGACACCACACGGCTGTCCATCGACAGCGCGTCATCGCTTTCGAGACGGTGCCGGTGCAACCAGTACGCTTCCGCCGTCACCAGCGCGCCGTGACTCGACATCAGCGTCAGAATTTCCGCAAAGGCAGGGATCTCGACACGGGAGACTATGACGCCCGCATCGATGAGGCGCTCCACGGCACCTTCGAAGGCCGCGTGAACACCAGCTTCCACCCCATCGAAAACCACATTCTGCGGGATAACCATCTCAATACCGGCGAGCGGCTGCCGGGTGATCGACGGTGCAGTCAGACCCCGCATGGCTGCGTCGATCCAGACGGCATCCTGTACCGTGCGGCAGAGTGGCCCAAGCGAATCCAGGCTTTTGGCGAGCGGGAAAACGCCGTCCATGGCATAGCGCCCGCGCGTCGCCTTGTAGCCGACGATGCCGTTGAAGGCGGCGGGGATGCGGATCGAACCGCCGGTATCCGTGCCCATGGCGACCGGGACCAGACCGGCCGCAACCGCGGCGCCCGAACCGGAGGACGAGCCGCCGGTGATGCGCGGCACATCGGTGCTGCGCGGATTTACCGGCGTGCCGTAATGCGGATTGAGACCAAGACCGGAAAAGGCGAACTCGCTCATATTGAGACGGCCCACCGCCACCATGCCTGCGGCTTTCAATGCATTGACGACCGCGGCGTCCTCGGTGGCTGCAGATTCTCGGGCCAAAACCTTCGAACCGGCCGTCGTCGTCATGCCTTTCATATCGAACAGGTCTTTCCAGCCGATCGGGATGCCGTCGAGAATACCAAGCGAGCGACCGGTCCGTATGCGGCGGGAGGACGCTTCAGCCTCCGCCAGCGCCCGCTCTTTCGACAGGGCAATGAAGATTGCCGGATCGGCTGCCGCAATCGCTTCAAACGTGGTCTCCGCCACAGCGATAGGATCGGCAGCACCGCTCTGGATAAGCGTGGAAAGCTGGGCAATGGACATTGCGTTTAACGCGGTCATTCTTCAGTCCTGCTGTCAGGCCGCTGCAAACTGCATCCAGCGGCGTACGAGGTAGTTGTGTTCGTCCATGGTGGTATTCCACACGGCAATAGAGTTGGAGCGCTGCCAGTAGGAACCGCCGCTTCTGACCGCCCCCGCCTTTATGCGCGTGATGCCGTCGGGTCCCGGCAGATCGGTCGCGGCCGGCATGCCTTCGTACCAGTAGTCCCATTCGGCAGGCGTCATGTGCGGGCGGGAGCGGTGCGGCGTGGACATGTAGTAGCCCTGCCGCGCCACGACTGCGCCCGGCCAGCCGGAAATCCACCAGTTGAGATACTCGTAGGCCGCATCCAGCATACGGCCGCTCAGCCGCTTGGACAGGCACAGACCACCATGCCAGGCGCGATAACCTTCCGCCGGATTGGCAAGTTCCACGGGAACACCCCGCAAGTTAAGCTTGCTGATGCCGAGCGACCACATGCTCTGGATCTGCGTGTCGGCCCTGGTCATCAGGTTGGCAGCCTCTTCCGCCGAGCGCCAGAACCCCTTGAAGAAACCGGATTTCTTCCGCTCTTCCAGAATATCCAGCAGCCGGTCGATCTCTTCCACCGACATGTTGCCGAGGTTCTTGAACGTCATCAGTCCTGCCGCCTGGGCGGCCAATGCCGCGTCGAAAATGCCGATGGCCGGCTCGTTCACAAGTGCCGCGTGACCGTGCCATTGCGGATCGAGGAGAGCTGCCCAGGAGGTCATCTGGTTGGAATTGGCGACATCCGTCTTGTAGGCGAAGCTGTCGAAATTGTGCGTGGTCGGCAGCATGGAAATCCAGCGCGACGGCTTTTCGTCCAGTGCAAGGTTGGGCTGTACGAAAAGCTTCGTCACCGGCGCATCGCCCTGTCCGATGCGGGCGTTGGGGCCGATGCGTCCGGTTTTGGTCAGATCGGTGATCTCGTCCCACAGCGTGATGCGGTCGATATCGATCGGTTGCACCGCGCGCCAGTACCAGACGATATCGAGATTGTGGAAGCACTGATCGTAGATGTCGTAGGTCATCGGCTCCAGCGCCGCCTTGTGCTGGGCGGTCAGGAAGTCCTGGTTGTCGTATTCGATATCCATGCCGAGATCCTTCTCGGCGCCGACGCGCAATTCTTCCAGCAGCGAGATCGCCGTGCCGAGAATCCTCAGCTTGATCCGTCCTTGCGTATGAAGCGCTGGCGTGGCCAGACCGGAACGGGATGAGATTTTACGCGTCAATCAGGCCTCCTCGACCAGCTTGAGAGCTGGGCTGGAAACGCCGAGCGTGTTGAACGTTGTAAAGGAGCGCTCGATCAGGGCCGGTTCGATGCCATCAACGATAAAAACGATGCGCGACCGGCGGTCTGTGGATGGCCATGATGCCATATGGACCGGAATATGGACGAGATACTGGACCCCGTGGATCGCCACCGGAAACGCCTCTCCCTCGACATTGAGAATGCCTTTCACGCGCAGGATTTTGTCGCCGTGGCGGTGGAGCAGCATGGTCAGCCAGATGCCGAAGGCAGTCCAGTCGACGGTGGTTTCCATCGTGATCACGAAAGAGCGGATGGCCGCTCCGTGGGGCGATGACGCATTCGCGATATCCACCGGTTCATCGCAGTAAAATCCGCTCGCCTGCTCGCGGGCGATGCCGTTCAACAGCGTGTCGGCGTCGAGCGTGTCGGATGCCCGGATCATCGGCGCGTCCGGATTGAGCCGCCGCACCGCCTCGGTTATCTGCAACACGTCGGGCTCATTGGCGATATCCGTCTTCGTCAGCACGAGCACATCGGCAATCGCCACCTGGCGCACGGATTCGCCGTAGGTGTCCAACTGCCTCAGACCGTTGACGGCATCGAGGGCGGTGATGACGTTGGCGGCCTTGAAATGGTGGCGCAGCACCGGGTCGGACCTGAGGGTCGACAGGACGGGAAATGGATCGGCGAGCCCCGTGCTTTCGATCACCACCCGCCGGAACGGCGGCACCAGACCGCGCTCGCGCCGCGACAGGAGATCGCGCAAGGCATCCGCCAGATCACCACGGATGGTGCAGCACAGGCACCCCGATTGCAACAGCACCATTGTGTCGTCAAGACGCTCGAGCAGATGATGATCGAGCCCGACCTCGCCGAACTCGTTGATGAGGACGGCCGTGTCTGACAGAGCCGGATCGTCAAGAAGCCTCTTCAGCAACGTGGTTTTTCCCGACCCGAGAAATCCGGTGATGAGGGTCACGGGCGTCATCGCCGGAAAGGATGTCTCAGCCACGCGCCTCGGCCTCCAGCCGGTTCAGAAACGGTTCGTCCAGTGGATCGAGCCCCCGCCCGCACAAACGCTCGGCGGCAGGCCAGAGATGCCCGAGATCCTCGATGATCTCGGTCTTGCCCGTGCGGGTGGACAGAAGAAACGCACTGCCCTGCCAATCGGTCAATGACAGGCCGAAGGCCGACAGCACCCGGTTGGCAATGCGCACCCGGTTGGCACGCTCGCGCCTGCGATCGATGCGCTCGACATTGCGCGTGTAGACGCCGGGCCGGGCCACCGCATCGGCCCAGTGTTCAATGCCTCCCAGAATGCCGCACAGCGAACACATGGCTCATTCCTTTCCAAGTGAAACGGCAGACCTTTCGGCCTGCCGTTCTTCACCTTACTTTTTGCGCGGGAAACGCGCCGCGAAATCGTCGGCGATTTCGTTCATCGTCACGAATTTCACGCCCTCGTGGCTGCTCATGTGCGCGAAAAGCCTCTCCAGCATCATCAGCACCTGCGGCCGGCCGGCCACGTCTGGGTGGATGGTGATCGGGAACACGGCATAGTCCATCTCGCGATAGACCCAGTCGAACTGGTCGCGCCACATCTGTTCGATATCGTGCGGATTGACGAAGCCGTGGCTGTTGGGCGCCTTCTTGATGAACATCATCGGCGGCAGATCGTCGAGATACCACGAGGCCGGAATTTCGATAAGGTCCGTTTCATGGCCCCGCTTCAGCGGGATCATCCAGTCGTCGGGCTTTTTCGAATAGTCGATCTTCGTCCAGCTATCGCCGACCCGGACGTAATAGGGCGTAAAGTCGTTGTGCATCAGGGAGTGGTCATACTTGATGCCGCGTTCCAGCAGCAGTTCGTTGGTGACATTGGAAAACTCCCACCACGGCGCCACATAACCTGTCGGCCGCTTGCCGGAAAGCTTGGTAACCAGTTCGATGCACTTGTCGAGAACCTGGATTTCCTGCTCCCGGGTCATGGCAATCGGGTTTTCATGGGTATAGCCGTGAATGCCGATTTCATGGCCGGCATCGGCGACGGCCTGCATCTGCTCGGGAAATGTCTCGATGGAATGGCCGGGGATGAACCATGTGGTCTTGATGCCGAAGCGGTCGAACAGCTTTAGCAGGCGAGGGCTGCCGACTTCACCGGCAAACAGGCCACGCGAAATATCGTCAGGCGAATCCTCACCGCCATAGGACCCGAGCCAGCCTGCGACTGCATCGACATCAATGCCGAAGCTGCAGAAAATTTCCTTTGCCATTCTTGTACTCCTTGTGTGGTTTTCTGGGGTTTGGCTCGACTGTGTTCGGGCTCTCGTTCAATGCGCCGGGATGACGGTGGCCCGTTCGGGCTTCCAGGCCAGCGTGACGTCCGCATCGACGGGGAAGGCCCCCGGCGGGTATTTATCAACATGCGCTTCGAGCGACAGCATGCGCCCGTCAGGAAGCGCCACCTGCAGATGGGAGATATGCCCGACCACATCGAAACGGCGGATCTTCGCATCGATGACATTGCCGCCGGACAGCCGCGAGATTTCCTCGCGTCGACCTGAGGCACTGGCGTGGACCTCGATCGCTTCGGCCGGAATGACAACCGATGCATTGGCGCCATCGGCCATCTCGCCATTCGCATCACCGGTCAGCACGCCGAAGGGCGTATTCACCACGGTGTGGCCTGCATTTTTACCCCCGACCGCACCTTTGAAAATCGTGTTGCGGCCGATGAACTGCGCCACGAACGGCGTGTTTGGCCTTGTGTACAGTTGATGCGGAGGGCTGATCTGCTCGACGCGGCCCTGGTTCATCACCACGATGCGGTCCGATAGCGCCAGCGCTTCAGACTGGGCATGGGTGACGAAAACGAAGGTGACGCCAAGCGTCTTCTGCAAAAGCTTCAGCTCGTTCTGGATCGTCTTGCGCAGATTGGCGTCGAGTGCGCCGAGCGGCTCGTCGAGAAGCAGGATATCGGGCTCGACAACAAGACCGCGGGCAAGCGCGATACGTTGGCGCTGGCCGCCGGAGAGCTTGTCCGGCTTGTTTTCGGCAATGTCCTCAAGGCCGAGCGTGGCGAGAATCCGGTCCACCTTGGCGTTGCGCTCCGCTTTCGCCATGCCCTTGACGTCAAGGCCGTAGCCGACATTGTTGCGTACCGTCATGTGCGGGAACAGCGCGTAGTTCTGGAAAATCATCGAGGTCGGCCGCTGCGCCGGGCTGATGTCGTTCATGCGAACGCCTTTGATCATCATATTGCCGGAAGAGATGCTTTCGAACCCGGCGATCATCCTAAGTGTCGTCGTCTTGCCGCATCCGGAGGGGCCGAGGAATGCGATGAACTCGCCCTTGTTGACAGCAAGATTGAAATCGATGACGGCAGGCGTGCCGTTGTCGTAGACCTTGCCGACTTGATAAAGTTCGAGATCATGAATCATGGCGTTGCTCCGGATAGAACTGCGTCGAGCACACAATGCTCCCTCGCTTTGACCCTCCCCCCGTAAACGGGGGGAGGGGACGATCGCTTTTACGCGCTCAAAAACTCGTCCCACTTCTGAATGAGGTGATCATATTCATCCGGCCACTGGTGCCAGTAGGCGACGTTGGCCGCGCGGGTCTCCAGCGAGCCGCCGTCACGCAGGTCGCCTTCCTTGATGCCGCGTTCGGCGGCCCCCACCCATGGCTTGCCTTCGTACCAGAAGGCATATTTTTCCGGCGCCATCACGTCCTTGATGTTGGTCGTCGGCGAATAATAGCCCTGCTCGGAAACGGTGATACCCGGCTCGCCCGAAAGCCAGTAGTCGGAATAGGCGATGACGGCTTCCTTGTTCGGGGTGCCCTTCAGCATGGTGTTGCCGATCGACCAGCCGCGATAGCCTTCCTTGGGAATCGCGTATTTGCACGCCTTGCCCTGTGCCTTGACGGCCATGACGGCAGGCTGCCAGGCGTCGCAGACAACGATTTCGCCGGAAGCCAGGAAGTTGACGAGTTCGCCGAAATCGCCCCAGAGAGCGCGGAACTGCCCTTCCTTCTTCTTGGAGATCAGGAATTTGGCAGCCTCGTCCATCTCGGCGGCCGTTGGGTTGCCGGGGTTCTTCACATCCGAAAGACCGAGTGTGTTCATCGCCATGACGGCCTGGCCGAAGGCTGTCAGAGGATCCGTGTTGAGGCCGGATTTACCCTTGTACTTGCTATCGAAGATCGCCGTCCAGCTGTTGGCTTCCTCGTCGGACAGAACCTCCGGGTTGTAGCCGATCGAATCGAAGTTGAAGACGGTCGGAACCATCCAGAGCGACGTCTGGTTTTCGTCCGTCCAGATCTGGCCGACGATCTGCGCCTTGGGATCGAATTTCGGATCCGCCTTGGTGAAGATATCGCGGATATTGGACCAGTTCTTCAGAGCCGATGTTTCGATCGGCTCGGCATTGTCGGTCATGACGACGGAGGGGAGCCGCTCGCCAATGGTTTCCCAGACATCATAGTCCTTGGAGCCGGAGAGGATGCGGGTCTGCGCATCCGGGAAGGTGGCTGCGGTGCCCGAGGTGGAGCCGACGCCGCTTGCCTTCTTGAAGTCGGCGAGGATACGTTCCTGGACCGTCACCGACAGGCCGACCGTGCGCAGTTCCTGGCTTGCAAGCGAGGCCTGCGCATAGGCAGCGCTCGACGACAGGAAGTGGGTGCCGCCACCCATGGCCAGCGCCATGGCACCAGCAGATCGCTTCAGCAGCGAACGACGATTCATTTCCATCGAAATTGTCATTGTCTTTCTCCGGTTTCTTTTTGTTCCCCAGGGCGTCCTTTATTGGACGCCCATCGTTTATCAGGCAGTACCGTCAGTATCGGCCCACGAGGAGACCGCCATCCACGACCAGAACCTGGCCGGTCATGTATCTTGCGCCATGCGATGCGAGAAAGGTGATGACATCGGCGATCTCTTCCGGTTCCCCGATGCGCCCCATGGGAATGAATTCTCCCGCCCTTTCGGCTCCGGCCGCACCCAGCGAATTTTCCTCGGACAGAAGCTGCGCCGTGCGGATATATCCGGGCGCCATGCCGTTGACGCGGATGCCGTCACGGGCAAGCTCGACCGCCAGTCCGCGAACCAGACCGACGACGCCGGCTTTCGCTGCCGAATAATGCACATGCTCGTCCCAGCCGTAGGACGTGCCCATGATCGACGACAAGGCAATCACCGCGCCGCTCTTGCGTGCCTTCATTCCGGGGGCTGCCGCCCGAACGACGCGAAAAATACCTTTGAGATCGATATCGAAGGTCAGCTCCCATTTTTCGTCGGTCAGCACATCGAGCGGCGACTTGTGGGCAATTCCAGCATTGGCGACGATAACGTCGATGCGGCCATGGCGGGCTTCGACATCGGCCACCAGCGTATCCACAGCGGCTGTGGAGCGGACATCGAGATGCGCGAATTCCGCCGAGCCGCCGGCAGCCTCGATGGCGGCAACGGTCGCTTTGCCTTCTGCTTCCAGAACATCGGTGACGACAACATGATCACCAAGCGTTGCAAAGGCTTTCGCGGTCGAATGCCCGATGCCGATGCCGGCGCCGGTGATTAAAACTATGCGGGACGTAGCGGTCATGTCGGTTTTTCCTGTGCTTAAAGCATCACATCGCCGGAGTTCGGACCAAGTGTCTGGCCGACGAACAGGCTGGCTGCGGGCGATGCGAGAAACGAAACGGTGGCGGCCACCTCTTCCGGCTCGCCGAAGCGGCCAAGCGGCAGTTCGGCTGCTTTTCGCGCCTGCCAGTCCTCGGACAGGGCGCGCACCAGTGGCGTGTTGATCGGGCCGGGGGCAACGGCATTGACGCGCACACCGCGGCTCGACACTTCACGCGCCAGCGACTTCGTCAGACCGATGATCGCGGATTTAGCCGCCGCATAATGCGACAGTTCGATCCCGCCGATCTGGCCGAGTTGCGAGGCGATGTTGATGATGACGCCGGAGCGGGCGGTGAGCATGGCGGGAAGAACCAGCTTCGTCATCAGGAACGTGCCACGCACATGCACGGCGAACATCCGGTCGAAATCGTCCACGTGAAGATTTTCGAACAGCGCCTGATGGACGATGCCGGCGCAATTGACGAGCAGTGTCGTATCGCCGAAAGCATCGACCCCAGCCTTGTGGATGGCCGCCGTATCCGCCTCTGAGGAAACGTCGCCGGCCACCGCCTTGGCCTTGCCGCCTGCTGCTGAAATCTCGTCTGTGACACCCTGCGCCGCCTCGATCTTCAGATCGTTGACGACAACCGCGTAGCCGTCCGATGCCAGCCGATGGGCAATGGCGCGGCCGATGCCGGAACCGGCTCCAGTTACAATGGCGGAGGGGACCATAGCTGACGACATCATGCTTCCTCCTGAATGGCGATGCGTTTGGCGCGGCGGATGGAAAGCGTCATCAGCGCGGCGTAGACACCGAGAAGTGCGAAGGAGAAGATTGTTGTCAGAACACCGAAGGCGAAGACGTTCGGGTGCACCTCGACCGAGAATGTCCCGTAGATGGCCAGAGGCAGTGTCAGATCGCGGCCCGAGGCAAACAGCGTTCGTGAAAATTCATCGTAAGAGAGCGTGAAGGCGAACAACATGGCCGACAGAACGCCCGGAAAGATCAGCGGAAAGGTGATCTTGCGAAAGGTCTTGATCGGCGACACGCCCAGCGACCAGGCGGCCTCCTCGACGCTCGGATCGAAGCGGTTGAGGATCGCCAGCATGACGAGGAAGGCGAAGGGATAGGTGTAGACGACATGCAGCACGAAGGCCGTACCCCACCAGTGGCGGTCGATACCCAGCACGTTGGCAACCAGCGCCATGCCGAGACCGACAAGCACGCCCGGCACCATCATGCCGAGAACGATGAGATAGAATGCGACGCCGGACCCCTTGAATTTGCGGCGGAAGGCCTGCGCTGAACTGACGCCCAGCACCGTTGAGACGATCATCGTCATGACCGACAGGGCCAGTGAGCGGAACAGGGCCTCGTTGATGGGCAATGGTGCGATGCGCGAGGGTGGCGTGAAGCCGAACAGATGTTGGTACCAATAGGTCGACCACTCGATGATCGGGAACTGCGGTCCGCCCTCCGGCCCCGTCTGGAACGACAGAATGCCGAGAACCACCATGGGCGCATAGAGGAACACCAGAAAGAGGCCGGTGTAGACGCCAAGCGCGAATTTTGTACCGCTGGAATTCATGGCTCAAAGCGCCTTTCTGAGATCGACGATCCGCAGCAGCGCCGCCACCACGATGCCCATGAGGATGGTGAGAACCACGCCGACGACGGCGGCAAAGGCCCATTTCAGCGATCCGACCTGAGTGACGATGATATTGCCGAGCAGATTGACCTTGCGTCCGGAAAGGGCAGCGGCGGTTGCGAATTCGCCGAGCACCATGACCGAGACGAAGATGGCGCCAACGACAACGCCGGGCATCGTCAGCGGCAGAATGATTGTGCGGAAGATACGCCAGAAGCCGGCACCCATATCCTGCGCCGCCTCGATGACGCTCTGGTCGATACGGCCCATCATGAAGGCGATGGGGCCGACCATGAAGACGCAATAGATCTGCGTCATGCCGATGATCACCGAAAGCTCGGAAAACAGGAGAACTTCAATGGGCGTGTCGATGACGCCGAGCGCCTGCAGGATGAGGTTGATCGCGCCCTCTTTCCCCAGCATCGGTCGCCAGGCCAGAACGCGGATGAGAAACGATGTCCAGAAGGGAATGACGCAGAGCACCAGAAGCGCGGTCTGGACGGTCTTGTTGCGCACGAAAAGCCCGACATAAAGCGCGGCCGGATAACCGACGAGAAGAGTTGCGACGAGGACGATCAGCCATATCCGAACCGTCGTCCAGAGCGCGCTCAGATAGGTTTCGCTGGTGAAGAATGTCACCCAGCTCTGGACCGTCAGGATCGGGCTGATCTTGAACGTGGTCTGCGTCCAGAACGAGACGTAAACCATCATCAGCATGGGAACGACAAGGAAAAGAAGCATCCACAGAACGCCCGGCAAAAGCAGCCACAGCGTCTTGTCCGACGCTTTTTTTGCGGCAATTGCCGGTGGTGCCGTGGATGTCGTCTCAGCGATTATCGTCATCGTTCAATCTCCAATCCGTCTTGCCGCCGGAAATGCTGCAAGCCGGTCATGCGTAGACAAGGGCATCGTCGCGCTTCCAGACCAGTGCATAGCGCGAATGGGGTTCAAGTGCGGCGGGCACGGTCTGACTGAGATGCGACTCCACCTCGAACACGCGCCCGTCATCCAGCGAAAAGAAGGAATTGATCGCGGCGCCGGAATATTCGTCAGCGACGAAGGTCGCTTCGAGCCGAACCTCGTCATTGGCGATGGCCTCGTCCAGCGGACGAACGGCGATCCGGTCGTAGCGAATGGCATAGCCTGGCTTGCCGCATTGGCGCGGTCGTGCGCCACCGAGCGGAAAGGTCGCCAGCGGATTGACGAAGCCATCGCCCGACAGCGTACCGTCGAACAGGTTGTAGCAATTGAGAAAGCGGGCGACGGCAGGCGATTGCGGCCGGTTGTAGATCGTGTCGGCGTCAGCGGCCTGGGCGATCTTGCCCTGATCGAGAACAAGAACGAGATCGCCCATGGCCAGCGCCTCGCTTTCGCTTCCCGTCACATGCAGGAACGTGACGCCGCAACGTTCGCGAATGGCGCGCAACTCGGTGCGCATGCGGGCGCGCAGGTTTGCATCCAGCGCGCCAAGCGGTTCGTCGAGCAGAACCAGCGATGGCTCGGTGATCAGTGTGCGGGCGAGCGCCACGCGCTGGCGCTGGCCGCCGGAAATCTGCGTGACGGCCCGTTCATCGAGACCGTCGAGCCCTACCAGGGCCACCATGTCTTTGACCCGCGCCTGCAGTATTTTCGGATCTGTCACCGGATCGATGTCGCGATGTTCGAGACCGAAAGCAATATTTTTGGCCACAGACAAATGCGGGAAAAGCGCGAAATTCTGAAAGACGAAGCCGATATCGCGACGATGCGGCGCAACACCCTCGATGCGGTTGCCCTTGAAGGTCAGGCTGCCGGCATCCGGCGTTTCAAATCCGGCGATCACCCGCAATAGCGTTGTCTTGCCGGAACCGCTCGGTCCGAGCAGCGCCACATAGGCATTGTCAGGCAATGTGAGATCAAGCCCGTCAAACGCGTTCAGGGCGCCGTAGGTCTTTCGCACATTCGAGAGATCCAGAACTGCCGACATGATTTCCCTGTCAGTTTGACGGCGAGCAACGACTGACTTTTTCCCTTCCTGCCATGCAAGAACGACGACACGACCGGGCAAGGCAAGGGCGTTTGCGCACAAGCAATTGCGCACACCGCATCATTCGTTCTCGACGTTTCTTTTCGTCCACCTCTGGGGCGCTTCTTCCGGCGCCCGATGATCAAAAAGATTACATAAATGAACTTTGTATTCAATAGGCTTTTCGCCATCAAAGAATTTTCCACGCATTTTCACAGCCGACATCGATGGGGCTTACCGAACGCGCATAAAAACCAGCTTGCGTCGCAGCTTGGACGGCAGTATGCGATTTCGCAGCTAAGCCTAGAAAATAAGCTTTTTAGACGAGAATTCTGCCGGAAAAACATGCAAAAAATCACATTTTCTTTCAGCTTTGCCTTTGTTGTTGGCAGAAGTGCGAAATTCTTGCGGGCACGGATATCCCCTGGCCCACAATTCCATTTTGCGAATTCACCGTTTAATTGTATACAAAAATCATTTAGTTTCTGATGTGACGCGCATAGAAAATGTCTTAAAGAGAGATGCAACTTCAAAACCATCCGTCACGCGGATGGAGGACCTCCCTTCCGATGATACGAAACCGGCCGGCACAGAACACCCAGCGACGTTACGAGATCGCCGAGCAGATTCTGCGTGAGAATATCGACGGTGGCCTGCTGCCTGCGGGGCTTGTCCTGCTGGAGGGGCCGATTGCCGAAATTCTTCAGACGTCGCGTGCGCCCGTCCAGCGCGCGCTTGCGCGTCTTGAGTCCGATGGCCTCATTCATCGTTTCAACGGGCGTGGCTTTCTCGTCGGCCCGCCGAACGCAGGACTGGTTCCCGACCGGACGGATATCAAGTCCTTCGGCATCGTCATTGCGCGGGATGCCGATGAGGCTTTGCAAAGTCGGTCGTCCTGGGAGCGTATCTACAATACTGTCGAGGCCGACGTCGCCGGCTGTGTTGTGTTCGGGCAATACCGCATCATCGAGATCGAGCTCGCAAACCATTTCAAGGTCAGCCGAACGGTGGTCCGCGACGTCCTTGGCCGGTTGCATGAACGCGGTCTGGTGCGCAAGAACCAGAGTTCGCACTGGATCGCCGGGCCGCTGACAGCCCAGACCATCAAGGACCACTTTGCATTCCGGCGCATGCTGGAGCCTTCGGCGCTTCTGGCCGGCGCAGAGAATATCGATCGCGACAGGCTGAACGATCTTTTCGTGCGGCTTCTCGAGATGGAAGGCAGCGATGTCGGCGAGCATCTGGAAAATCTTGATGCGCTGCAGTCCCAGATGATCGACATCTGCGTGATGACCAACGCCAACGAAAAGATGCGCGAATTGATCCGAAACAATCTCCTGCCGCTGGATGCCTCCGAGCGCCTGTTGCGCCATCTGGGTCTGCCGAGCGACCCCACCGTTATTACCGAAATGCGGCTCATCGTCGAACTTCTGGTGCGCGGCGCCGCCAAGGCGGCGGCGGCCATGCTTGAAGCGCATCTCGATGCGGCGATGCGTCGGATGATCGCCCAGATGAAGATCGTCTCGATCATCCCCGGCCCGACGGTGACGGCCGACTATCTCACGCGGGTCGAATAGTCCTGTCATCCCGCCATCCTCAGGACAGGCTTTGCCGTATAGCGGCGATGAGTTTTGCGCGCTCGGTGCGCGCTTCGAGAGCCTCCTCCATCGTCACCTTGATAAAGCGGGTCGGCGTGTGCGGCTGGAGTTGGCCGATCAGGTCCATATCGGCTGAAATGACCGTTCCCATCATGAAATACCCTCCGCCGGATACAGCGTCCCGGTGCAGGATGATTGGCTCCGTGCCACCGGGAACCTGAATGGAACCATAGGGGTAGCAACTGTCGACGATGTTCGACGGGTCTGAACCTGCGCCGAAAGGCTGCGTCCGGTCGATGAAGGACAGCTTTCGGCCGCCGCGAAAGCGATAACCCATGCGGTCGGCCTCGGGTGCGACCTTCCAGGCATCGGCAAAGAAGCTTTCCTTCGCATCATCCGTCAGCCGGTCCCAGTACAGACCGGGAAGCACGCGAAGCTCGGCCGGATTGCCCGGCATGCGGCGCAGCGCCTCCGGCACGGTGCGACCGGCGATCCCGGCGTTTGCAGTTCCCAGGGGCAATTCGTCGCCAGCGGCAAGCGCCCGGCCCTTGAAGCCGCCCAGCGCGCCGATCGGATAGGTCGAGCGACTGCCCAACGCCACGGGCACATCGATGCCACCCGCAATGGCGATATAGATCCGCGCGCCCGATTTCAGGAAATCGAAGGTGAGCGTCTGTCCGGCCTTCACCGCGAAGGCCGTCCATCCGGGCTGGGCCACGCCATCGACTTTCGCCGGCATATCGGCGCCGGTGACGGCGACCAGCGCATCTTTCGTGAATTCCATCTTCGGCCCCATGAATACGGCTTCAAGCCCGGCCGCATTCTCCTCGTTGCCGACCAGCAGATTGGCTGCTCGCATCGCCAAGCGATCCATCGCACCGCCGATCGGAATGCCGAGGTGGAAATAGCCGGGCCGCCCGAGATCCTGGACGGTCGTCGACAGACCATGGTGCAGAACCTTAATGGCCATTGAGCATGCCCTCCAGATTGGCATTGGTGCCGGCGATATTCTTCTGGAACGCCCGAAGGTCGAAGGTCACCTCGCGGATCGGTGGGTAAAAGGCGCCCTTGTCCACATCCTCGACCGCCTGATCGTAGGCATCGCGATCGATCGGCTTGAACTTGACGATATCACCGGGACGGAAGAACACCATGAAGTCTCGCAGGTAGCTGGTTGTCTGCGTCGGATCGAAGATCGGCATCGGGGTGATGCCGAACATCTGATAGCCCCCTGCACCCCGCACCGAATAGATGCAGCCGAAGCAGCCGCCATGTCCGACGGTGAGGCGCGGCGTATCCGTACGCGGCCGCAGATATTTCGGCACCTCGATCTGCCGCTGGCGCTCCACCATCTGGTACATGAAGGGCAGACCGGCAACGAAGCCCACCATGGACACGAACCAGGGCGAACCCGAGTGCGCCGTCACGAAATCGTCGACCGACGCGAAGTCGTTGATACGCGCCGCATAATCGAGATCGGTCCCCGACGGTTCCTGATGCCGTTCGCGAAACCGCATCAGTGTCTCGTGCGTCCACGGGTCGTTGTAAAACACGGGTATTTCGACAATGCGTGTTTTCAGAACCGGTTCGGCCTTTTCAGCCGCGCCCTCGATCGCCTTGACCTCTTTCAGGATATCGTCCGGCTTTATGATGTCGGGGTTGAACTTGATCTGGAAAGAGGCATTGGCCGGGCAGATTTCCGTTACGCCCTTGATCGCGCTGTCGCGCACCCCCTTGGCCATCGAAAGACTCTTGAAGAAGGCGTCCAGCGACATCTCGTCACTGCATTCAACGAAAAGGTGTTCGTCACCCCCGAATGTATAGCGGCTCTGCATCAGGCAACCTCCACTTTCCGGGTAACGGGCAAGGCAAAATGCGTCTCAAGCCAGGTTTCGAGAAACCGGGTGTGGTAATCGCCGCGTCGGACGTTGTCGTCGTCAACCAGCGCCAGGTGCAAAGGAATGGTGGTTGCAAGCCCTTCGACCTTCAGACCTTCGAGCGCCGTCTTCAGCCGGTCGAGGCAGGCTTCGCGGGTGTCTGCGTGGACGATCAGCTTGCCGAGCAGGCTGTCGTAGAATGGCGGCACCGTATAACCTTCGTAAAGCATGGTATCGAAACGCACGCCTTCACCCTCCGGTATCTCCAGCGTCCCGATCCGGCCCGGCGCCGGCATGAAGCCGCGGGCAGGGTCCTCCGCATTGATGCGACATTCGATGGCATGGCCGGATACGCGGACATCCTCCTGCCGGATGGACAGCGCAGCGCCACCGGCAACGCGAAACATCTCCTGCACCAGATCGATTCCGGTGATCATTTCGGTTACAGGATGCTCGACCTGAATGCGGGTATTGACCTCGATGAAATAGAACGCGCCGGCGTCCTCGTCATAGAGATATTCGACAGTTCCTGCCCCCCGGTATTTTACGGCGCGGGCGAGCGCAACTGCGCTTGCGCATAGCTTTTCGCGGATATCGGCCGGCAATAGAAAAGCAGGCGCTTCCTCCCAAACCTTCTGGCGGCGACGTTGCAACGAGCATTCCCGCTCGAAGCAATGAACGACGTTCTCGCCATCGCCAAGAATCTGTACTTCGACATGCCGTGCCCGCGTAATGACCTTTTCGAGATAGAGACCGCCATCGCCAAAGGCCGCTGCCGCCTCCGCCGAGGCCTGCGGGAACTGCTGTTCCAGATCGGCCAGTGTCTGGACAATGCGGATACCGCGCCCGCCACCGCCTGCCGCTGCCTTGATCATCATCGGAAAGCCGGTTTTTTCGACCACTGCGCGCGCAGCCTCGAGCGTATCGACGCGCCCGTCGCTGCCGGGGACGGTGGGCACACCGGCGCTGGCTGCAACGGAGCGGGCCGCCACCTTGTCGCCCAATAGACGGATTGCGTCACCGCTCGGGCCGATGAAAATCATGCCGGCGGCAACGACGGCATCGGCAAAATCTCCATTCTCAGACAGGAAGCCGTAGCCCGGATGGACGGCATCGACGCCGGCCGCTTTGGCGGCATCGATCACTGCCTCGATATTGAGATAGGATTTCTTGGGCGCAGGCGAGCCGATGTTGATGGCCTCGTCGGCGAGCCTGACGGCCAGCATATCGCCATCGGCAGCGCTGTAGACCTGAACCGTGCGGATACCCAGCGCCTTGGCGGCTCGAATGATGCGAACCGCGATCTCGCCACGATTCGCCACGAGAACGGATTGAATGGTCATTGCTCAACCTCGGCGATCACCTGGCCTGCCATGACCGGCTCCTCGTTGTCGACCAGGTAACGGATATTTGCCCCGGAGACGTCGGAGGCGATTTCCTGAAATGTTTTCATCACTTCGATGAGGCCTATGACATCGCCGGTCGCAACAGCAGTGCCGTCGGCCTTGAAAGGCGGCGTTTCCGGAGACGAAGCCCGATAGAAGGTGCCAGGTAGCGGCGATCTGATTTCGAGCTTGGTCATGACTGTTCTCCGCGCGTGGATTTAAGGCCGATGATGTCCGATACCGGTGCGATGCGGATACCGTTTGCAACCAGCGTTTCGCGCATGGTGCGCACGATATCGAGGGCGCCGAGCGTATCGGAATGAAAGCAGACGGATTCAAAGGCGATGTCGATGTCGTTGCCGCTGACGGTGCGCACCTTGCCTTGCCTGCAGGCACGCAGGACCTTGCTGGCGATCGCCGTCGGGTCCGGCCGTCCGGCATCGCGGGTAAAGACGATCGATCCGGTATCGTTGTAATCCCGGTCCGCATAAAATTCGCGGATGGCAGGCTGGCCTGCCTCAAGTGCCGCGGTGTAAGTGGCGGAACCACCCATGCAGAATACAGGCGTATCAGGGACGGCGGCGCGCATGTAATCGACGAATATCCGTGCCAGCTCCGGATTGACGGCCATCTCCATGTAAAGGGCGCCATGCGGCTTGATATGCTGCAGACGCGTGCCGTGACGGCGGGCAAACTCGCGGATCGCACCGACCTGATAGATGATGTCGTTGACCAGTTCCCTGGCGGTTCCGTCGATCTTCCGGCGGCCGAAACCCTGCAGGTCGTTGTAACCCGGATGCGCCCCGACACCGACGCCGTGGGTGACCGCAAGCCGGACCGTCTCATCCATCAGGTTCGGATCGCCGGCATGAAATCCTGCGGCGATATTCGCGGAACTGATGAACCCCATCAGGGAGGTGTCGTCGGTATCGCCGATGCGCCAGCGCCCGAAAGCCTCTCCCATATCGCAATTGATATCGACAATCTCAAGCAAGACGCATGTCCTCTATTGCCTGAATTCATGCGGTTTTCAGGCCAGCATATTTTCGGTCAAGTAAGGCTAGGAGAAAAAATTCCCTTTGAAAATTTCTTTTTTACCATATCGTATATCTGAAAATCAGAATGCCCGGCGACAAATACGTTTCTTTTTTTGTGATTATTTTGAACATGTTAGGCTGATTTGGCTATATTGGAGGCATATCCCTGCTTACTGTTTGGTCGGTCGTTCTGTTTTTCAGAAGGTTCACCTTGAAAATTACGAGCCAAGACGGGAAGCGAGTATGGCTGTTAGCCTGAGACAATTGCGATATTTCGTAGCGACGGCCGAGCTTGGCCAGATTTCGCTGGCGGCCGTCAACCTGTCGATTTCGCAATCGGCAATCACCACTGCCATCAAGGAACTGGAGCATATCGTCGGCGTCAGTCTTTTTCTGCGGACATCGCAGGGCATGGATCTGACGGAACCCGGACGGCAGTTCCTGTCGCATGCCTATGAAATTCTGAAGAAGGTGGATGAGGCGACGCACCTCAATTTCGTCTCCAGCGCCGTAGAGGGAACACTCAGCGTTGCCGCCACCTATACGGTGATGGGCTACTTCCTGCCATTGCATATCGAGCGCTTGAAGCGGCTGTTTCCGAAACTGGAAGTTCAGTTTTTCGAACAGAACCGGGAATCCATAGAAGAGGGATTGCTGACCAACCGCTATGATATATCGGTGCTTTTAACGTCGAACATCCTCAATCCGGCGCTGATGACCGAGAAGCTTTTGGGATCGGCACGACGGCTGTGGGTTCCTGCTCAGCATCATTTCCTGCGCCGCGATGTTGTCGGTCTGCGCGATATCGCTGATGAGCCATATATCATGCTGACAGTGGACGAAGCTGCGCAATCCGCGCTGAAATACTGGAGCGCCAGCCCCTACCAGCCGCGGGTCATTCTCCGCACGTCATCGGTAGAGGCGGTGCGCTCCATGGTCGCAAACGGCCAGGGCGTTGCAATCCTGTCCGACATGGTGCACCGTCCCTGGTCGCTGGAAGGACGAAGGATCGAGACGATTTCCGTCAGCGACCCCGTGCCTGCCATGGATGTCGGCCTCAGCTGGCGCAAGAACATGGAACTCTCTCCCGCCATGATAGCGTTCCGCTCCTATTTCCAGCAGGCGTTTCATCTTCCAAACATTCAGCGGTAGTATTGCGCAGCGACCGTGATCGCTGATTTCGGTGACGACCTTCGCGTGGATCCCTCACGCGTGATCGTTATGGCTCACTCGCGTTACCGCCTTTTTCCACGCCGGCCGGGCTTACAGACTGCGATGCTCCGCCCGTCCCGGTTTCCGACGTCGGATCCCTGTCTGCGGGAACTGTCTGCATGGTTTCGCCGGCCGGCGGGGTGTTGTCGATCACAGGCTGGTCCTGCGAGGTGATAACGGCCTTGCTTTCCCCGGTGCCTGTCTGGTGCGTACCCTCCGCTGCATCGTTGTCTGTCGCCTCCCCGTAGGTCCCAGCAACAACACCGGCCACTGCTGCAAGCACAAGACCTGCGATCAGAACCATAAGAACGGGGCGCCCCAGGAATCCTTGGCGCGCCTCCACTTGGTTCACTTCAACAGTCCTCTTCGTATCTGCAGTCGATACAGTGTCGCCGCGTTCGTCTTTATAGGTGGCCATGACCGCTCCTTTTGTATTCCGGTCTAAACCATCGGGATGTCGCAATGTTCCCTCGACACGCGCAACGGCTTGCTACGGGCAGCGGCTGACGACATTTCCATTATCGGGTGCGAAACGCGTCGGGCGCGGTTTTACATGTCTCTTGCTCCTTTCTCGACGGCCTTCGAACTCTACCGCACCAGGATCCGGGCGCTAATAGATCCAAAATGATTCAGATTTCCCCGATCGGCAGGATTGTCGCGAATGGAACCAATAGAGTGTTGGTGGATTGTGGGCGGGGATCACTTCAAGATCCGACAGGAGCACACCCATGAAGAAGTTTTTTATTGCGGCGGCAGTCGTCGCCCTCTCTGCATCGTCCGTTTTCGCGCAGACGGCCACGCCGACTGCTAATCCGGAAGGCGAAACCCCTGCGGTCGCAACGCCCGAAGATACCAATGCGACAGCGCCTGTAGAAGGCGCCAACAGCTTCACCGAAGATCAGGCCATGTCGCGCATCGGCGAAGCCGGCTACGGCGACGTGACCGATCTGAAGCTGGATGACAAAGGCGTATGGCAGGCCAAGGCAACCAAAGACGGCAAGCCGGTCGCTGTGTCCATGGATTACCAGGGCAACGTCGTCGCCAAGTAATCGCAGCTTAATATAATTCAAAACACAACAGTGGAGAAACACCATGACGAAAACGGTAACAGGACTATTCGATCATTATTCGGACGCAACGTCGGCCGTCGATCAACTTAAGGCTGCCGGTATTTCCGACGGGGATATCAGCATCGTCTCGAACAATTCGGACGGGCGCTATAAGGACGGTGACAATGATGCCGCCGAGGGCGCTGGTACAGGCGCAGGGATCGGCGCAGCTGTCGGCGGCGTCGGTGGTCTATTGACTGGCCTTGGCATTATGGCAATCCCGGGCGTCGGACCGGTCGTCGCCGCTGGCTGGCTTGCGGCAACGGCTGCCGGGGCTCTGACAGGCGCAGTGGTCGGCGGTGCTGCCGGTGGACTGATCGGTGCCTTGACCGATTCCGGCGTCGATGAGGATGATGCCCACGTTTACGCCGAAGGCGTCCGTCGCGGCGGCACGCTGGTCACGGCAAAGGTCGATGAAGCACGTGCTGCTGAAGCCGAGGCCATCCTGCAGCGCTCCAACTGGGTTGATCTTCCCACGCGACGCACGGCCTACGAAGGCCAGGGCTGGACCCGCTTCGACGATGCTTCGGAACCCTACACGCAAGCTGAAATCGATGCAGAACGTGCCCGCTACGCCGGTCGCGCTTCGTCAATATAAAAATACTAAGGATGCCGAATTCATGGATTCGGCATCCTCGTTTTTCGACGTTACGACTGAATCAGTTTTGCATTTATAATTTTGGTTACCGCTCACATTCAGCACCACTCATTCCCTTGTCCGCCATTTCGGTAACGAAGGACGGGGGCAAAAATTGGCGATTGTACCGCCCACATTTATCAGGCGATTGTCGGTTTCACCGATGGAACCGAGCCTGGACGAGGATTTGAGATGCCGTCATCGTCTTCCTCGACCGGTATTTTTCCTTCGGGCGTCAAGCTATCCACCGCTTTCGGAAGATCGCTGGACAATCTGCTCAGGATTTCGTCCCGGGTCAGCCCAGTTCGTGCCGCAATATCCTGCAGAACGTCCGGCCCTAATGCCTGCGACAGGCCGTTATCATCGATTTCCTTGTTTGGACCATCGTCTACCCAGGACTTGGCCGTCTCCCCTTTTCCAGCTTTGTCGAACTGATCGAGGAGCCCGCCGAGGCCGCCGCTCAGAATATTACCGCCGCCCGAGTTTCCGCGCAAAAGGTCGCCCAGGCCGCCCATTCCTCCTGTGCCGCCCAAGCCTCCAAAAAGACCGCCAAGACCTCCGGTTGATGCCGAACCATTTTCGGTTGATGTCAGATCGCCGTTCGGATCGGCAGCACGGCCGCCATTTCCCGTGAGCCCCTTGAAGATCTCGGCAATCTTGTCGCGGTTTTGGAAGCCCGCGACGGCAAGAACACTGAGGAGGGCGGTCATGGCGCTGCGTGACATGGGATGATCTCCGGTTCGTGATTGGTTTCCATCGCATAACCCGCCGCGGAGGTGCATGTTCCGGCGGATGCGGTAAACGCCTCTGGAGTTATCCGGATTCGCTCTGCCGGTTCGTAAAGCGGGCATTGCCAAGCCCCGTCCCGATGGTCAGGATGCCCCATCGCGAGACGTCAGCCATGAAGGGAATTTGCGACAGCCCCTGCACGACGGCATCATTGTGCATCATCACGAAGGTAGCGTGACCATCGATCTCGGGGATGGCTTTCATCAGTGCCGCAGGCAGGTTGAAGTGATCGCTGTCCCAGTTTCCGCCGGGTAGGTTCTGTCCGCCGCGTTCAATGGACCCGTCGGGATTGATGATGCCGGGGCAGGCGATGCCGATCACCGGTGCCGGCTTGAGCTTTGCCTTTTCGGCTTTCCCGATCAGATCGCGAAGCATCTCGACCAAACGCTCCACCGCAGCGCTGCGGCTCGGCTTGTCGTCGGCATGACGCCACAACGAGAACTCGCTCACGGACGGCTCGAAATGAACCTCTTTCTGCCTGTCGAATTCCACGATGCCGGCCCGCATGTTGGTGCCCCCGATATCCACGGCCAGAATGGCGCGGTGTCCCTTCAGCATCCAGGCGGGCATCAGGTGGATCGAGCCTATCAGCCCGGCATCGTCCGGGTCGTGCACGATCGGGACGAGGTCGATTTTCGTGCCAGAGGCATAGAGCAGGAGCATGGTGCGGGCGATTGCCAATTCGCCGCATCGGCTGGCCCGAAAACCGCCGCCGACTGCGATGCGTTCCGTGTCGGACCAACTTTTCAGTTTGAGAAATTTCGAGATCACGCGGGCAAAATCCTGCGAAAAATCCTCGATGGCGCTCATGACGGTGGCCGAAGCTTCGATATTGTCGCCTCGCAACAAGGCATCCATCTTCTTTTTCGAGAGTTCGTTGCTTCGTGCCTCTCCCAGTGGATCTTTGCCAAACTGGCGCGCCAGCTTTCGCCATTCGTCAAGCTTCAGCTGGAAGGTTCGCTTGTTCGCACCGTCACCGACGAAGCCGTCCTTATCGCGTAGCTCGTTGTTGTAGTCGTCCACCGTGACGGAAGGCAGTTCGGCGGCGCCGTGAGACAGGGGCGTCTTGATGTTCGCGTTCGACGCGGAACTGCTCTTTGCCATTGATCAACTTTCCTGGATGGATCATGCGGACATAACGCTTGACCGGGCGTAGCGTTCCCCTTGCCGGGGCTTGGCTGTGACCTAGCTCTGAGACAGGCCGGCAGCTACGGAGAAGAGAGTGCAGGATACGATCGCCACAGAATCCCTGTTGAAAACGATACTCCACCAACCGGACCGTTGGGCCTTGTTTCTCGATATCGATGGCACTTTGCTCAATCTGGCTGCAACGCCTGATGCCATCGAAGTTCCCGCCGGGCTGCCTGAGCAACTGAACAGGTTGTCGAGAAAGCTCGGTGGCGCTTTGGCTTTGGTTACGGGGCGCTCGCTCGCCTATGCGGATACATTGTTCCAGCCGTTCTCATTCCCGACCGCAGGACTGCACGGTGCTGAATTGCGCGATGGCAACGGCCTGCAGCCTGCCGAGGCGACGCCTGCCTTTCAGGCACTGAAACATGCCTTGACGATAGAGGCCGAAAACTACCCCGGCGTCCTGATCGAGGACAAGGGTGCTGCGGTCGCGGCCCATTACCGGTTGGCGCCGGACTACGAGAAGCTCCTGGAAAAACGGATGATGTTTTACGCCGAGCAAGCGGGTCCGGGCTGGGCGCTGCAGCTTGGAAAAATGGTGTTCGAACTTCGTCCCGCGCGCTCCAGCAAGGGGGACGCGCTGGAACGCTTTCTCCAGTCGGCACCGTTCCGCGGCCGGGCGCCGGTTGCTCTCGGTGACGACCTGACTGACGAATCCATGTTTGCCGTGGCGAATGCCCGCGGCGGGGTTTCGGTCAGAATCGGCACTGTGGATGCCCCGACCTGCGCCCAGGCCCGGCTTTCCTCGCCAGCGCTCGTTCGAAATGTCATAACGAGCATGGCAAATTGACGCGGGCTTGTGCTTGCACCATGTCGGGATGCTGTCGTCCCTTGCTGCACGCGGCTGCTTCGTGATGGCTGGTGATCGGTTTGACTGAAGCAATGGCCTCCGCGATGCAGCCAAAGGACGATCTGCACCGTTTGCTTTGGCTGTTCCATCATCTAATACAACGGATCATGAAGATTGCATTCTATTGCCCTTTGAAATCGCCGCGTCACCCGGTGCCGTCCGGTGACAGACTCATGGCGCGGCAACTGATGGCGGCGCTCGAGAAGGCAGGGCATGTGGTCGAGCTTGCCTCGGAACTTCGGGCTTTTGTTTCGGAACCGGACCCATCTGCGATGGCGGATGTTTCGAACGCTGCGTATGCGGAGAGGCGGCGTCTGGCAGTGCTCTGGCGTGAGACGGGCGCTCCGGATGTCTGGTTTTGCTACCACCCCTACTACAAGGCGCCGGATCTTCTCGGTCCGGCGCTCGCCCGGCAGTTCGGGCTGAAATATGTCACGGCGGAAGCCTCCTATTCGTCGCGGCGGAATGCGGCGGGGTGGGCGGAGCGGCAGGCTGTTGTGCTTGAGGCGGTCAAGGGCGCGGCCGTCAATATCTGCATGACAGAGCGGGATCTGGACGGACTTGCGATTGCGGCGCCGGATGCCCGCCTTGCACGGCTTTCTCCCTTCATTGATCCGGCTCAATTTCTTATACGGCAGCCTGCGCCGCAACCGGGACATTTGGTGACAGTGGCGATGATGCGGCCCGGCGACAAGATGAAGAGCTATGCCATGCTGGCGGAGGCGCTGACGCGGATCGCCGATCGGCCATGGCGCCTCTCTATCGTCGGCGACGGGCCACGCAGAGATGAGGTTCGCAGCCTTTTTTCCGGCTTCGAGGACGAGCGTATCCGCTGGCACGGGGAAAGGACGCCGGCAGAGATTGCTGCTCTTCTTTCCGAAAGCGCGCTCTATGTCTGGCCAGGTTGCGGCGAGGCTTACGGACTTGCCTATCTGGAGGCGCAGGCGGCCGGTGTGCCTGTGGTTGCCCAGGCAATCGCCGGCGTACCTGAGGTCGTGGCGCATGGGAAGACGGGGTTGATGACGCCGCCGGGAGACGTCGCCGCCTATTCCGCAGCTATCGCGCAGTTGTTGACGGAAGACGCCATGCGGCTGGAGTTTGCAGCGGCGGCCCGCCGTTTCGTCATTGAGCAGCGTTCCTTCGATGGGGCATCCGAACGGCTCGGCGCTATTCTGGCCAGGTATGTGACAGGATCAGCTGGGAATGAGTAACGAAATGCACCTGCTGACCAAGGAACTGGATCGCTGGGCCGATGCAGGCAAAGTGGCGCATTTCTGGCTGCGCGACGACGATGCGACGGAGCCGAGTGCGCCTCTCGACCAGCTTCTGAATGTGACCGGGCGTTATTCCGTACCCGTGACCCTGGCCATCATCCCCGCGCATACAGGAAATGCCCTGGCGCGGCGGCTGGAGGAGGAAGGTTCAACCAGCGTCGCCGTTCACGGGTGGTCACACGACAACCATGCCGGTGCTGGAGAAAAGAAACAGGAACTTGGGGCACACCGGCCGGCGCCCGAGGTGATGGATGAACTGAAGCGTGGCTTTGACTATCTCTTATACCTGCACGGAAAACGTTTCGTACCGCTGCTCGTGCCGCCCTGGAACCGGATCGATGCCGCCCTTCTTCCACATCTTGCCGATGCCGGCTTCAAAGCGCTGTCAGTCTACGGCTCGGAAAAACCCTCTCCTGTGCCGCTGGTCAACTGCCATGTCGATGTAATGGATTGGCACGGGACGCGCGGCGGACGCGACCCGGCAGCGCTCGCGCAGGAAACAATCGTGCGTTTGCGGTACATGTTTGATAACGGCGGATCGATGGGGTTGCTGACGCATCATCTGGTGCACGACAAGACCGTCTGGGACTTCCTTGAGGCCTTGTTTGGCGTCACTGCCGGTCATCCCGCCTGTCACTGGTGCAGGGTGGCCGATCTCCTGGATCTTTCTTAAAGCTCGATCAGTTGGCCGTCGCGGGCCGCAAAGGCACCGTCGAATTCGGCAGAAGCCGCCTGGTGGATCGCATCGAGTTCCGGATCGGTGCGCAAAGGCGAGTGATGAATGAAGGCCACTTTCCTGGCGCGGGCGGCGCGGGCGAGGCGTATAGCCTGCTGCCAGGAGGAGTGCCCGTAGCCGACATGAACCGGCATTTCGCTATCGGTATACATGCAGTCATACAGAAAGAGATCGGTGCCGTCGATGAGATCGAGCACAGCCGGATCGAGCGTTCCCGGCCGGTGCTCCGTGTCTGTGACAAGCGCAACGGCACGGCCACCCCACTCCACGCGGTAACCGATAGCCCCGCCGGGGTGGTTGAGGCTCGCAGTTCGGATCGCGACGCCCGGATAGGGAGCAAGGACGTCGCCGGAGCGGAAGTCGCGGCAATTGATGGCAGCGCGGCAGATATCCGGCTCGACCGGAAACCACGGCGGCCGCATGAATTCGCCGATCATCTGACGCGTCGACATGCGCCCTGCCAGATGTCCCGACCATAGCGTTACCGCAGCGCTCGGATCGAACAGGGCCGGCAGATAGGGCAGGCCGACAATGTGGTCGTAATGACAGTGCGTGAAGAAGAGATTGAAATCGGCAACACCTGCTGCCTTGAGAGCCTGACCGGCCGGCATCAAACCAGAGCCGGCGTCGAACAGCAATCGATGCGGTCCACATTGCATCTCGATGCAGATCGTATTGCCGCCATAGTGCTGGAACTCGGCCCCCGAGACCGGGAGGCTGCCGCGCACTCCCCAAAACCGTACCCGAAACACGTTTTCGTACACTCTCTTGCTGCAGCCACGATCAAGGTGATGGCCACCTGTTGTGCAAATATCTCATCAATTTCTTAAGGTCGTCTTTTTTCGAGACCTTTGCCAAGCCTCATTTCCGCCATGTTAGCCAAACTGCATGGGTTAAGCGAGGGCGCAGTTCGCTTTTTATTTCCACATATGGCAGAGACGGCAGCAAATGAATCCGGTTTCAGGATTTGACGGACCATGGACACCATAGAGCCCAGCCGGCCGCCTCTCATCGCGGTTGTCGCCGACGCGCATTTTCACGACATTTATGGCGACTACGGTTTCGAGGGGCTGCAACGCGACGGTCGCCGCCTGACGCTGCGTCTTCTCGCCGACACCGCCCGCTCGACGCGGGTTTTCAACGAGAGCCATGCAGCTTTGCATCGCACGCTCGATAGCATTGCCCAGCGCGGTATTCGCCATGTCGTTCTCCTGGGTGATTATTCGGATGACGGGCAGATTGAGACGGTGCGGGGCGTTGAACAGGTCCTCGAGACCTACAGCAAACGCTTCGGAATGCGGTTTTATGCCACCGTTGGCAATCACGATATCTTTGGCGTGCAGGGACGGCACCGGAGCAAACGCGTTCTTGATGCCGACGGCGGCTACTGCGTGGTCAGCAGCGATCCGGCTTTGCGTGATCCTTCGGCGCGGTCCATCGAGGTCAGCGAGGCGATGTATTGCAGAGGTTACCCGGACGGCCTCGACATCATGGCGCGGTGCGGATTTTTCCCGACGGCAGGCGACCTTCACTGGGAAACACCGTTCGGAGCGGACGGCGATCCGGGCGGGCGGATGTACGATGTTCGCTCGCCGGACGGGAGAACGCTGCGCAGGCTGATGGACGCATCCTATCTCATCGAACCTTTCGCAGGTGTCTGGCTGCTGATGATCGATGCCAATGTCTTCGTGCCTGTAGATCGCGTTCCTGTTGGCCAGCCGGGGGATCTTGCCGACAGCACGGGCGCTGGATGGAATGCCATGCTGAGGCACAAGCCCTTCATATTCGACTGGATCAGGGACGTGACGAGGCGCGCGCGCCATCTTGGAAAGGTCGTTCTCGCTTTTTCGCACTATCCGGTCATCGACCCGCTTGATGAAACGGCGGACGACGAGATTGCCTTGCTTGGCCGCACCGGCATGTCCGAGCGCATTCCCGGCCCGGCCGTCGCTAACGCTCTGAGCGAAGCCGGGCTTGATGTTCACTTCAGCGGGCATCTGCATGTCAACGATACGGCGCGGCATCGGACGGGCGACCGTGTTCTTGTCAATATCGCGGTACCGTCGCTGGTGGCCTTTCCCGCTGCCTACAAGATCGTGTCCATAGGGACGGATACGATCGACGTCGAGACGGTCGATCTTGGGGACATGCAACTCAGCCCTTTGCTTCGGAAAAGCTATCAGCGCGAGATCGCCCATTCTGGCTTGAAGTCCGGAGCGATGATGGAAGCAACGGACTATGGTTCCTTTCTCTCCGCGCATTTGGGGCATCTGACAAGCCGTCGCTATTTGAAGCGCGATTGGCCGAAAGATCTGGCGGAATTTTTTCGCGCGGCTAATCTTTCGGATCTGGCTATCCTGGCGTTCATCGAAGAGCCAATCCCCACCGAGGAAGTTTTCAAGGCACTCTCAACGGTTCGCGAGCGCCATGGCCTGCTTCAAAGCCTGAGTGCCGCAGGGGCAGAACCGGCGGCGCTGTCGGTCATTCCGGCCGTTGATTTTCTCGCTGATTGGTACCGTTTGCGGATGGGAAGCGAGCTTGCACTGGACTGGATCGGCAAGGGTCGGATGGCGCTTTACCGGGCTGTCAGCACTCTCTACGCAGAACGCGAGTGGCTGGATCAGCAAAGTGTGCAACACCAAATTTCATTGGTGTTCCGGATGTTGGAGAAATATCTCGATGGCTTGCCGTCCCGGAATTTTCGCGTGAACCGCGTGACTGGAGCGGTCCTTGCTATTGAAGCGACGACCGGCGTGCTGTCGGAGACTGGAGCGCAGGCTTAGCAAGCGATGCATGCTGCAATCCGGCGTGTTCGCACTGTCCCTTTTCTATTCCGCCTGCCGGATGCGGCTGCGGGCTTCGGTGAGTTCGCTCGTCGTGTTGCTGAGCCGGTCTGCCAGCACGCGCATGATCTCAATGGTGATCTCGGGAAAATCAGTCAGCAGCTTGAGGAAATGATCCTTGCGGATGCGCAGCGCTTCCAGCGGCGTGGTGGTCTGCACGGTGGCGGTTCGCGAGACATCGCAGAGAATGGCGATTTCGCCGACGATCGAGTTTCGCTCGACCTCCGCGATCTTGATTGGACCCGAGGCGGAATCGACGAGAATGTCGGCCTTGCCGTCGAGTACCACATAGGCCGCGTCGCCCGTGTCGCCCTGATGAAAGATCGCCTCGCCGGGTCTGTAGCTCACGCGATCGGACGTGAACGCGAGCAGCTTCAGCTTGCCTGGCTCGACATTGGAAAAAAGCGGCACACGCCGCAGCATTTGGACTTCGTCTTTCAGAAGCATTTCCGTGCCCATTCTCCTGCTTCCTCCCTTCCGGTCAAAGTGCCTGTCATGTCACATATCGCGGTTTGAAGGCTGTTCACTGTCCATTTCGTGCCGACACATGGACTTTGCCTTCGACATTATGATGACACAAGCTCTTTAAAGATACCGTTATTCTCGGCCAGTACATCAGGCGCGCCATCTTCCACGAGCATCCCCCGATCGAAAACCAGAACCCGGTCGAACAGGTTTGACAGCGTGGTGTTCGAAAGGACCCAGATAACAGCCGGGTTGCGACCGTTGCGGCGAACCAACTTGAGGACGTCGTGAACTATTTCATCCTGCAGGCGATGGTCGAGGCCCGGCAACGGCCTGTTGAAGATGTAATAATCCGAATTTCGCACAAGTGCACGCGCCAGATTGAGCTTCTGTCGCTGGACTGCGGTCAACCGCCGGCCGCCGGCCCCGAGATTGAAGTCGAGACCGATGTCGATGACCTGCTCAAGAAGACCGAGGGAGTTCAGGAGCGAGCTGACGATAGATCGGATACGCTTGGAGCCGTCCGAATGCTTGTGGCTGATGCGCCCGAACAGGATATTGTCCATGAGGCTCGCCGATGCCAGATAGTGTTCCGGATCGTAGCGCTCGATATCTCCGCGCATCTCCTCAGGCAGGCCTTCGTGAAACTGCCGTCGCACATCGACGATCTTGGCCATCAGTTCGTCGGTCAAAAGACCGAAGCGATGCCGAGGTTCGATATAGCGGAAGCTGAGTCGGATGATCGCACCGCGCTCGTCTTCGGAAGCGGCTTCGAAGCCCCTTCCTTTCAGTTTCTGCAGCAGCATCTGATATTCAGGAATATCATCTGCCGTCATGAAGGTGAGTTGCTGGAAGAAGGGATGATCGGCCGGCAGGTCGGCAAAAAGCTCGACAGCGTTTTCAGCAATGCTGTAGCCCATGTCGAACATGATGCGGTCAAGCCCGCTCTCCCGGACGACCGAGCGGAAATAGACGTTCTTTCCTATTGCCTTGCCCATTAGTCCCGGGCCGGTCGCCGTGCCGAACAACAGGTTTTCGCCGACTGTGGCTTCGGTATTGTAGGCGCCGGGCTCGAATGCGACGACGAGACTGCGCAGACCCGCCTCATCGAGTTCTTCTCGAAGTGCATGCCGCATTTCAACGATCCCCTGCGCAAGGCCAGGATAATCCTTGGGGGAAACCGTGCTGCGCAATGCGAGGTCGAGGATATCCTTCGACAACTGCACCGTGTCGAGCACGGACAGCACGGGCGTGAACAGGTCCTCCCGGTCGGTCGCATCGGCGGCCTTATAATCGATCCAGTCACTTTTCACGTCATGGTCCGGATTGCCCGCCAGCTTGGCTTCTCCGATTTCCCATTTGCGGTGTGCGGCATCGCTGCCCTTATAGGGAAAGTCTTTTAGGGGTGCGTGCTTGAGCCCGTAAAGCAGGTTGTCGCGCAGGCTGCCGTAGAAGAAATACGCATCTGCGGAAACATAGGAGATGGCCCGGCCCGTGACACTTTCAGGCAGCGTCAGAATATCGTCGCCACCGGCGGTGATCTTGCCGCTCTCGGGCCATGTCACGCGGCCCAGGGCTTCCGCCAGCATGTCGCCGCCGCTGGCAGCACCCCCGATGATCGCTATCGTTTCTCCGGGGTTGAGCTGGACCGACACGCGATCGAGAAGCTTGGCGCCGCTGTCGTCCGCCACCGACAGGTTGACCGCGGCCAGCGGAGTGGCCAGCACACCGGCGGTGCCGATGGCAATAGCCTGAACTGCAGGATCCATCGTTTGATCGACGCTGAACTGCTCGACCACTTGCACATATTTGACCTGAACGTCCTGGCGGGTTTGGTCCCAGTCGATCAGATCCTTGAGCGGCCCGGGCAGATCCTTATAGGCGCTGATGACGGCGACGAGTTGGCCAATGTCGAGGCGACCCTGAAGCGCCAGATAACCGCCGATACAATAGAAGAGAAACGGCGTGAGCTGGGCGAGGAAATTGTTGATGAACTTGACCAGAAATTTCCACTGATAGAGGTCATAGCGGATCTTGTAGATGCGGCCGAGCCGCGAGGCGATATCGGCACGCTCGTAGTTGGACGTGTCGAAGGAGTGGATGGTGCCGATGCCGTCGACGATTTCGCTGACGCGGCCGGCAAGCTCGCGCGCGGTGATCTGTCTTTCGCGTCCGAGCACGAGCAAACGGCGGCGCATGCGCGGAATGATCACTGCCTGAACGCCGACCATCAGCGCAGCGATCAGGCCAAGCCAGGCGTTCTGGATGAAAATGAAGATGAGGGCCGTCAGCGCCTGTCCGCCAAGCATTGCCGGTTGAACAAAAGCATCGCCGGTAAAGCCGCCAAGCGGCTCGACCTCATCCTTGACCATGCTGGAGACTTCCGCGCCCTTCATCCGCTTGAACTGGTTTGGCGGGAACCGGAGAATGCGATCGACCAACTCGAACCGGATGCGCCGCAACAGTCGCTCGCCGAGGCGGCCCTTGTAGGTATTGATGTAGAATTTGAAAAGCCCGTTGATGATCACCAGGATGAGGAAGACCATGCTGAGCGCAAACAGCGTCTGCATCCGGGTCAGGTCGATGCCGTCGTAAAGCGACACCGTACCCAGCCAGGGCAGATCGAAGCTGATGTTCATGAAGGTCTGCGTAGCACCGGGCCGGTCGAAACCTTCCCCCTGGATCGGGCCATTGACGATCTGCTTCGGCAAATCGAACGACAGGAAATACGGAACCATGGAAACGGCGACGACGAGCAGAATCCAGAGCTGCTGGCCGCGCGTATGGGTCCAGATGTAGCGGGAGAGGCGTTTTTCCATGGGGACGTCAACAGACCGGGAAGCAGGTGTTGGAAAGGGAGAGGTTACGGCTGGCATAGGATCGCGGACCGTTGACCAGATCGCGGCCTGCAGGAGGTTGCTTGTTGCCCGTCACCCCGAAGGATCGGGATGCGGAGACGGCATGTTTCAGGCTCAGTTGCATTCCTTGCCCCCCTGGAAAAGTCCAGACTACAGCAGGCGATGGGCCAAAACCACCGGTAAACGATGCGGAGACAAGAGATTGGCACGGATAGGTAATGTTGATGTTTTGTGTTGGTGAAGAGCAACTCAAAATAGGAGCGCTTATGCTGTCAGGCAATTTCAAAGACGCTCCTCGCGCGTTCCAAAAAAGACGATTGAACAACCATATGGTTACGCAGCAAGCCGTTTGAAAGTCCCCGTATAGACCCTTCAGGCGAGGCGATGCAGGATTTCCGCCGTTCTGAGGGCTCCGTTGAGGTCGAGCTTGTGGGAAGGCCTGTCGGTGGCCGAGAGAGCAACCTCGATTGCCTCTCGCATCGTGTCCGGCGAGAGGGTTTCCTCCGTCAGCACATGCGCCAGACCGAGTTTTTCGAGCCGTTCGGCCCTGACTGTCTGCTCCGTCTCGCCGCCTGCCGTGAAGGGGATGAGCAACGACCGGCAGCCAGCTCTCAGGGTGTCGCAAACCGTATTATAGCCCGCCTGCGAGACAGAGAGTTTTGCGCCGGCAAGCAGGCTGGCGAAATCCGCACGGAAACGGAAGACGCCGATATGAGGAGGCGCATCCGTGGAAATAGCATCGAAATCTGCCTGGGGGAGGTTCGGGCCGGTGATGAGCGCGAAGGACAATCGGCTGTCGAAGGATCTCCCCGCCTCGAGTGCCGCACGGATGAGGCTATTGCCGACTGCGCCGCCGCCAGCGGAAACGACGACGTCGAAACGCTCGGTCGGTTGCCCGGGCGGCGGGGCGGCGACAAGTCCGGTATAAATCACCTTGCCGGCGATCTCCGCCGCCAGCGGAAAGGTCTCTTCCAAACGGGCGAAGTCGGGATCTCCGTGGACAAGCACATGATCGAAATAGCGCTGGATGAGCGCCACGGTTTCTTCATCACGCCCAGGTTTGGCGCGCTCCTGCAGGATATCGCGCAAAGACGTTACGACAAGCGGGCGCTCCGTCATGCCGGCAATTTCGTCGAGCAGCGGCAGGAGCTCGAAGCGGACCTGGCGGCGACCGAACGGAAAGGCTTCGATCATGACGATATCCGGGGCGTTCTGGCGAAAGGCGGAGAGCAGGAGATCCCGGCGATGATCCTTGAAAGCGTCATCGACCGGATTGCCGTCCATGTCGGCGAGCTCTGAAAAGCCTTTCGTTCCGGCGACGATGGGAGGAAGGGCAACGTGATGCACCTGCGGTCCCGGAAAACCCTTGACCGGTGTTCCGCCCGTGACGACCGTGACCTCGCAGCCGTGTTGCGCCAGCGCTTCGGCTATGCGGCTTGCACGGGCCAGATGACCGATGCCGAGCAGATGCTGGACATAGAAAAAGACACGTGGTGCCGCTTTGACAGGCCTGGTCGTCATGAAGCTTTCCATTCCGTCTCGAACAGTTCCTTCAGTTGCCGGATGCTGGTGTGATGATCGAAATTGCCGCGGACTTTTTGCTCCGCTGCAGCGCCAAGCCTCCGGCGAGCCGCGGGATCGCGAATGGCCGCCGCGAGAGCTTCGGAAAAGGCCTCGGGCGATTCCGGCGGCACCACATAGCCGTTCTCGCCGTCCGTCAGCAGTTCGGGAACGCCCGAAATGCCGGTGGACACGCAGACGAGACCCTGGCTTGAAGCCTCGACAAGGACATTGGGCAGCCCGTCACGATCACCATCCGCTGTAATCCGGCAGGCGAGCGCGAAGATCTCCGCGCTGCGATAGCGCTGCAGCACCTCCTTTTGCGACAGGGCCCCATGCCAGACGATCCTGTCTGCGATGCCGAGTTCCGTGGCGAGCGCCTGAAGCTTTGCGAGCTTCTCGCCGCCCCCGATATGCTCGAACCGCCAGTGGAGAGCCGGAGGCAGCAAGCTCAGTGCCCGCAGGAGAATGTCGTATCCCTTCTTTTCGACAGCGCGTCCGACGCTCAGGATCGTTACCGGTTCATGCGCGCGAGAGCCATCGAATGCCGGACGCGCACCGTCAAATGGACTGAACCGGGTCAGGTCAAGGCCGTGATAGCTCAGATGGACGCGGGTTCCGTCCGGTGCCAGATGACGCAGATGGTCATATCCCGACTGGGTACAGGTCACCGTCCAGCGGGACCCCGCGAGCTTGCCGGCAAGCTCCCAGTCCGAAGAGGTCCAAATGTCTTTCGCATGGGCCGAACAGGTAAAGGGGATAGCGGTCATCAGGCTTGCATAGCGGGCGACTGAGGCGGGCGTGTGGATGAAATGGGCGTGCAACCATCCGCCGCCTGCCGGCCATTCGTGCGCAAGCACCAAGGCCTGCCCGAAGCGGCGGAACCGGTTCGGCGTCACATCGCGAAGAAGATCCGGCAGGAAGGCACCCAGCGCGCGCCAGAAGCCAGGCTTGACGATGCCATGGATAAGCGCCTTCGCGACCCGAGCCGGCTCATCGTGCAGGTATTCCGGGAGATAGTGGACCGGGGCTTTGATCTCGTCATGGACGGGGTGACGCTTGGTATCCGTCGGGCGGCGCAGCGCAACGAGGACAAGCTCGAAACCGGCTTTTTCGAGCCCGAGCAATTCCTGCGCAATGAAGGTTTCCGACAGGCGCGGATATCCCTTCAGAACGACGACGATCTTGCGCCGCGTGGTCAAAGCCGGATCATCCCTGCACCGCGCTTAAGGGTTCCTGGCTGCGCCGGCCCAGCCATTCGCCCACAATCTGGGAGATGTTGGCGAGCCCCTCAAGGGTCATGCCGGCAGCGCTCTGCGAGGGGCGGGGGCGGTCGGGCAGGGACTTGAGGGCGGCGGCAAAGCGACGTGGGTCGCGTGCTTCCTCGGGTAGAAGCATATCGACCAGCCCCAGTTCCTGCGCGCGGCTGGCGCGGATCAGTTGTTCCTCGCGTGGCATGACCCGCGGAACGATGAGAGCCGGCTTGTCAAACGACAGGATTTCGCAATAGGTGTTATACCCGCCCATTGCCACAACTGCCTTCGCCCCGGCGATCAGTTCCTCCATGTGGTTGTCGAATTCGATGACCTCCACATAGGGGATTTTCGCGCATTTCGTGATGAGCTTGTGACGTTGCTTGGCGGGCATGTAGGGCCCAAGCACAATCAGTGATTTATGCGTCAGCGTCACGTCTTCCTGATAGGCGTCGATGACGTCGTGGATAAGGTCCGAACCGTCGCCGCCGCCGCCGGTGGTGACCAGAATATAATCGTCCTTCGGTTTGTGCTCGGAGATCATGTCCTGAGAGACGCTCCTCTGGAGGAAGCCGACGAAATCCATCTTCGAACGAACGCCGGGGGGCACCTCCAGACCGATGAGCGGATCGTAGAAATCCGGCGGTCCGTAGACCCAGATGCTGTCGTAATACCGGTCGATCTTGCGCATTACGTCATTGCGCTTCCACTCCGCATCCAGCAGATGCGGGGCATCCATGACTTCGCGCAGCCCCAGAACCAGAGTGGTGCCTTGTTTCTTCAGATAGGCGAGCGTTTCCTCGACCTCGCCCTGCAGGCCCATCGGCTCCTTGTCGACAATGAAGATGTCCGGCTGGAAGGTCTCTGCCGTGTGGCGGATGAGCGACCTGCGCATCTTCAGCGTCTCGTGAAGGTCGATATGCCGGTCCATCGATGTATATTCGCCATTGCGCAGCTTGATGACGCTCGGAATCTTCATGAAGTCGACCCGCGCCCGATAGTCGAAGGCGCCGGCGATGGTCGCGCCGGATATGATCAGGATGTTGACGCCGCGATAATCCTCGACAAGCGAATGCGCAATTGCCCGGCATCGCCGGAGATGGCCGAGACCGAACGTGTCGTGGCTGTACATCAGGATGTGGGCATCCTCGATCCTGCGCGTCATGATCGGAGCCCCTTGTCTCCTCTCACGTTGCCCGTCGTCCTGAACATTGATGTGTTCCACTTCACTTGTAGGGATCGGCCGCATCGCGAAGTCCGTCGCCCAGAAAATTGAACGCCAGAATCACGAGGATCACCGGTATCGTTGGAAACAGCAGCCAGGGATAAAAAGCAATGACGCTGACGCTGCGGGCTTCCGTCAGGAGAATGCCCCAGCTGGTGATCGGCGGCCGAAGGCCAAGGCCGAGGAAGCTCAGTGCCGTTTCGCCGAGGATCATGCCCGGAATGGACATGGTGGCCGTGGCGATCAGGTGAGACATGAAGCCCGGCACGAGGTGACGGCCGATGATGCGGCCTGACCCGGCGCCCATGAGCTGTGCCGCGAGAACATAATCCTCTTCACGCAGGGCGAGAAGCTTCGAGCGCACGGCGCGCGCAAGCCCCGTCCAGTCCAGCATGCCGAGGATTGCTGTGATGCCGAGATAAATGAGGATCGGGCTCCAAGTCACGGGCATGATCGCGGCGAGCGCCATCCAAAGCGGAATGCTCGGAATGGACTGCAGAACCTCGATGATGCGCTGCACGATGAGATCGAAGACGCCGCCGTGATAGCCGGCAAGGCCACCGATGACGATGCCGAGCACGAAGCTCATGGTGATGCCGAGCAGGCCGATGGTCAGCGAGATCCGCGCGCCGTACATGATGCGCGACAGGACGTCGCGGCCGAGCCGGTCTGTTCCGAGCAGGAAGAGTTCGCCGTCCTTGGCCGGACAGACGAGATGCGTATCGGCTTTAACGAGGCCCCAGAACATGTAGGGGTCGCCGCTGCAAAAGAAGCGGAGCGGCTCGACCTTGTTTTTGTCTTCGGTATAGACGCGGCGCAACGTATCCATTTCGAGGTTCATGCTCCGCCCGTAGACGAACGGTCCCACCAGACTGCCCTCATGGAAAAGGTGAATCCGCTGCGGCGGCGCGTGAATGTAATCGACGTTGCGGGTATGCAGATTGTAGGGCGCCAGAAACTCGACGATGACCATTGCCGCGTAGAGCAGGCCGAGGAAATAGAGCGAGAACACCGCCAGGCGGTGTTTCCTGAATTTCCACCACATCAGCCGCGTTTGCGACGCCTGATTGACGCGGGTCTGTTCCTCGCTCATCACGTCTATGGAGTGCGGATCGAAGGGCGCCGCGGAAACGTAGTGCGCCAAGGGTGCGCCGGGTTCGGGGAGGGATGCCGTCACTTGGTGCTACCGCCTTGCAATCTGATGCGGGGATCGAGCAGCGCAAGCGCGATATCCGACACCAGGACCCCGATCACGGTCAAAAAAGCCAGGAACATCAGGAAGGATCCGGCCAGATACATATCCTGGCTCTGGAGCGCCTTGATCAGCATCGGCCCGGTTGTTTCGAGAGACAGGACGATCGCGGTGATTTCGGCGCCGGAGATGATCGCCGGCAGGATCGAACCGATGTCGGAAATGAAGAAGTTCAGCGCCATGCGCAGCGGATATTTGACCAGCGCCCGGAACGGGTGGAGCCCCTTGGCACGCGCCGTCACGACATATTGTTTCTGCAGCTCGTCAAGCAGATTGGCGCGCAACCGCCGGATCATGCCGGCAGTGCCGGCAGTACCGATGATCAGCACCGGGATCCAGAGATGTTCGAGGATCGACTTGGCTTTTTCCCAGCTCATCGGCTCGGCCAGATATTTCTGGTCCATCAGGTGGCCGATGGAGGTTCCGAACCAGATATTGGCGAAATACATCAGGATCAGAGCGAACATGAAGTTGGGGATGGCAATGCCAATCAGCCCGAGGAATGTCAGCCCGTAATCGCCCCAGCTGTATTGATGGGTCGCCGAATAGATGCCGATGGGGAAGGCGATGAGCCATGTGAAGAGAATGGTGACGAAGGAGACGAGAACGGTGAGCCAGAGCCGGTCGCCGACGACCTCGTTCACCGGTAGCTGGTATTCGAAGGAATATCCGAAGTCGCCCTGCGTCATGCCGGCGACCCAGTGAAAATAGCGAAGGACCGGCGGTTGGTCGAAGCCGTACTGGGCGCGCAGTTCCTCGATCTCGGCCATATCGACCGCTTCGCCCTGCGCGCGCAGTTCGGAAATATAGCTCTCGAAATAATCGCCCGGCGGCAATTCGATAATCAGGAAGACCAGCGCCGAAATAACCAGCAGGGTCGGGATCATCGCCAGAACACGCCAGAAAATGTACCGAACCATGCTTAGCTGACCTCGCTGCTATACCAGAACGTGTCCGGCATATAGACACCGAGGTAACAGGTGGGTTCGAAACCGTATAGGCCTTTTTCGGGAACGTTGCGCATGCGCGACGAATGCAGCACCGGCTGCAGCGTCGAATTGACGATGCCGATGGAAAAGACGTTCTGCGTGTAGATGTTCAGCATCTGGTGCCAGATGGCCGTGCGTCCCTGCGTATCCACGGTCCTGCGCCATTGCTTGAGCAATTCAACCAGTTGCGTCGCTTCGGGCAGCTCCGGCGCGTGACCGTTCTGGCCTATCGAAAGGTAGTGCATGCCCCAGACCGGCCACTGCAACTGATCGTCGGCGCTTGGGGCAAGCTGGGCGGGGTTCATGTCGGCGGTCGGCACCCCGTTCTCGATGCCGGTCCACATCGACATCATGATGTCGCCGCCCATCGCACGGCTGCGGAACACGTCGCGCTGGGAGGTTTTTACGAAAAGCGAGAAGCCGATCTTGCTCCAATGGTCCTTGATCAATTCCAGGACATCGGTCTCCAGCGTGCTTTCGCCGGCGGTCTCTATGACGATCTTGGCCTCCCTGCCATCGGGAAGCAGGCGGACACCATCGCTGTTCCTCTCTATGAGGCCCACCTCGTCCAGCAGGGCGTTGGCTTGATCGGGATCGTGGCTGGACCAGGCTGCCGCATATTCGGGCTTGAACAGGGGGCTGTCAGGAAGAACGGTATCGGCGCTTTCCTTGCCCAGCCCGTAAAAGCTGACCATGTTGATTTCATGCCTGTCGATTGCGAGGGACAGCGCGCGCCGGACGCGGACATCCCAGAACAGCTTGCGCCAGACCGCGTCACCGCAATTCAGGTTCGGCAGCAGGGCGACGCGCGACCCTTGCGTGCGTTTCCACAGGTTCACTTTGACTGGATAACGCTTCTCGGCATCCTTGAAGAAGGCATAATCGACGAAATCGACGCCGGTGGATTGCAGGTCACTCTCGCCGGCGCCAGTCTTGGCGGCAATGATCTCCGCCGAGCTGATGTTGAGGACGAAGCGATCGATATAGGGAAGCTGCAGGCCGTTTTCGTCCACCCGGTGAAAGAACGGGTTGCGCTCGAAAATGAACTGCTCGGCGGGCGGCGCAGTCCGGTTTACCCAAGGATCGAGGGAGGGAAGCTCAGGATTTTCCGGACGGTATTGCCGGGACATCTTGATGTGCAGGTCCGTCCATTTCTTGGCGCGATACTGCTTCATCAGGGCCGAAAGACGGAAATTGTCCTGATAGTTCTTATGAAAGTGTCGCATATAGGCTGACGGCAGCAGGATAACCACCGGAGAGGCAGCGGCCAGTCCGGGCAGAAAATCCGGGTTGGGAGCAGCCCAGCTGTACCGCACCGTCAGGTCGTCAATCACCTCGAAGACCGGCGGCTCGCCATCGGCCAGCAACTCCCGTTGAACGCCGCCCTTGCGCAGTTCCTTGTTGAGAATGACGTCTTCCCATGTATAGCGGAAATCTTCCGCCGTCAGATAACTGCCGTTCGACCAGCGGTGGCCATCCCTGATCCTGAAGGTGAAAATCCGGCCTTCCTGAACCTCGTAGCTTTCGAGGATATCCGGTTGGAAATTCAGATGCTCATCGTAACCGACCAAGCGGGCATAGCCGTTGATCGTCATCATGCGGATGTCTTTCTGACTGCCGATCACCATGCGCGCCGTGCCGCCATACGCGCCGGGCTCGCGGCCCATGGCAGCGAGATTCACTCGGCGCGGGTTCTTCGGAATCCGGTCGCTCAGAACGGGCAGCGTCTGGGCGCGCAGATAGGGCCTGAGGTAATCGGGTTCGGGGGCCGCGCGGCTCGTGCCGGGCAAAAAGGCCGAGGCCAGCATACCGAGGGTCATTCGCCGTGTAATCATGGCTGCAACTCCCTTGCATCGGCGCCGCGTCGCGCCAGAACCAGATGTCCGTTGCCGAGGTCGGCGGTCGCCAGGGCGTCCTCGTCTCCCTCGTTGGAAAAATGCCGTCCCCAGCTGCGTTTGTCGGCTGCACCGCTCGGATTGAGTGCAGCAAAGTCCAGCGGCCGATCGAGATCGGGGAAGGGAACTGCGGCAAGAAGAGACTTCGTATAGGGATGGACCGGTGCGCGCATCAGCGTCTCGCGTGGCGCGATCTCGACGATCCGTCCGCCGCACATCACCGCGATCCGGTCCGCCATATAATCGACCACCGCAAGATTGTGGGAGATGAACAGATAGGTCAGTCCGAGTTCTTTTTGCAGATCTTTCAACAAGTTGAGGATCTGCGCCTGCACGGAAACGTCGAGCGCGGAAACGGGCTCATCACAGATCAGAAGATCCGGCCCGAGCGCCAGCGCCCTCGCAATTCCAATCCGCTGGCGCTGCCCACCGGAGAAACTGTGCGGATAGCGGTTGAGGTGGCGCTCGTGCAGGCCAATCGCCTTGAGCAGCGCCTTCACGGTTTCGGCGCGTGTCTTGCTGCTGCCGCGACCGTGGATTTCGAGCGGCTCGCTGAGAATGTTCTGCACCGTCATGCGTGGCGACAGGGAGGAGACCGGATCCTGGAAAACCATCTGCACCCGAGTTCGCAACGTCTGAAGATCATTGCCCTCGGCATTCAGGACGTCGATCGGCCCGTCGCTGCTGTTCAGGACGATTGTGCCCTGATCAGGGGTGACGGCCCGCATCAGGATCTTGCTGACGGTCGTCTTGCCGCAGCCGCTTTCGCCGACGAGACCCAGGCATTCGCCGCGCATGATGTCGAAGCTCACACTGTCGACCGCCTTGGTCGCTGTCGCCGCTTCACTTTTGAACCAGCTGGATTTGCGTGTCGTGAAAGTCTTGCTGATATCGCGGACAGACAGAAGGACACCGGCTTTGCCGGGTTCGGCCGCAAGCTTCTTCTTGCCGAGCAGCATACCGGTATTGACGGGCACGTCGCGCAGCGCCTTCAGCCGTTCTCCGGGTTTCATGTCGAAATGTGGAACCGCCGCCATCAATCCCTTGAGATAAGGGTGCGATGGATTGCGAAAGATGGTTTCGACGGGACCGGCTTCCATGATCTCGCCATGATAGATCACCACCACTTCGTCGGCGACATTGGCCACCACGCCGAGATCATGGGTGATCAGAAGCATCGCCATGTTCAGCTTGGTCTGCAGGCCGCGCAAAAGCTGCAGGATCTGCGCCTGGATGGTGACGTCAAGCGCCGTCGTCGGCTCGTCGGCGATCAGCAGCGAGGGGTTGCAGATCAGCGCCATGGCGATCATGGCGCGCTGGCGCATGCCGCCCGAAAGTTCGAACGAGTACATGTCGAAGGCGCGCGCCGGCTTTGCGAAGCCGACAAGGCCAAGCATCTCCTCGGTCCGCTCGCGCCGTTCGCTGCGCGTCATGGGAGTGTGAATTGTCAGGGATTCGCTGATCTGGTTGCCGATGGTATGCAGCGGCGAGAGCGATGTCATCGGCTCCTGAAAGATCTTGCCGATGCGATTGCCGCGCAAATGGCGGATTTCTTTTCCGTCACGCGGCAGGCGCAAAAGATCGACCGGCGTGGAAGATGCTGCGGGGTCGCAGAACAGGATGCGGCCGCTGGTGCTGGCAGTTTTTGGCAGAATACCCATGACGGCCTGGCTGATGACGGATTTGCCGGAGCCGGATTCTCCGACCAGGGCGGTAACCTTGCCGGGCATGACGCGAAGGCTGGCCTTGCGCACGGCATCAATCTGCCCGCCGAGCATCGCGAACGAGATACTCAGATCTTCAATTCGCAGCAGGTCCGCGCCTGAATTCATGCCAGCACATTTCCCTGTTTCCGGCAGCTATACGTCACGGCCGCTTATTTTTCGGCCTGTGGCCGGTCTTCTTCAGAAAAAGACTATCGCACGGCATTTCACCTGTCCATGACCTACAATGGCTAAAATGCGTTCTGCTGTTCCATGTCCTCAAGGCGAAATGCCAATCTTTCGAAGAGGATCGCGGCACGCACTTGGAGATTGCTCCCGCCAATCGCAACAAACCGCCAAAGCGTCCGACTTGTTCCGCAAAGCGCGCCGTGCGGCCGTTTTTTTTGTTCCAAAGGCTGCGAAAGACAGCGCGCCTGCGGCGGAGATCGAGGAGGCAGGTTGAGCGTCTTGCTTGACACCCGCGAAATTTATCCTCAACTGACCCGCATTCTTCAAAGCCGCTGATGCGCACGATCCGCCGGGAATTCTGCCTTGACCGTTCTTTCCTCCTCCAGCGAAATCCTGCTCTCCAAGATCACAGACAAGACCGCGCATGCCGGCATCATCGGTTTAGGCTATGTCGGCTTGCCCCTGGCGATGACCGTCGCCCGTGGTGGTTTGACGGTTACCGGCTTCGACATCGATCCGCAAAAGATCGTCGATATCGATGCCGGTCGTTCCTATATCGAGGCAGTGCCGGATACCGTTCTGCGAGCCGAGACCGGGGCAGGGCGTTTTCGTGCGACGACGGAATTCTCCGGCCTCGCCGCCTGCGATATCATCGTCATCTGCGTTCCCACCCCTCTGACAAAATATCGCGAGCCGGACCTTTCCTACATTACCCGAACCTGCGCGACCATTGCCGAGACACTGCGGCCGGGACAACTGGTGGTGCTGGAATCCACCACCTATCCCGGAACGACCGACGAGGTGGTGCGGCCGATTCTCGAAAAAACCGGGTTGACCCCGGGACAGGATTTCTTCCTCGGCTTTTCGCCGGAGCGCGAGGATCCCGGCAACCGGGATTTCCACACGTCCAGCATTCCGAAGATCGTGGCCGGTGATGGCGCGGATGCGGCAAGACTGATGGAGGCCTTCTACAGCCTCGCAGTCGATACCGTCGTTCCCGTATCCTCGACCGCGACCGCCGAGGCCGTCAAGCTGACGGAAAACATCTTTCGCGCTGTCAACATCGCGCTCGTCAACGAACTGAAGGTCGTCTACGAGGCCATGGGTATCGACATATGGGAAGTGGTGGATGCGGCCAAGACCAAGCCCTTCGGCTATATGCCCTTCTACCCGGGGCCGGGGTTGGGCGGCCACTGCATTCCGATCGATCCTTTCTATCTTACCTGGAAATCACGGGAATTCGAGTTGCCGACCCGGTTCATCGAACTGGCTGGCGAGATCAATTCGGCCATGCCGCGCCACGTTGTCGGACGGCTGGCAGAAGCGCTCGATGTCCATTGCGGCAAAGCGCTCAGCCGCTCGCGCGTTCTGGTTGTCGGCCTCGCCTACAAGAAAAACGTGCCGGATATCCGCGAAAGTCCCTCTCTCAAACTGATCGAACTGATCGAGGAACGTGGCGGAAGCGCCTGCTATCACGATCCTCATGTGGCAGAAATCCCGCGCACGCGGGAATATATGGCGCTCAAGGGCCGGCAATCCGTGGCGCTCGACGAGCCGTCGGTGGCGTCGTTCGACGCCGTACTCATCGCTACCGACCATGATACCGTGGACTATGCGTCGCTGGCCCGCTGGTCGCCGCTGATCGTCGACACGCGCAATGTTTTTGCGCGCCGTGGAATAACGGGTGGCAAGATCGTCAAGGCGTAAGCGCTGAAGCGTGGGTGCCGGGGGTCTGTTTCTTCAGGCGGCTGGCCGCCATCGCGTAGCCTCCCGCGGCGCCGTCGATAAAATGCATGTGGTCGTGGCTGAGCGGCGTGGGCACGATGCAGGTCATCAATGCAGAATCCTGTCGGTGCAGCCCGTAGCGGGTGATGCCGGCGCTGGCAGCCTTCTCGAGAAGGGTCTGGATTTTCTGAAGACGCTGCGGATCGACGTCGATGGTCATCTTCAGGCCGTCGTCGAATTTCCGGAAATCGGTGTTGCGGGCGACATCGCGGCGGTATTCCTTCGGATCGAACCGCCCGAGCGTCATTCCAAGGCGAAAGAGGCCAACCGTGAGCAGATATTGCGCGAGGATGAACAGCCGCTGCCTGAACTGCTTCCCCTTTGGAACCGTCTTCGTTTCCGTCGCCAGACCTGCGGGCGAAAGACCAAGCTGAGGACCTTCGGCCGCAACCGGGTGACCGGCGCGCTCCTCTTCGGCGGCAATCGCCACGATGTTGGAAATCAGCGTGCGGAAAGCCTCGCCGGTGCCGGAGGCGCCCGGTACAGCGATGATCGAGACGATGTCGCCGTGGCGGGACTGGATCGGGTTCCAGCGGCAGGAAAGGCCGGTCAGGTCCGGTTGCGCGCCGTCTGCTGCGGGCGGCACGGCGTAGAGCCCTTCCTTCATCCGCGCCTCCGCCCAACTCGATCCGCCGCCGGCAAACATGGCATAGGAAATGTTCGGGTTGACCTGAAAGCGGGCGACGCGAACCTCGAGCCCCGCAGCATTGACGTCGGCCACCGGAACGAGCGCTGCACGCAACGTCAATTGCAGTTCCTGTCTCACCCATAACTGCACAGCCGACAGGGCGTCCCGGGCAGCTTCGACAGCGGAGGGCGGCACGGCAACGAGGGCGCCGTCACCGCCGAAGACAAACGGAAGATCGTGCTTGCCGAGCGCGTTGAGGATCGCCGAGATCACGCTGGCACCGGCCATGTTCACGGCTTTATAACGGCCTGCCTCGATCGCTCCGGTGGAATCGACGATGTCAGCCGTTGCAAGCGCCCAGTCGGCCGGAAGCGGCTTGTAGTTTTCGACATCGGTAACGCCCTCGAATTCCAGAAAGACGGGGAGGGTGTTGAAAAATGTTTCGCTGGCGTTCATGTGGCGACGCTAGCATATCGACAAGGCGCAAGCACGTCCCATAGATGCCGGCCGGGTGAATTCTTGGCCTCCGTCGATATCCTATGGTCGACCTTGGACGCGGGGCCGTGTTAAGCCACTTGAACGTCACGGGTTCCGGAATGGATGGACAGCACGCAATGAGCCGCCTCGACAGTTTTATTTCCCGCATGCAATCGCAGCGCGCCGTTCTCAATCACATCCGGACAGAAGCGATGATCCCGCCGGATGGGGTCATTCTGGAAGTCGGGCTCGGCAATGGCCGAACCTACGATCATATTCGCGAACTGTTTCCGAGCAACCGGATCTTAGCCTTCGATCGCGCCGTCGGCGCCCATCCTGCCTCGACGCCGCCGGAGGCCGATATGGTGCTTGGCGATATCAAGGAGACCATCCGGCAATTCGCAGGCCGGATGGTTGCCTTCGTTCACGCCGATATCGGCACGGCCTATCCGGAAAAAGATGCGGTGACGCTGACCTGGCTTCCTCAGTCGGTCGCCGCGGCGCTGGATCAGGGCGGTGTCGCCGCCAGCGGTCTGCCGCTCGAGCACGCCGACCTTGAGCCACTGCCCTTGCCCGCGGGGGCCGAGCCCGGACGCACCTACTTCTATCGCAGGCGCTGACACGAACAGCCCTGCCGTCAGGGAAAAAAGAGAACGTCGAATTGCGGTTCGTCGGCGGGCAGGGCGGTCACCTTCATTTCCACCTCCCGGTCCTCGAAAAAGACAATGCAGTCTTCATAGAACCGGGCGAGGTGGCCGATAAAGGCCCGTGTTCCCTCGGGGCCGTAAAAGACCGGCGAAAATTCCATATAGAAGGGGGTGCGACGCTGAAGCAGCGGCGTCATGGAGCGGATGGCCACCGGCTCATATCCCTCGATGTCCATCCAGATCAACCCGATATCATCAGGTCTTACGCCCGCCTCGTCCAGAATGTCAGTGACCGGCCGAACCGGGACGGTTGTTGCAATATCGCTGTCGCTCTGCCGGATCGCGCTGCTTTTTCCATGGTTGTCGCGGTTGAGGAAGAAATCCAGCGTGCCCTCGCTTTCGCCCGCAGCAGTGTTGATCGCCGTGATCTGCTCCCCAAATCCGTTCTGGCCGATATTGGTTTGCAGCAGGGCGAAATTGCGGGGGTCCGGCTCGACCGTGAGGATGCGGCGGAAAGCGCCGCTCAGTGCGAAATAGAGTGTCTGGGTGCCGATATTGCCTCCCAGTTCAAGAAGCACTGTGCCGTCAGGCAAGAGGCAGCGCCGGTGCAGCACGGCGAGAAGGCGCTCGACATTTTCGCGCTCGAAATGGCCTTTGCGATAAATCTTGCGGCCGATGTAATCATGCGGCGAAAACGTCATCCGGTGATCGCCGCAGTCCGCCGTCATGGTCAGGATGCTCGGGCTTACTGAATTGACGAGCATGTCCCGGCCTATGCGTGTATTGAGCAGCCGCCGAGCCGTCCGGTTGCGCCATTTGCGCAGCCGGCGCTTCCAATTTTCCATTGCAGCCATGCCCTCAGTCGCTCCTTCGGTGTGCTGCCCTCTTCAATACGAGTTCGATGCGGAAATGAAGGATTTTCTTGGAGTTGGAACGCCGTTTGCAGCCTTGGTCGAGCGCCGGTCGCCTGGTCTCAAAATCCCTGGGTGACGAGGAACGCCTTCATTCGTTCCACAGCGAGGTCCGGACGATCCAGCACATTCGCCTGGTCGGCGAGCCGGAATATATCGGCATAATGCACCATGCCGCGAGCCGACTGCATGCCGGCGGGCATGGTGAAGTGTTTCTGGTGGCCGTTCAGCCAGGCGAGAAAGACCACGCCGGCCTTGTAATATTGCGTCGGTGCCTCGAATATCTTTCGCGACAGCGGGACTGTCGGCTCTATCACGCTGCGGAAGGTGTCGATGTCGCCGGTCGCCAGTGAGGCCAGCGCCTTTGAGGCGGACGGCGCCACGGCATCGAAAATGCCGAGCAAAGCGTGGCTGTATTTTTTGCCGTCGCCTTCGATCAGTTCGGCATAGTTGAAGTCGTCGCCGGTGAAGCAAAGCACGCCGTCGGTCAGGCGGTTGCGCAGCGCGACCTCGCAAGCATTGTCGAGCAGCGAGATCTTGATGCCTTCGACCTTCGACCTGTTGTCCTCGATAATCGACAGCACCGTCGCGAGCGCAGTTTCGAAATCTTCGGACCCCCAATAGCTCTTGAGTTGTGGGTCGAACATATCGCCCAGCCAGTGCAGCACCACCTTGTCCCTGGTCTGGCGCAGGATATGGCCATAGACATGGCGATAATCGTCCGGCGATGTAGCGATCCGTGCGAGTGCCCGGCTGGCCATCATGATCGCGCGGCCGCCGCATTTTTCGACGTAGCCGATCTGGGTCTCATAGGCTTTGATGACGTCATCAAGCGATTTTGCATCTGCCGGTGCAAGATGGTCCGTGCCGGCGCCGCAGGCGAGGTCGGCGCCTGCAACGGTGCGCGCTTCCACCAGCGAGCGGCGGATCAACTCCTGCGCGCCGGCCCAATCGACCCCCATGCCGCGCTGCGCCGTATCCATCGCTTCGGCAATCCTGAACCCCAGGCTCCAGAGATGGTGGCGAAAGGCGAGTGTCGTGTCCCAGTCGATCGCTGGCTGGCCCCACGGCGTCACGTCGCGCAACGGGTCCGACACGACATGCGCCGCCGCGTAGGCAATGCGATTGAAGCGGGGAGTGGCTGACGGGCGGGCGATCGGAGAGCCTGTCAGACGGTAGGGCTCAACACTTCCATCGGCGCGCGGAAGCGGCAGGGTAATTGTCATGGGGTCCTCCTCGCAATGACAGACGTCAGATAATTTAGATCGTTCCAAATTTCAAGCAGAAAATGCGACCATCCTGATCCTGGGCGAGTTCCAGTAGTCCTGTCGGTGCATTGCTGGTTTGGGTAAATTTTGGAGCAACTGCTGGCTAAAATCACTAAATTAGCCTAGAAATCTTAGTTTTACCCCTACTGCTGTGAATGATCGGAGGCGGGATGCGGTGCGGAAGCATTTTTTTGATTGCCTCGCTTGACAAATTTGGAACGATCCAATTATTTAAGATCTATAACAGAGCCGCAAGGGCTTTGCAGGGAGGACGGCATGAGCGGGGAACGGGTGACGGTCATCGATATTGCACGCGCCGCCGGCGTGTCGAAATCGACCGTGTCGCTCGTCTTGCAGGGAAGCCCGCTCGTCAACGAAGGGACGCGTGCCAAGGTCAATGCGGTGATCCGCGATCTCGGCTATGTCTACAATCGCGGTGCTGCCAATCTGCGTCAGTCGAATTCCAAATCCAAGATTATCGGCATCGTCGTCAACGACCTGACCAACAGCTTCTTCGCCGAGCTTGCCGTCGGCGTTGACATGGTGGTGCAGTCCGCCGGCTATGTTCAGTTCCTGTCAAATACCGGAGAGAGCGTCGATCGCCAGAGCGAGGTCATCGCCTCGATGCGCGAGCACGGTATTTCGGGCCTGATCCTGTCTCCAGCCCGCGGCACGGAAGCCGGGGATCTGAAGGCGCTGGTGGCAAGCGGTATTCCGGTGGTCAACGTCGTCCGGCAGATTGCCGGCGCGAAAGTCTCGTCGCTCATTTCCGACAATCGCGGCGGAATGCGCGAGGCGGTGCGTCATCTGGCCGGCCTCGGCCACCGCCGCATTGCCTTTCTCGGCGGCTTTCCCGATACGGCGGTATTCAATGACAGGCTGAACGGTTATCGGGAAGCGCTGGCTGCCTTGGGTTTGGCGCCGCTTGACGATCTGGTGATCAGCTCGGCGCCCTCGCGGGCCGGTGGCGTGGCGGCCGTGGAGCGGGCTTTGCTTTTGCGTGATCCGCCGACGGCGGCGGTCTGCCTGAACGATGCGGTTGCCTTCGGCGTCTGCGACGGGTTGCGCGCGCATCGCCTGGAACCCGGTCCGGATTTTGCCGTCGTCGGTTTCGATGACGTCATCGAGGCGCAGACGGCGGTGCCGGCGCTGACGACCATCTCGGTCGATCCGCAGGGCATGGGCCGGCGGGCGGCGCAATTGCTCCTGAAACAGATCAATGCCGGAAAGGCCGATGCGGAGGCCGTTGTCGGCTCGGTACGGCTCGTCGTGCGCCAAAGCTGTGGTGCTGCATCCGACAAAAGGGAAAGGCTGGCTCTGCTATGACACGCTGGGGATTGATCGGCGCAAGCACGATAGCGCATGAGTGGGTTATCGACGCGATCCGCGCGACGGGCGGCGAAATCGTCTCGGTGATGAGCACGAGCACCGAGCGCGGTGCCAAATATGCCAGCGAACACGGCATCGCGAAATCGGTGACCAGCGTTGCCGATCTGGTCAACGATCCTGATGTGCAGGCCGTCTATATCTCGACCACCAACGAATTGCATCGCGATCAAGTGCTTGCGGCGGCCAGTGCCGGCAAACACATCCTGTGCGAAAAACCGCTGGCGATGTCGCTGGATGATGCGCATGCCATGGTCAAGGCGGCCAGAGATGCCAGCGTCGTCATGGCGACCAATCATCATCTGCGGGGTGCTGCCACACAACGTGCCATGCGCGACGCGATCGCCGCAGGCAGGATCGGCAAGCCGCTTGCCGCCCGGGTCTGCCATGCCGGCTATCTGCCGGCCCATCTGCAGGGCTGGCGACTGGACCGGCCGGAAGCCGGCGGCGGCGTCATTCTCGATATCACGGTGCATGACACCGACGCGCTGCGTTTCGTGCTTGGCGACGACCCGGTCGAGGCGGTTGCGCTCGGACAATACGGCGGCATGGCGAAGGCGGGGCTTGAAGATGCGGCCATGGGCGTCATCCGCTTCAAGTCGGGTCTGATCGCGCAGTTCCATGATGGCTTCACCACGAAATATGCCCGGACCAGTTTCGAAGTGCACGGCTCCGAGGGCTCGCTGTTCGCCCGCAACTGCATGACGCAGAAGGCGATCGGCACGGTGACGCTGCGCAACGCCGATGGCGAAACGGAGCTTTCGCTCGATCATCGCAATCTTTACGAAAACACGCTGCTTGCCTTCGATGATGCGATTGCCGGCAGGGGCAGGCCGCTGTGCAGCGGCGAGGACGGCATCTGGTCGCTGGCGACCGGTCTTGCCGTGATGCAGGCCGCAGCGAGCGGCGCCATCGTTACCATCGAACCCGGACTTTGAGACAACACGCATGAGCAAGCATATCACCCCGGCTGAAGCAGCCTCCCTGATCCCGGACGGAGCGGTCGTTTCCGTCTCCTCCTCGAGCGGTCTCGGCTGCCCGGACCTGATGCTGAAAGCGATCGGCGCGCGTTTCGAGGAAACCGGCCATCCGCGCGACCTGACGACGCTGCATCCGATCGCCGCGGGCGACATGAGCGGCATCAAGGGGATCGACCATATCGCCAGGAAGGGACTGCTGAAGACAATCATCGGCGGCTCCTATCCTTCCGGCCCCTCGACATCCGAACCGCCGCTGATCTGGCAGATGATCGGAAATGACGAGGTTGCGGCCTACAATATTCCCTCCGGCGTGCTGTTCGACATGCACCGCGAAGCCGCGGCCAAGCGTCCGGGCGTTCTCACAAAGATCGGCCTCGACACCTTCGTCGATCCGGCGCGGCAGGGCTGCGCGATGAATGCTTCGGCCGCTGCTATGCCGGTGGTCAAGAAGATCGAGTTCGAAGGCGAGGACTGGCTGTATTTCAAGGCCATCGTCCCGCAAGTGGCGATCATCCGCGCAACCACGGCCGATGAGCGCGGCAACCTGACCTATGAACACGAAGGGGCTTATCTCGGTGGCCTCGATCAGGCGCTCGCGGCCCGCAACAATGGCGGCATCGTCATTGCACAGGTCAAGCGCATCACCAAGTCAGGCTCGTTGAAGCCGCATGACGTGCGCGTGCCCGGCATGCTGGTGGACTATGTGATTGTCGATCCCGACCAGAAGCAGACGACGCTGACGGATTATGATCCGGCCATATCAGGCGAAATCTTCCGGCCGCTCGACAGCTTCCGGGTGCCGGAATTCAACATCCAGAAGGTGATCGCGCGGCGCGTCGCCCAGGAACTCGAGGGCGGCTCCTGCGTCAATCTCGGCTTCGGCATCTCGGCCAATGTGCCGCGGATCCTTCTGGAAGAAGGCCTGCACGGTTCGGTAACCTGGGTGATCGAACAGGGGGCCGTCGGTGGCGTGCCGCTCTTGGATTTCGCCTTCGGTTGCGCTTCGAACGCCGATGCCTTCATGCCGTCGCCCTACCAGTTCACCTATTTTCAAGGCGCCGGCTTCGACGCGTCTCTCCTGTCCTTCCTGGAGATCGACAGGTCCGGTTCGGTCAACGTCTCGAAACTCTCCTTCCGTCCGCATGTGACCGCAGGGGCGGGCGGCTTCGTCGACATTACCGCGCGGGCAAAAAAGATCGTGTTTTCCGGCATGTTTAATGCAGGGGCGAAACTTTCGATGGCCGACAGCAGGCTGGTGATAGAGAAAGAGGGCAAGCTGAAGAAGCTGGTCAACGAGGTCGAGCATGTCACCTTCTCCGGCCGCCGCGCGGTCGAACAGGGACAGGACATCACCTATGTCACCGAGCGTTGCGTAATGAAGCTGACGCCGGATGGCATCGTGCTGACGGAGATCGCTCCCGGCGTCGATCTGCAGGCGCATATTCTCGACCAGTCGGAATTCCCGCTGATCGTCTCCGAAGATCTGAAGGTGATGGATGCGGCGCTGTTCCACGATGCGCCGATTGGACTGACCTTGCCGCAAAAGCCCGCGCGCAGCCTCGCAGGAGGCGCTCATGTCTGATGACCGCATCCGGATCGAGATCGACAATGCGATCGCAACGCTGACGATCGCGCGGCCGGAGAAGCTGAACGCTTTCGACATCGACATGCTGAAGGCGCTTGGCTCTGCCTGCGATACGATCGAGGCCGATGCCAGCGTGCGGGTCGCGATCCTGACCGGCGAGGGCAAGGCCTTTTGCGCCGGCGGCGACATCAAGGCCTGGGGCGCGATGAGCCCCAATGATTTCGGCCATCAATGGGTGCGCTTCGGTCACCGCGTGTTCGAGCGGCTGGCAACGCTGCGCATGCCGCTCATTGCGGCCATCAACGGCCATACGCTCGGCGGCGGGCTGGAACTGGCGGCGGCGGCGGATATCCGGATTGCCGAAGTCCAGGCGAAGATTGGCCTGCCGGAAACGAGCCTCGGCATGGTGCCGGGCTGGTCGGGCACGCAACGTCTCGTCAAGCGTTTCGGCGCGCAGGTCGTACGGCGGATGGTGCTCGGCGGCGAGATGTTTTCGGCCGAGGAGGCGAGGGCGCTGGGATTGGTCGATGCGGTGGCGGAGACGGGCACTGTCCTGTCCGCCGCAAAGGCCTATGCCGGGCGGATAGCGCAGCGCGGGCCGGCGTCGCTGGAGATCTGCAAGCTGATGATCGCGTCGGCCAATGGCGAGGACAATGGCACGGCCGTCGAGGCGCTGGGTTCGATCCTGGCTGCCAAGACCGGTGACATGAAAGAGGGCGTTGCGGCTTTTGCCGGAAAACGTCCCGCGCAATTCAAGGGAGAATGGTAATGACGGTTCTGGTGAAGCCCAAGGCGCTCGGCGATCTCGCGGTTCGCGATTTCAAGATGCTGATCGACGGCCAATGGGTCGATGCGGCGGATAGCGCGACGCTGGAGCGGGTGGCGCCCGGTCACGGCGTCACCGTCAGCCGCTATCCTGCCGCGAAACAGGCCGATGCCGAACGCGCCATTGCTGCTGCCCGCAAAGCCTTTGACGACGGTCCCTGGCCGCGCATGACGGCGTCGGAGCGTTCGCTGGTGCTGCTCAAGGCGGCTGACATGATCGCGGCGCGCGCCGATGAGCTTGCCTATCTCGACTGCATCGAGAGCGGCAAGCCGATCAGCCAGGCGAAAGCCGAACTCGGCGGAGCTGCCGACATCTGGCGCTATGCCGCAGCGCTTGCCCGCGACCTGCATGGCGAAAGCTACAATACGCTGGGTGATGGCACGTTGGGCGTCGTCCTGCGCGAAGCGATCGGCGTTGTCTCGATCATCACGCCGTGGAACTTCCCCTTCCTGATCGTCAGTCAGAAACTGCCCTTTGCGCTCGCCGCCGGCTGCACGACGGTGGTGAAGCCGTCCGAACTCACCTCCGGCTCGACGCTGGTGCTGGGCGAAATCCTCGAAGCGGCCGGCGTTCCCGCCGGCGTCGTCAATATCATCACCGGTACAGGCCCGGACGCCGGCGCCATCATGACCACCCATCCGCATGTCGATATGGTCTCGTTCACCGGCTCGACCGCTATCGGCAAGCTGACGATGAGCAATGCGGCCCAGACGCTGAAGAAGGTGTCCCTGGAGCTTGGTGGCAAGAATCCGCAAATCGTCTTTCCCGATGCCAATCTTGACGATTTCATCGATGCCGCCGTGTTCGGCGCGTACTTCAATGCTGGCGAATGCTGCAATGCCGGCTCGCGGCTGATCGTCCACAAGGATATCGCCCAGGATGTGATCGCGAAGATTGCGGCGATGTCAGCGAAGGTCAAGGTCGGCGACCCGCTCGATCCGGAAACCCAGGTCGGGGCGATCATCACGCCGCAGCATCTCGAAAAGATCGTCGGTTATGTCTCTGCCGCTTCCAAGAACGGGGCGACCGTTTCGCATGGCGGATCGGCGCTCGACCTCGGCTCCGGCCAGTTCATGTCGCCGACCATTTTGTCGGCTGTGACGCCTGACATGGCGGTGGCGCGCGAAGAGGTCTTCGGTCCGGTGCTCTCGGTCCTGACCTTCGAGACGATGAATGAAGCAATCCGCATCGCCAATTCCATCGACTATGGGCTTTCCGCCGGCGTCTGGAGCCGCGATTTCGACACTTGCCTGACGATCGGCCGCAAGGTGCGGGCCGGCACGGTCTGGATGAACACCTTCATGGACGGCGCATCCGAACTGCCCTTCGGCGGCTACCGCCAGTCGGGGCTTGGCCGGGAACTCGGACGGCATGCGGTGGAAGACTATACGGAGACGAAAACGCTCAACATGCATATCGGCGGCCGGACCGGCTGGTGGATGCCGGGTTCAGCCAGAGCGGCCGAATAAGAGGCGTTAAAACGATTGAATTCTTCGTTTCGCCTGCTTGACGGAGGATGCCATTTGGCATCTGAATTGGGCATGCGGAGAGGAGCTGCATATTTCCGGTGGTGTAAAACACGGCCGGCATTCACGGCGGGGAGGAGTTCTCCGCTATTTTCGACTTGCAACCGGGAGGAATACGATGCGCAAGTTTTTGACGACGACGGCGGTAGCGGCAATCATGATAGCCGGAATGGCTGGGGCTTCGGCTGTTCAGGCAGCCGAGAACGTGGAGGTCCTGCATTGGTGGACGTCCGGCGGCGAAGCGGCCGCACTTGACGTTCTGAAGAAGGATCTGGAAGGTAAGAGCATTTCCTGGACGGACATGCCGGTTGCCGGCGGCGGCGGCACGGAGGCGATGACGGTTCTGCGCGCCCGCGTTACTTCGGGCAATGCACCGACGGCGGTGCAGATGCTCGGCTTCGACATTCTCGACTGGGCCAAGGAAGGCGCGCTCGGCAATCTCGACGAAATCGCTGCCAAGGAAAACTGGGACAAGGTCATCCCGGCGGCTCTGCAGAAGTTCTCCAAATATGATGGTCACTGGATCGCGGCTCCGGTCAACGTCCACTCCACCAACTGGATGTGGATCAACAAGGCAGCGCTCGACAAGGCCGGCGGCAAGGAGCCGCAGAACTGGGACGAACTCGTTGCCCTGCTCGACAACTTCAAGGCGCAGGGGCTCACTCCCGTCGCGCATGGCGGACAGCCCTGGCAAGATGCAACGATCTTCGATGCGGTCGTTCTCTCGCTCGGCACCGATTTCTACAAGAGCGCCTTTATCGATCTCGACCCTGCTGCTCTCGGCGGCGACAAGATGAAGACGGCTTTCGAACGCATGACCAAGCTGCGTTCCTATGTCGATGACAACTTCTCGGGCCGTGACTGGAACCTTGCGTCCGCCATGGTGATCGAAGGCAAGGCCGGCGTGCAGTTCATGGGCGATTGGGCCAAGGGGGAGTTCGTCAAGGCAAAGAAGGTGCCCGGCACCGACTTCGTCTGCGCGCGTTATCCCGAGACGCAGGGTTCCGTGACCTTCAATTCCGACCAGTTCGCAATGTTCAAGGTTGCCGATGACAAGGTGCCGGCGCAGATGCAGATGGCAGCCGCGATCGAAAGCCCGACCTTCCAGTCGGCTTTCAACGTCGTCAAGGGGTCGGCCCCGGCCCGTACCGACGTATCGAACGAAGCCTTCGACGCCTGCGGCAAGAAGGCGATCGCCGATCTTGCGGATGCCGACAAGAACGGCAAGCTGTTCGGGTCCATGGCGCATGGCCATGCCAACCCGGCGGCGGTCAAGAACGCGATCTACGACGTCGTGACACGCGAATTCAACGGTGAACTCACCGCTGAGGAGGCTGTCAAGGAACTGCCGGCAGCGGTTGCCGCCGCGCAGTGATCGTTCTGCGAACAACGCCCTTCATCCGGCCATTCTTCGCCTAGGAGGGCGGCCCCTTCTCCCAGCAATTGGGAGAAGGGACTAGCCGCAAACTCCATCGTCACCTCTCTCCGCAAGCGGGGAGAGGGCTGGGGTGAGGGGCTTTTATAAGCGTCGTCTCGCCATTTCTCAATTCACACTCAACGGTGGTATTCACGATGGATAGCCGCAGCCGGCTGCAGGATATTGTTCCAAAACTTGTCCTTGCCCCAAGCTTCATCATTGTTCTGGTCTTCGTCTACGGCTTCATCGCCTATACCGGCTACCTTTCGGTGACGGACAGCAAGATGCTGCCCTCCTATAATTTTGTGGGTTTGAGCAACTATTCCAAGCTCTGGGCCTTGCCACACTGGTGGCGTGCGATTTCCAATCTTGCGATCTTCGCGACGCTCTACATCGTCATCTGCTCCGTGCTCGGTCTGGCGCTCGCCATCCTGCTCGACCAGAAGATCCGCGCCGAGGGACTGCTCCGGCCGATCTATCTCTATCCGATGGCGCTGTCCTTCATCGTCACCGGTACGGCCTGGAAATGGTTTCTCGACCCCGGCATCGGGCTTGAAAACACCATGCATCTCTGGGGCTGGGAGAGTTTTACCTTCAACTGGATCAAGGACCGCAACTACGCCATCTACTGCGTCGTGATCGCAGCCGTCTGGCAGTCCACCGGCTTCATCATGGCGATGTTTCTCGCCGGCCTGCGCGGCGTCGACAACGAAATCATCAAGGCGGCGCAGATCGACGGGGCCTCGTCGGCAACCATCTATCGCCGCATCATCATCCCCTTGATGCGCCCGGTCTTCCTGTCGGCCTTTGTCGTTCTCGCCCATCTCGCCATCAAGGCCTATGACCTTGTCGTCGCCCTGACCGGCGGCGGACCGGGGCAGGCGACCGAACTGCCGGCGACCTTCATGTACTCCTATACCTTCACCCGCAACTCGATGGGTATCGGCGCATCCTCGGCCATCATTATGCTGGTGATGATCTTCTCGATCATCATCCCCTACCTCTACTCCGAAATCAAAGGGGAGAAGCGCCAATGAGCGTCCAGAGCCCTGACAATGCCATTTCCAGCGGACGCCTGACACGCGCCCTGATCTATACCGTACTCATCCTGTTTGCGGTCTATTCGCTTCTGCCGCTCTACGTCATGCTGGTCAATTCCTTCAAGCCGCTGGATGAAATCCGGCAAGGCGGCATGCTCAACATTCCACAGACCTGGACACTGGATCCGTGGCGGTCCGCCTGGTCGACGGCGCAGATCGGCGTCCAGCCGACGGGTTTGAAGCCCTTCTTCATCAACTCGATCCTGATGGTCGTTCCGGCCGTTGCGATCTCGACGATCATCGGCGCCCTCAATGGTTACGTGCTGACCAAATGGCGCTTTCCGGGCTCCGGCATCTTCTTCGGCATGCTGCTTCTGTCCTGCTTCATCCCGTTCCAGATCGTCCTGATCCCCATGGCGCGCATGCTCGGCATCTTCGGGCTTGCCGGCACCACGACCGGCCTTGTGTTCGTCCACATCGTCTATGGCCTGGGCTTCACGACGCTTTACTTCCGCAACTACTACGAAGCCTTTCCGACCGAACTGGTGCGGGCGGCACAGATCGATGGCGCCAGCTTCTTCCAGATATTCCGACGCATCCTCCTGCCGTCCTCCGGCCCGATCATCGTCGTCTCGGTCATCTGGCAGTTCACCAATATCTGGAACGACTTCCTGTTCGGGGCGTCGTTCTCCGGCTCCGACTCCGTGCCGATGACGGTTGCGCTCAACAATCTGGTTTCCTCCTCCACGGGGGTAAAGGAATATAATGTCCATTTCGCAGGCGCGATCCTCGCCGCCCTGCCAACGCTTGTCGTCTACATCGTCTCCGGCCGCTATTTCGTCCGAGGTCTGATGTCCGGCGCCGTAAAGGGGTAAAGCCATGTCCTTTTTGAAAATAAAAAACCTTCGCAAGTCCTACGGCGCACTGGAAATCCTGAAAGACATCAATCTCGAGATCGACGAAGGAGGCTTCCTCGTGCTTGTGGGACCGTCCGGCTGCGGCAAGTCGACATTGCTCAATACCATTGCGGGGCTTGAGCCGATCACATCGGGCGAAATCTCGATCAACGGCAAATCGGTGGCGGGCCTGCATCCCTCCAAGCGCGACATCGCCATGGTCTTCCAGTCCTATGCGCTCTATCCGAACATGACGGTGGCCGGAAACATCGCGTTTGGCATGGAAATCCGCGGCGTGCCGAAGGAAGAGCGGGAAAAGGCGATCAAGCAGGTTTCCGAAATGTTGCAGATCGGTCATCTGCTTCACCGCAAGCCAAGCCAGCTTTCCGGCGGGCAGCGCCAGCGCGTCGCCATGGGCCGGGCGCTGGTACGCAATCCGCAGGTCTTCCTGTTCGACGAGCCGCTATCCAACCTCGATGCCAAGCTGCGTGTGGACATGCGCACCGAGATCAAGCGCCTGCACCAGCGGATGAAAACGACCATCGTCTATGTGACGCATGACCAGATCGAGGCCATGACGCTCGCCACCAAGATCGCGGTGTTGAAGGATGGCGTGCTGCAGCAATTCGGCACGCCTGCCGAAATCTACAACAATCCGGCCAATCTCTTCGTCGCCGATTTCATGGGTTCGCCTGCCATGAACCTGTTGACCGCGACCGTCGAGGGGGGCGGCAATGATCTGCGCGTCTCGCTTGTGCGCCCGGATGCTGCGCCGCTGCATCTTCCCGTCGCACAGGTGGGAGGCCTTGCCGCCTACGCCGGCAAGCAGATCGTCTTCGGCATTCGACCGGAGGCCTTGACCGATCCGGACGGCGCCGACCGCAACGCCCGCTCTCTGGTGGAAGGAGATTGCCTGATCGAGGTGGTGGAACCTGCCGGTTCCGACACCTTCGCTGTCACCAAGCTTGGCGGCAAGGAAGTGGTTGCACGCCTGCGTGCCGATGCGCGCATTGCGCCTGGCCAAAACACCCGACTCGCCTTCAATCTCGACAAGGCGGTGTTCTTCGATCCGCAAAGCCAGCAGCGCATCGGCTAGCTCGATCATGGTAAAGCAACCAGACATCGTCATCATCGGTTCCGGCATCGGCGGAGCGACAATCGCGTCCGCGCTTGCCGGTACGGGTGCGCGGATCGTGATCCTCGAACGCGGCGAGCGCCTGCCCGACACGCCGGAGACACGCAGCTATCGTTCCATCTTCGTCGATGGCCACTTCCGCCCAAAAGAAATGTGGCGCGAACCGGATGGCACGGCGTTCAATCCGGGGAACTTTTATTTCGTCGGCGGCAATTCCAAGCTCTTCGGCGCGGTCTTGCTGCGCTATCGCGCCGAGGATTTTACCGAGATGCAGCATCTTGGCGGCGTCTCGCCGGCCTGGCCGTTTCCCTACGCGGAACTGGAGCCATGGTACGGCAAGGCGGAGCGCCTGTTCGAGGTGCGCGGCGAACTGGGGCAGGATCCGACCGAGCCTGTTCATTCGACGCCCTATCCTCACGGACCCGTGCCGGACGAGCCGGCGATTGCCCGCGCTCGCACTGAGCTTAAGGCGCAGGGACTGCATCCGGCGACACTGCCGCTCGGCGTCGATATCGATGCGTGGCTCGCCGGCGGACGCACGCCGTGGGATGGTTTTCCCAACACGGGCAGGGGCAAGAAGGACGCCGAGAGCGCGCCGCTCGCTCTCGCGCTGACGGACCCCAATATCGAGCTTATCACCTCCGCTCATGTCGAGACGCTGGAGGCGGGGCCGGGCGGGCGGATCGAGGCTGTTCATTACACGCACAGGGGCGAAAGAAAACGGCTGTCACCGAAGCTGGTGATCCTGTCGGCGGGCGCGATCAACTCCGCCGCCATCCTGCTGCGCTCCGGCGACGGCAAGGGGCTCGCCAACCGGTCCGATCAGGTCGGTCGCAATTTCATGAACCACAATTGCAGCGCCATGCTGGCGATCAACCCTTTCAAGCGCAATGACAGCGTGTACCAGAAGACGCTGATGCTGAACGATTATTACCTGACCGGTGGCCGTGACGGCTTGCCGCTCGGCAATGTGCAACTGCTCGGCAAGATCAACGGAGATATCCTCAAGGCCAATGCGCCGTGGTACGCGCCGCGCTTCGCGCTCGACTTCATGGCCGGGCACGCCGTCGACTGGTACATGATGACGGAGGATCTGCCGAACCCCGAAAGCCGCATCATGGTCGATGGCAAAGGCATCATCATGCAATGGCGGCGCTCGAATATGGAGGCGCTGTCCGGTCTTGAGGCAAAGATGCGCGCGCATTTCAAGGCTGCAGGCTACCCGATCGTGTTGTCCCAGCCTTTTGATAAACGCACCCCGTCGCACCAGTGCGGCACGGTGCGCATGGGGAACGATCCGGCTTCTGCTCCGCTCGACCCGCTCTGCCGGGCGTTCCACCATCAGAACCTGTTTGTCGTCGATGCCAGTTGCCTGCCGACATCTGCCGCCGTCAATCCGGCCCTGACGGTAGCGGCCCAGGCACTGCGCGTGGCTGATCACATCGTTTCGAAGGAGTTGGCGGCATGACGGATCAGCGGCGTCCCGTTGCCATCGTCACCGGAGGGCGGCGCGGCATCGGTCTTGGCATTGCAAAGGCGCTTGCGAAGGATGGTTTCGATATTGCCATCACCGGCATCGGCGAGGCGGACCAGGTGGGCACCGTGCTGGAAAATCTGGCGGCGCTTGGCGCACAGGCGATCTTTTTGAAAGCCGATCTGTCCGATCTTGCCGGTCATCAGGCCACCGTCGATGCGGTGCTTGCGGCATTCGGTTCGATCGATTGCCTCGTCAACAATGCAGGCATGGCATCCGTCGTTCGAGGGGATTTCCTCGAGCTGTCGCCGGAGAATTTCGACACGATCGTTGCCACCAACCTGCGCGGCACGGTGTTTTTTACCCAGGCTGTGGTCAAGGCTATGCTGGTTTCGCCATCGGTTGCGCCGCGAGCCGTCGTCAATATCACCTCCGTCTCGGCGGTGCTGAGCTCGCCGGAGCGGCTGGACTACTGCATCAGCAAGGCGGGGCTTGCATCCTTCTCCCAAGGCTTGGCTCTTCGTCTGGCAGACGCCGGCATCTCTGTTTTCGAGGTTCGCCCGGGCATCATTCGTTCCGACATGACGGCCAGTGTGTCGGGCAAATATGATGCACTGATCGAAGGCGGTCTCGTGCCGATGAAGCGCTGGGGCGAGGCGGATGATATTGGCGGCATCGTTGCTGCTTTGGCCTCCGGCCGTTTCGGTTTTGCCACCGGCACGGTGATCAATGCGGATGGGGCGCTGTCGATCGGGAGATTGTGAAGGCGGGGCGACTCTTCTTCCCAACGGGGAGAAGGTGGCCCGAAGGGCCGGATGATGGGGAGCCAAGCCATCCGATGTTCGCGGCAAGCCCCCTTATCGCCTCGCATACGCTCGGTACTTCTCCCGCTGGGGAGAAGTGGCAGCAGGATATTTGGCTGGCTCATCCTTCCGAATGGAAGAGCCGCGGAGCTTATTAAGGACGACGACATGACTTACGACTACATCATCACAGGCGCCGGACCCGCCGGCTGCGTTCTCGCCAACCGGCTGACCGAGGAGGCCGATGTCAGGGTGCTGTTGCTCGAAGCCGGTGGCAGCGACTGGAACCCGCTATTCCATATGCCAGCCGGCTTTGCCAAGATGACCAAGGGTGTCGCCAGCTGGGGTTGGGAGACCGTGCCGCAGAAGCACATGAACAACCGGGTACTGCGCTATACGCAAGCCAAGGTCATCGGCGGCGGTTCCTCGATCAATGCACAGCTCTACACGCGCGGCAATGCGGCAGACTACGATCTCTGGGCAAGCGAGGATGGTTGCGTGGGCTGGGACTATCGAAGCGTACTGCCCTATTTCAAACGCTCGGAAGACAACCAGCGCTTTGCCGACGATTATCATTCCTATGGCGGGCCGCTGGGCGTTTCCATGCCGGTCTCCGGTTTGCCGATCTGCGACGCTTATATCCGCGCCGGACAGGAACTCGGCATTCCCTACAATCACGATTTCAATGGCAGGCAGCAGGCCGGTGTCGGCTTTTATCAGCTGACGCAGCGCAATCGTCGCCGCTCTTCGGCTTCGCTTGCGTACCTCAACCCCATCAAGGATCGGAAAAATCTTACCGTGCGGCTTGGCACCCGCGTGACGCGGATCGTGTTGGAAGGGACACGTGCGGTCGGCGTCGAAGTTGCAACCGCTCGGGGGCTGGAAATTATCCGGGCCGATCGCGAGGTACTCGTTTCCTCCGGCGCAATCGGCTCGCCGAAGCTGTTGCAGCAGTCGGGCATCGGTCCCGCCGACCACCTCCGCTCGGTCGGCGTCGATGTGAAGCACGATCTTCCGGGCGTCGGCTCGAATCTTCAGGATCATCTCGATCTGTTCGTCATTTCCGAATGCACCGGCGACCACACCTATGACGGCGTCGCAAAGCTGCATCGGACGCTCTGGGCCGGGTTGCAATATGTGCTGTTCCGCTCCGGCCCGGTGGCGTCGTCGCTCTTCGAGACCGGCGGCTTCTGGTACGCGGATCCGCAGGCCCGTTCGCCCGATATCCAGTTCCATCTCGGCCTCGGCTCCGGCATCGAGGCGGGCGTCGAAAAACTCAAGAACGCCGGCGTCACGCTCAATTCGGCTTACCTGCATCCGCGTTCGCGAGGCACCGTGCGGTTGTCGTCATCCGATCCGGCGGCGGCGCCCTTGATCGATCCGAACTACTGGAGCGATCCGCACGACCGGAAGATGTCGCTTGAGGGGCTGAAGATCGCCCGCGAAATCTTTCAGCAGAACGCGCTCAAACCCTTCATCATGGCCGAACGCCTGCCGGGGCCGAAGGTGATGACCGACGACGAATTGTTCGAGTACGGTTGCGCCAATGCCAAGACCGACCACCATCCGGTCGGCACCTGCAAGATGGGCACCGGGCCGGAGGCAGTGGTCGGACTGGATCTGAAGGTGCACGGGCTGGAAGGACTGCGCGTCTGCGACAGTTCCGTGATGCCGCGCGTTCCCTCTTGCAATACCAATGGGCCAACCATCATGATGGGCGAAAAGGGATCGGACATCATTCGCAACCTGCAGCCTTTGCCTGCGGCGATCTTTTCCCACGAACGCAACGACCAGCGCCCGCGTGGGCGCGCCGATATCCGATAGGAGACTTCCATGATCCGTCACTGCGTTTTCATCCGGTTCAAGACGAATGTCCCGGAAGATGAAAGGGCGTCGATCCTGTCGGACATCGTGGCGCTGAAACCGCTTATTCCCGGCTACCTATCGGTCGATGTTGGTCCGAATGTCAGTCCCGAAGGGCTGGGCCGGGGGTATACCAGCGGCTTCGTCATCGATTTTGCCGATTCTGAGGCGCGCGACGCCTATCTCGTCCATCCCGACCATGAGGCGGCAGGGGGAAGGATCGTTGGGGCCGCCGAAGGCGGTATCGACGGCATCTTCGTCTACGATCTCGAAATTTCAGGATGATTTCCATGATTTCCGAGCCGCGTATCTTTTTGAGCGACCTGTTTGCCGCTGCCGTCAAGGCTGCAGATCCGCTTGGTGCGATCCGCGCCCATTTGCCTGAAAAGCCGAAGGGCCGCACGGTCGTCGTCGGCGCCGGCAAGGCGGCAAGCCAGATGGCGGCGGCTTTCGAAAGCCTGTGGGATGCGCCGCTGGAAGGTGCTGTCGTTGCCCGTCACGGTCCGGTTGCAGCCTGCAAGCGCATCAGAATTCTGCAGTCGGCACATCCGGTGCCGGACGACGCGGGGCTTGCCGGATCGACCGAACTCCTGCGTCTGGTCGAGGGCTTGACGGAGCAGGATCTCGTCATAGCGCTGATCTCCGGCGGCGGTTCCTCGTTGTTGCCCGCGCCGCCGGTCGGGCTGACATTGTCAGACGAAATCGCCGTCAACCGCGCTTTGCTTGCCTCCGGCGCGCCGATTTCGGCGATGAACGTCGTGCGCAAGCATGTGTCGCGGATCAAGGGCGGGCGGCTCGCCTTTGCCGCGGCACCCGCACGGGTCGTCAGCCTGATCGTTTCCGATGTGCCGGGCGACAATCCGGCTTTTGTCGCATCCGGCCCGACCATCCCCGACCGATCGACGCCGGCGGACGCTCTCGAGATCGTCGACCGCTACCGGATGACATTGCCGGAAGCGGTGATCCGGCATCTGGCGTCGCCTGAGTCCGCAGCCGCTTTGCCGGATCATGCGGCCTTTGCGGGCCATCAAACGCATATCATCGCCTCTGCCGGCGTATCGCTGGAGGCCGCGGCCGCCAAGGCGCGGCAACAGGGCATCGACGCTGTCATCCTGTCGGACGCCATCGAAGGCGAAGCGGCGGATATCGGCCGGATGCATGCGGCGATCGCCCGCGAGACGGCCTTGCGCGGTCGCCCCTTCCGAAAGCCGGTGGTCATCCTGTCCGGTGGCGAGACGACCGTGACGATTTCCGGCAGGGATTATGGCAAGGGCGGCCGCAACAGCGAGTTCCTGTTGTCTTTTGCGCTCGATATCGACGGGACCGACGGTATTCATGCACTGGCGGCCGATACGGATGGCATCGACGGCTCCGAAGACAATGCCGGCGCATTTGCCGACTCAGGCTCGACCGGCCGCATGCGCGCGCGCGGCATAGATCCACGCAGCCATCTTGCCTGGCACGACGCCTGGACTGCCTTCCACGGGAGCGGGGATCTTTTCGTGCCTGGGCCAACAGGAACCAATGTCAATGATTTCCGGGCGTTGCTGGTGACTTGACGGCATTTTCATGATCGCAGCCGGCAACCGGCGGAAACAGCGTGTTTGACCGTGGTCCTGCATTCCGCCGGCCGTATTGCTGCCGATCTCTGGTTCCGCAAAACAAATATCAGCCATGTCAGGGAGAGGAAGCGTGGCCCAACATCAACATAGTGGGGCGGCTCCGCCTGCGGCACATCAAGAGAATGATTTTCTCCTTGTCGGAGACTTGACGAAAAATTATATCTATAAATTTTATAGAGAATATTGGAGGATGGAGCCATACCTTCAACGGAGTAAGGGCAGGATGCAGAGTTCGAAGTCAATCCTGGACAGCCGTAACAGTCTGCTCGGCGCGGCTTCTCCGGTGTGCTGGAGATTGGTTGGGCAGTTTCTGGCGTGTGGTGCTGCCTTCTCGTTCGTCGCTGCTCTTGTCTGTGGCGTGATCTAAACCGAATTTTTAACCCAGCAGCTGAGTTCTGTCGCACGCGCCAAGCCTGTTCACCAATTTTCATGCCTTCATAAACAGAAGTGACTGTTTCGGATAATCCGGTTCTGATAGCTGCTGCTCCACCAGCGCATGCCGTGCTGCACCCAGTTGGACAGCATTCCGTGGCAGGCCCTTCCCAGCAATTGTCATCTCGCACACGCAGGCTTGCTGTCGCGGCCCTTATTCTTGGCGGCATGGCCATCGGCGGTTCGCCGATCTTCGTGCGATTGTCCGAAGTCGGTCCGATGGCGACCGCCTTCTGGCGCGTGGCACTGGCGCTGTTGCCCCTGTATCTCTGGGCGACGTTCGGAGAAAAAAGCGCAACCGATACCCGCCCGTCCGGTCTTGCCGATTATAGCCTGCTGGTTTTACCGGGTGTTTTTCTCGCGGTCGATCTCGCGACCTGGCATCTGGCGCTGCATATGACGTCGGTTGCAAACGCGACGCTGCTGGCCAATCTCGCGCCGATCTTCGTCACGCTCGGATCCTGGCTTCTGTTTGGCGCCCGCGTCAGCGGCGTCTTCCTTGCCGGGCTCGGGCTCGCGCTTGCCGGCGTGGTGACGCTGAAAGGCGGCCCGACGGCGCTTGGCGACGGAGATCTTGCTGGCGATATGACGGCCATTCTCGCTGCTGTCGTCTATGCCGGCTACATTTTGGCCATCGGCCGGTTGCGAAGCCGGTTTTCCACGCAACGGATCATGATCTGGAGCACGGCGTCGGCGGCGCTGTGCATGTTTCCGCTGGCATTTTTGCTCGAAGACAGTTTCGTTCCCGCGACACTGTTCGGCTGGGCCGTGCTAATCGGCCTTGCCTTTATCAGCCAGGCTGCCGGCCAGGGGCTTATCATCTACGCGCTCGCCTTCCTGCCCCCGGCGTTCTCATCTTTGACGCTTTTGTTGCAGCCCGTCGTCGCGGCGATCCTTGCATGGCTGCTGCTTGGCGAGCCTGTGGGATTGATTCAGGCCATCGGCGGCGCCATCGTGCTCGTGGGCATCCTGATCGCGCGCGCCGGGGCCGATCATATGCCCGGCAATTCGAAGCCAGAAAGCCGGTCTTCCAGTTGAAGGATCGTCGCCACATCGGCATTGGCGAAAGCAAAGCGCAGATAGGCTTCCTGTCCCGCGCCGAAATAGTCTCCCGGCAGACAGACGATACCGGCAATCACCGCCAGTTTCTCGGCAACGAATTCCGAGCTGATATCGGGATAGGGGTGGCGGATATAGGCGAAATAGGCACCGATAGCCTGCAGTTTCCAGCCCGTCAGGCGGCTCATCACGCTCCTCAACGCGTCCGCACGGGCGGTTATCTCGACACGGTTTTCTGCCCGCCAGTCGTCCAGAGCCGGCAGCGCCTTGGCAATGGCGGCCTGCGCCGATCGCGGTGCGCAGATTTGCAGGTTGTCCATTACCTTTGCCACTTGCGCGACGACCTGCGGGCTTGCCGTTATGGCTCCGAGGCGATGGCCTGGAATGCAGAAGGATTTCGAGAAACTGTAGAGGCAGATGAGCGTGTCCTGCCAGTCACCGATCCTCAAAAGCGCATGCGGCGGGCTTGCGTCTTCGCCAAGAAAATCCCTGTAGGTCTCGTCGAGGATCAGCCATACGCCGTTCGCCCGGCAGAGCGCAAAGATCCGGCGCAGCAAGGCCGCTGGGTAGACTGCACCCGTCGGGTTGTTCGGCGTGACGAGAGCCAGCGCCCGGACGCCGGTCCTTAACACCGCCGTGACGGCTTCGATGTCCGGCAGGAAGCTGTTGCCTGGATCGCAGGGTAGCAGCTCGGTTTTTATGCCGAGCATGGAAAGCGTCGTTTCCTGATTGAAATAGAACGGATTGGTGAGCAGCACCGTATCGCCGGCGCCGGCAATCGCCATGACGGTGGCCATGAAAGCCTGATTGCAGCCGGACGTAATGTGAATGTGGTCCGGGCCAATCCTGGCATTGTAAAGACCGGAAACATGGGCGGCGTAGGCGTCCCTCAGCACTTTCTCGCCTTCGATCGGGCCGTATCCCGTATAGGCAGGGGAAGCGGCTGCTTCACCAAGCCAGGTCAGCATGTCCGGATGGGGCGGATATCCCGGAACCGCCTGGCTAAGATCGATCAGCGGGCCACGCGCGCCGTCATAGGCCTTCGCCCAGGCGAGAACGGAGGGGACCGGCGGCGGCGATAGTCTGGCAATCAGCGGGTTGAAATGCGGCATTGCGGCTTCCTGTGGTTCCTAAACTTTGCTGCGACGTTTCGGCGCCGGTTCCCGACGCCTGGCGGGGGACGAGACCGGCTGGAAACCGTCTTTGACCGCCACCCGCTCGGGTGCGCTGACTTTCGGGGCGCGGGCGCGGATGATCGTGCGTGCCGAAGTCTGGAGTTCCGGCATGGGATCGCTCTCCAGCGCCGAAAACAGCCAGTCGATGAAAACCTTGACGATCGGTGCCGCCCGCACCTCATTGCGGCAGGCAACGTAGAAGGCGTCGTTGGCGGGCACCGTGAGGTCGAAGGGAGCGATCAGCTCGCCCTTGGCGATCAGGCTTCCGGCGGTGATCGTATCGCCGAGCGCCACGCCCTGATTGTGCAGAGCCGCTTCGGTTGAAAGGCGGGCATCGCTCATGAAGTGCTGCCGGCCGCGCTGGACGTCCAGGCCATCCGCAGCGGCAAGCCATGTGTTCCATTCGCGGCCATCGTCGCCATGCAGGATGACATGATCACGCAAATCCCGCACGGAGCGCAGGGGCTGCATGTTGAGAAGCGTCGGGCTGACGACGGGAAACAGGTCGATGTGGCTCCAGAGCCGGGCCCAGCAATCCGGCCAGTTGCCGTCTCCATAGAGCAGGCAGATGTCCACGCCGCTCGAAAACAGATGCGCCGGATCGTTCGAGGCAACGAGCGTGAGCCGCACGTCTGGAAACTGTCCGGTAAACTGATGAAGGCGCGGGATCATCCAGAACGACAGGAGCGCAGGCACGCAGGTAATGTGCAATTCGCCGCTGGTGGTCGGCCGCAACATGGCAGCGGTGGCCGCCGCGATCCCTTCGAAAGCATGGGTGACCGCGGGCAAAAGCAGCGCGCCCTGCGGCGTAAGTTTCAACCTTTTGCCTCCACGCTCGAAAAGCGCGGCGTTGAAGGACAGTTCCAGCGCTCGTATCTGATGGCTGATCGCCCCATGCGTGACATTGAGTTCACGCGCCGCTGCCGAAACCGAGCCGCGTCTGGCAGTCGCCTCGAAGGCCCTTAGCGGGTTCAGGGGGGGAAGGCGGCTGATCAGGATACCTGGCTCCGGGCGTCGTATTCAATGTTAGTTTTTCTCACATCAAAAGCTATAACATTGTCAATTGATTTTCCAATCAAATTATTCCCTAATGGTGTGACAAGAGGCGCAAAAGCCTTGGGGAACATGCAGGAACGACGCGGCGCCGAACTGGCGTGGTGGCGCTATTTCGGATTGCCGCATCGGTTGCGCCGGTCTAGGACCGATCCCGCAGGTCTCCCAAGGTTCCATCGGAGGCGACGGATATGGTGTGGGACGACGGAAAGCTCAACGATCTGAAAGCGAAATACGGCAATGCCCATGGCGGCGAGCTGTTCGATCCTGCCTTCCGCAAGGTTGCGGACAAGATCTTTTCGAAAAGCGGCACGCGCCTTGCGCCCTATGCCGGGGTTCCGACATTTCTAAGTGCACCCCACATGCCTGTGGACGCGCTGGAGCCGGATTTCGGCAATCTCCAGGTCGCCATCATCGGCGTGCCGATGGATCTCGGCGTCACCAACCGCCCAGGCGCCCGCTTCGGGCCGCGAGCCTTGCGCACCATCGAGCGCATCGGTCCCTACAATCACGTTCTCGGTTGCGCCCCGGTCCATGATCTGCGCGTGGCCGATATCGGCGACGTGCCGTTCCAGAGCCGCTACCGGCTTGAACTCAACCATGACGATATCGAAAAACGCATCAACCAGATCGTTGATGCCGGCGTCGTGCCGCTTTCGGTCGGCGGCGATCATTCGATCAGCCATCCCATCCTGAAAGCCGTCGGCAAGACCCGGCCGGTCGGGATGATCCATATCGACGCCCATTGCGACACCGGCGGCGCCTTCGATCAGACGAAATTCCACCATGGCGGACCGTTCCGCAACGCGGTGCTCGACGGCGTTCTCGATCCGACGCGCACCGTGCAGATCGGCATTCGCGGCTCGGCGGAATATCTGTGGGAATTCTCCTATGAGAGCGGCATGACGGTGATCCATGCCGAGGATGTCACAGGCATGGGCATGCCGGCGATCATTGAGAAGGCGAGGGCAATCGTCGGCGACGGCCCGACCTACCTGTCCTTCGACATCGACAGTGTCGATCCGAGCTTTGCGCCCGGCACCGGAACGCCGGAGGTCGGCGGCTTGACGACCCGTGAGGTGTTGGAGTTGATCCGCGGTCTCAAGGGCATCAATCTCGTCGGCGGCGACGTCGTCGAGGTGGCGCCGCAATATGATGCGACGACGAATACGGCCCATGCCTGCGCGCAGGTGCTCTTCGAGATCCTGAGCCTGATGGTCTTCAGTCCGTTCGTGCAGGGGGAGCGGGGCTAGGATTAGGGGCGGTTGCCGCAAAAATACATTTATCGATTTCAAACAAAAACCAACAAGGGGAATAAATATGGCCAGACTCTCGACATTCAAATCGCATCTAACGGGACTTTTGATGCTTGGCGCAGCCCTCGGCTTCGCATCAGCCGCCCATGCCGATGCCATCGACGACATCACCAAGGCAGGCGTGCTCAACGTTGGCGTCTTTGCTGATTTCCCGCCCTTTTCCTCGGCTAGCGCCGATATGAGCCTGAAGGGCTATGACATCGACGTGGCGCAGTATATTGCCGACAGCCTGAAGGTGAAGCTGGTTCCGGTGCCGGTGACCGGACAGAACCGTATTCCCTACCTTACGGAAAAACGTGTCGATGTGCTTGTCAGCGTCGGCTACAGCAAGGAGCGGGCAGAGGTCATTGATTTCGCCGCCGCCTATGCGCCCTATTACATCGCCGTCATCGGCCCGGCTGCCATGGAGGTAAAGGACAAGGCGGATCTTTCCGGCAAGAGCATTGCTGTCAATCGCGGCACCCTGGAAGACACGTCGCTGACGGAAGCAGCCCCCAAGGACGCCGACATCAAGCGGTTCGACAACTATAATTCCGTCATCCAGGCCTTTATTTCCGGGCAGACGGACCTGATGGTCGTCGGCAATGATGTCGGTGCGCAGGTTCTGGCCCGGCAGGTCGATCTGAAGCCCGAGCAGAAATTTCAGCTCCTGACATCGCCATCGCATCTGGCGCTGAACAAGGGCGAGGATCGTCTCAAACAGGCGATCAATGATGCGATTGCCAAGATGCTGGCCGATGGAAAGCTGAACGAAAGTTCGCAAGCCTGGCTGAAGACGCCGCTCAATCCTGAAAATCTCAAGGATTGATCGCTTGGGCTATGCGCTTGATTTCGGTTGGCTGGACGACGCGGTCTCGCTGATCGCAAGCGGCGCAGCCATGACCCTGTTCCTGATCGCGGTGTCGGCAACGGCCGGCATCGTGCTCAGTATTCTCTGCGCGGCAGCCCGGCGCAGCCGGTATGTGATCCTGCGCCAAGCGGTTGCCGGCTATGTCGAGCTGATCCGCAACACGCCGTTTCTGGTGCAGCTGTTCTTCATCTTTTTCGGCCTGCCCAGCCTCGGCATCCGGCTCGACCCCGTCACCGCCGCCATTCTGGCGATGACCCTGAACATGACGGCCTATACAACCGAAATTGTCGGCGCAGGTCTCGATGCCGTGCCGAAAGGACAGCGGGAGGCCGCACTTGCGCTCGGGCTGCGGCCGCGCACGGTGTTCGTCAAGATCGTATTGCCGCAGGCGTTGAAGGTCATCTATCCCGCGCTGACGAGCCAGATCGTTATCATGATGCTGGAATCGTCCGTCGTCTCGCAGATCGCGGTGCGCGAACTGACCTATGAGGCGGACCTGCTGCAGGCCCGCACGTTTCGCGCCTTCGAGACCTATTTCGTCGTCACGCTGGTCTATCTCGGCATGAGCATCGGCCTGCGGCGCCTGCTCGTCGCCGGTGGCAACCGCTTTCTGGCCGGAGGCGTGTCATGATCGAGTTCACGCTCTGGGACATCGTGCGCAATCTGCTGCTCGCGGCGCGCTGGACCATTCTTCTGTCGGCCGTGGCCTTTGCCGGCGGCACGATTGTCGGCCTGCTTATCCTGTTCATGCGGATTTCCAAGCGGCGCTGGGTCAGGCGTTTCGCGGAGTATTACATCGGATTGTTTCAGGGCACGCCGCTTCTGATGCAGCTCTTCCTGCTGTTCTTCGGGCTGCCTATGCTGGGGTTTCGCATCGAGGCCTGGACGGCGGCCGTTCTGGGCCTGACGCTTTGTGCCAGTGCCTTCCTGGCGGAAATCTGGCGGGGCGGCGTGCAGGCGGTGCCAGTGGGGCAGTGGGATGCCGGAAGCAGCCTCGGTATTCACTATGTCAGGCAATTGCGGCTGATCATCCTGCCGCAGGCCTTTGCCATGACACGGGCGCCGACGGTCGGGTTTCTGGTGCAACTGATCAAGAGCACCGCCCTGACGTCGATCATCGGCTTCGAGGAACTGGTCAGAACCTCGAATGCGATCAACAATGCGACCTTCGAGCCGTTTAAAGTCTATGGTTTCGTTGCCTTGATCTATTTTGCCCTGTGTTTTCCCTTGACGCGATACGCAAAGCTGCTGGAGGCTCGCGCCTTGAAACACGGATAAATCTCGCCTGACTTGAAACCGGATCAGACATTGGGAACAGACCGGAAAGCCAAAGATGGCGCCGGGCAAAACAGGAGAACTGACATGACGGAATTTCTGAAACAGACCATCGGCCGCCGCGCCGTGCTGGGTGCCGGCCTTGCGGGCGCATCCATGCTTGCCATGCCGTCCATCCTGCGGGCGCAGGACAAGTCGCTGAAGGTCGGCGTCTATGGCGGCTATTTCAAGGATTCGTTCGACAAGAACATTTTCCCGGAATTTACCAAGGCAACGGGAATCGCCATCGAGGCGGTCGCCGAGCCGACGGGCGAAGCCTGGCTGGTGCAACTCGACCAGGCGGCCAAGGCAGGACAGGCGCCCGCTGACGTCTCGATGATGTCGCAGGTCTCGATGCTGAAGGGACAGTCGACCGAGCTCTGGGCGCCGCTCGACACCGCAAAGATCAAGAACGCGTCGAACCTGATCGATCGTTTCGTCAACAAATATCCGGATGGCCGCATCGCCGGCATCGGTGCCGTGTCCTGGTACATCACTCTGGTCACCAATACGGATGTCTTCAAGGAAGCGCCGACCTCCTGGGAAGCGCTGTGGGATCCGGCGAATGCCGACAAGCTCGGGTTGCTGGCGCTGGTTTCGAATTCCTTCCTCCTGGAAGTGACAGCAAAGACCTTCCTTGGCGGCACAAATGCGCTCGATACGGAAGAGGGCATCCAGAAGGCTTTCGACAAGCTGGCCGAGGTCAAGCCGAATGTGCGCCTGTGGTATCGTGACGAAGCACAGTTCGAGCAGGCGCTGAAATCGGGCGAGATCCCGATGGGCCAGTACTACCACGATGTCACCGGCCTAGCGGCGGCGGACGGCAATCCCGTGCGCTCGACCTTCCCGAAGGAAGGCGGCATCCAAGACTCGGGCTGCTGGGCGCTGTCGCGTGCGTCGACAAAGGTCGAGGAAGCGCATGTCTTCATCGACTATATGAGCCAGCCCTCGATCCAGGCCGTCCTGTCGCGCAAGGTCGGCACCGCGCCGACGGTCAAGCGCGAACTGACGGACCTGACGGCGGAGGAATTCGCCGCCGTGTCGTCCGACATCGATCCGATCATTCCGCGCTACGATCTCTACCAGACGAAGTCGGATTGGCTGAACCAGAAGTGGACGGAACTGATCGTCGGTTGATGTTACCTTTCACCCTTCTCCCGTTTGGGAGAAGGGTTCATGTCGCGTTAAGAGTTTTCCGCTCGGCTTGGCTCGTGTTAATGTAGCGGAAATGACGATCTGGAGATGAAACTATGTCGACAGTGAGCCTGCGCGATGTGAAAACGGATCTTTCCGAGTTGGTCGATGAGGTTGTCAACGGTTCGATCGTGACAATCACGCGTGACGGAAAACCTGTGGCGACGCTTTCTCCTATTGAAGAAAACAGAGCGGAACAACCCGGGAGAAAGTCGGAGCGTAGCTTCGTGGAGCATCTAAAAGCTTTTCCGGAACCCGGCATGGTGTTCGAGCGTAACCGGTCTCCCGGGCGAGACGTCGATCTTTGAGCGGCTATCTTGTCGATACAAATGCGATCTCCCTGTTATCCAACAACCGGGCGTCACCGGCCTTCCTGGCATGGCTGGAAGAGCAGCAGCGGAAAAACCTCCTGTTCATCTCCGCCATAACTCTTGAGGAGATCAAAAGAGGCATCACCAAATTGGAGATGGTGAAGGCGGGCAACCCTTCCAAGGCGAAACGCCTGGGGCAATGGCTAGAGACGCTCTGTGTGGATTTCCAGGATCGTATTCTGCCTGTGGACGTGCCGGTTGCACTTACAGCTGGTCGGCTTGAGGGCATGATGCAGGCGCGGGGGCATAATGGCGAACTGGCCGATATTCTGATCGCGGCAACGGCTGAGTTTTACGGTTTGTCCGTCGTTACCGCAAACATCCGTGATTTCGAAGTATTCGGCATCACCTGTCTTGCGCCGTTTTGAATGAACACAGCATCCAACCAGTGGAACAGCACTTTATGTCAGGCCTCTCTCTCCAGCATGTCACGAAGCAATTCGGCACGTTCACAGCCGTCAACTCCGTCGATCTCACAGTGCCGCACGGCACCTTCGTCTGCATGCTCGGCCCGTCCGGCTGCGGCAAGACCACGCTGCTGAGGATGATTGCCGGGCTTGATCTGCCGACCGGCGGCGCCATCAGCCTTGATGGCGAGGATATTACCCGTGTTCCGACACACAGGCGCAATCTCGGCATGGTCTTCCAGTCGCTGGCGCTGTTTCCGCATCTGACGGTCGGGGAGAACATCGCCTATCCCCTGCGCATCCGCAACGCGCCGAAGGAGGAGCAGAAGAAGCGGGTCGACGAACTCCTGTCGATGATCCATCTCACGGGTTACGCTGATCGGCCCGTCTCGAAACTGTCCGGTGGCCAGCGCCAGCGTGTGGCGATTGCCCGGGCGCTGTCGATTTCCCCAAAGCTGTTCCTGCTCGACGAACCGCTGTCGGCGCTCGATGCGAAACTGCGCGAGGCGATGCAGGTGGAGTTGCGGCAGTTGCAGCAGAAACTCGGCATTACCACCATCGTCGTCACCCATGACCAGCGGGAGGCGATGACCATGGCCGATACGGTCGTCGTGATGCAGGGCGGCGAGATCCGCCAGGCGGCGTCGCCGATCGAAATTTACCGCCGGCCGGCCGATACGTTCGTTGCCGATTTCATCGGCTCGACCAATCTGCTCGAAGCCCAATCCGACAGCGCCGGGCGCGTCAGCGTGCTCGGCCAACCGGTGCCGGGTATCGGGCTGGGCGGCGCGGGGATGAAGGCGACCTTGTCGGTTCGCCCGGAGGACGTGCATCTGACAGCACCGGATGAGGGTGCTCTTGCGGGCATTGTCACCTTCGTGCGCGATCTCGGCGGCACGATCGAAACCTTCGTCGAGGTCGCTGGCCGCCAGATCGTTGCGGTTTCGACGCCGAGGGCGAGGCCGGATGTGACCGTGGGGCAATCGGTCGGCGTCGTTCTGATGCCTGACCTTTGCGTGGTGCTTTCGAAATGAGGCGCGAAGCTCCCCAGCGTCTGGCCGATTACGGGCCGCTGTTCTTTCCGGCGGCCATGCTGATCGTCTTCTTCGTCGTGCCCTTCGCGACGATGATCGCCGTCTCGTTCTTCCAGCGCCAGCAGGGCGGCTTCTATCTGCCGGCCTTCGAACTTGCCAACTACCAGCGGTTCCTCAGCCTGTTCTTCGCCAATGTGCTCGGCTTTTCGCTGATGCTGGCGGTGGCCGTCGCCATCTGCTGCATTCTGCTTGCCGTGCCCTTCACCTATCTCCTGACCCGCATGGCGCGAAACGTGCAGATCGTCTGGCTCGTTGCGCTGCTGTCGGTCCTGTCGTTGTCGGAGGTGATCATCGGCTTTGCCTGGTCGACGCTGTTTTCGCGCACGGCGGGGATCACCAATCTGCTTGTCATGGCGGGAATCATGAGTGAGCCGAGGGCGCTTTTGCCGAGCTTCGGTGCCGTGCTGACAGGAATGGTCTACCAGGCGTTTCCCTACACGGTTCTCGTGCTCTATCCGGCCCTTGTCCGGCTCGATCCGACGCTCACGGAAGCGGCCCGCACTTTGGGCGCATCGCCGATCAAGGCCTTCTTCACGGTCGTTGTCCCCGCCCTGCGCAACACGCTTGTTGCGACGCTGATCATGGTATTCATCTTCGCGCTCGGTTCATACCTCCTGCCGCAGCTTCTCGGGCGTCCCCAGCACTGGACGCTGTCGGTGCTGATTACAGATCAGGCGATCTACCAGTCCAACATGCCCTTTGCTGCAGCCATGGCAGTGTTCCTCGTGCTGGTCACGCTCGGCCTTGTGGCGCTGACGGTGATCGCCGGACGGAAAGGAGAAGCGGCATGACGGGCGCGCTGAGAAAAACCTATTTCTTCCTGATCGGACTGTTTCTGGCGCTGCCGATCATCGTCGTCGCCGGGGTTTCAGTAAATGCCAAGCAGACGCTCGCCTTTCCGCCAAAGGGGTTTTCCCTGTCCTGGTATGGCGAAATCTTTCTCAATCCGGAGTGGCGCAATGCGCTGCTTGCCTCGCTGACGCTGGCGATCCTCTCCGCCGCCCTTGCGGTGGCAATCGCCCTGCCGCTTGCCTGGTTCCTGTGGCGGCGGATCGCGCCCTGGGCAAATATCTTCCAGCTTCTCGGCATCGCGCCGTTCACGCTGCCGCCTGTCATCACGGCGCTCGGGCTGCTCACCTTCTGGGCCACCACCGGCTTCTACGGCCAGCCATGGACCGCCGTCGTCAGCCACGCGATCTTCTTCGTGACATTGCCGCTCGTCACCCTGTCGCTCGGGTTTACGGCGATCGACCGTTCGCTTGTGGAAGCCGCGGCCACGATGGGCGCAGACGACCGGACGATCTTCCGCACCGTCGTCCTGCCGCTGATCCTGCCCTATATGGTCTCCGGCTATGCCTTCGCCTTCGTGCTGTCGCTCAACGAGTATATCGTCGCCTACATGACGGTCGGCTTTACCATGGAGACCTTGCCGATCAAGATCTTCAACGCGTTGCGCTACGGCTATACGCCGACCATGGCGTCTGTCACCGTTCTTTTCGTCGTCACCGCTGCGGTGATCTTTTCCCTCGTCGCCCGCTTTGGCGATCTGCCGAAACTGCTCGGCGCCATGTCATCGGACGACACATGATCACGCTTGCCGCCTTGCAGATGAAGTCAAAGAGCGGCGATGTCGCTGCCAATCTCTCACGGATCGAGGAGGCGGTGGAACAGGCGGCTGCAAAGGGCGCCAGCCTTCTGGTTACGCCGGAACTGGGGCTGACGGGCTATGGCGCGGGAAATGCCATCCGCGATATGGCCGAGCCTTCCGATGGACCCCTGATCCGTCGGTTGCAGGCGGTGTCACGGGAAGCGGGCGTGGCCATCATCGCGGGTTTCGCCGAAAAGGCGGCCGACGGCATCTTCAACAGCGCCGTCTATGTTGATGGGGATGCCGCGCCGGTGGTCTACCGGAAATCCAATCTCTACGGCGATTACGAGCGCAGGCTCTTTGCCCCGTCTTCCCCGCAAACCGTGCTGTTTGCGCACCGCGGCGTCACCTGCGGCATGCTGATCTGCTACGATGTCGAGTTTCCGGAAAATGTCCGGCGGCTGGCTCTGGCGGGAGCGGATGTCGTTCTTGTGCCGACGGCGCTTCCAGCAGGCTATTCCGGGACTTTCATTGCGGATCACATGATCCAGACCCGCGCCTTCGAGAACCAGGTTTTTGTCGCTTACATCAACCACTGCGGCGCCGATGAGCGGTTCACCTTCGCCGGCGCGTCCCGGATCGCCGCGCCGGACGGCAGTCTTTTGGCCGGCGCTGCGTCCCATGGTGAAGCGCTGATGATCGTCGCGATCAATCCTCGCGATTTCGACGTATCGAAGAGCGAAAACACCTATTTGGCCGATCTGAAGCAAATCCCGTGATCGTGAGCACCGCTCGTTTTCGATTAGGGAAACCAAAGCGGCTTGATGCTCGTATGTCTCCTGGCAAACAAAGGAGAAAGCCATGAAGACGATAGTTGCTGCACTATGCCTTGCGTCCAGCCTTTTCGGCGCATGGCCAGCGTCGGCCGCAGATACGATGATGGAGCGGTTTTTCCGCGGAAGAACAACGGCGACAGGGTCGTTTTCGGCAATCAACGGCGTCCAGCGTGACTTCAAGGTCGTTCTTACCGGCAAGGTGCGCGGCGACAGATTAACGGTGCGGGAGGATTTCGTCTTTTCCGACGGTGAGAAGGACCGCAAGACCTGGACGTTCATTCGCACAGGCCCGGCCACCTACACCGGGACACGGGAAGACGTGATCGGATCGACGACTGTGCGCGTCGATGGCCGCACCGCGCGCTTCACCTATCTGGTCGATCTCGACCCGGGTCCGAAAAAGAACATCGTGCGTTTCCATGACAAGATGGTTCTTGCGCAGGATGGGCTTTCCCTTTCCAATACGGCCACGGTCTGGAAATACATCTTGCCCGTTGCGCGGGTGCGGGTTGATTTCAAGCGGTAGAACGACAATTCTTCGCCATGGTCTGCGCAGGTTGAGGATTGTTCATGACGACACTGATCGGTATTTCCGGAAGCCTGAGAAAGGCATCCTTCAACACGGCGTTGCTGCAGGCTGCAATCCCGCTTGCGCCGGTCAATGTGACTTTCGTCGCCGGAACCATCGAAGGCATTCCGCTCTACAATGCCGATATCGAACGGGAGGGCGTGCCGGAGCCGGTGCAGCGTCTGAAGGATCAGATCGCTTCGGCTGATGGCGTCCTCTTGTTCACGCCGGAATACAACAATTCCTTGCCCGGCGTGTTCAAGAATGCCATCGACTGGGTAAGCTCCTCCATGACCGGGGCGCCGAACGTGTTTGCCGGCCGCGCCTTCGCCATTGCCGGCACGTCGCCGGGTCCGTTCGGCACGCTGCTCGGCCAGAACGCCTGGTTGCCCGTGTTGCGCACGCTCGGTGCAGATCTCTGGTCCGGAAAGCGGCTCATGTTGCCGAAAGCGGGCTCGCTGTTCGACGGGGACGGCAAGCTCACGGACGAAGATGCCAGGGCACGATTGAAAACCTTTGTCGAAGCCTTTGCTGCGTATGTGAAAAGGAAAACTGCGGCCTGACTCTCCAGCGGCGTCAGGTGCCGGCCGCTTGGAGCCAGTGCCGCACCACCTGGGTATCCCCGTCGCCGATGTCGTGACCGCTGTTCACGGTCACGCTTTCCACAGAAGCTCCCGACTGCCGAAAGATCTCATCGACCGCAGGCGCGTAGCTGGCATAGGGGTCCGTGGCGCCGGCAACGGTCAGAATGCTGGTGCCGGAGAGATCGGCGTCCGGCACCGGATCGAGCGGGTTCATCATCCGCAGCAGCACGGATTTCCGGATCAGGCCGGGGTGGAGAAGCATGGTGGCGATCAGCATGTTCGCGCCATTCGAATAACCGATGAACACGGTCTTATCGAGATCGATGCCATAGGCCGGAATGGTCGCCTCGATGGTCGCGGCCAAGGCCTCGGCTTCGGATGCCATGTCCTTCTGATCGAAGGACATGGCAGCGAGCCGGCGAAAGAACCGCGGGGCTCCTTCTTCGGTGCTACGGCCTCTCAAGGCGATCAGAAGAGCGTTTGGCATCATCTGCCGGCCCAGGGACAAGAGACTGGTTTCGTTGCCGCCGCTGCCGTGCAGCAGGAAGGTCGTGCTGCCGTCCGGTCGTTCCGGTTGATGAAGCCGGTGGATGAAGGGCAGTTCGCGTTGGGTCAGGCGCTCTTGCCCGGGCATGGAAAATTGCGGCAGCACGACAAGGCGCGCACCATGGTCACCCGTAAAATGCTCCGGAACGAAAAGCCGGGACCCGAGTGTTTCAAAATCCTCGTCCACCGTCATTCCCGGCGCATCGGTGGCGTATTCGAACAGCGTGCCGCCGGGTTCGCGGACATAGAGGGAGTAAAAATACTTGCGGTCGTGAACGGCGATCGTACCGGCGTCCTCGGCTGCGAGCCGTGCCTGCAGGTCGTTGACGGCGGTTTCGTCGATGGCCCGGAAGGCGATGTGGTCGATGGTTCCCGTGCCCGGCGCGGCGGTCCAGAACCCGCCGGCGTCGCGAACGTCGATGATATCGCCCGATTGCGAGACCAGCCGCTGGATCGTGTCGGTGCGTTCCGCATGCGCATAGCCGAAATGCCGCACGACGAAGGCGGCGGTGCCGTCCGGATTTTCCGTCAGGATCGTTGCGCCGCGCAGCCGCCGGATAGCGTCCCCTGCCGGAATATCCGGTGTCGCATAGGGCGCTGGCGTTGTGACGGTGCTGTTGCCCACGAGCTTGACGATGACGCCGTCCGGGTCTTTCAGGCGGATGACCGGTTCGCCGAATTCGGCCGCCGGGCCCGTCGTCGCCACGCCGTAACGCAGCGCCCGGGTCAGCCAGAAGCCGATGCTGTCGGCGGCGATGGCAAAGCCGATCTCGCTCGGCTGGCCGTGGCCGACGCGGCCGGGCGCGCCATCTTCCCAGACGAGGAAGGTAACGAGCGAGCCGGGCGAGCCCGTCGCGTCGCCATAGATCAGGTGCAACTGATCGGCATCCTCAAATCCGGCTGTCCGCTTGACGAGGCGCAGGCCGAGAAAGCCGGCATAGAAATCGACATTGGCCTGTACCTTGCGGGTTATCAGCGTGATATGGTGGATGCCGCTCGTCATGACTCTCTAACCTCTTGATGAAGCCGCATAAAGCCAGCAAAATGCGGCCAACGCCAGTGGCCGGCGATGAACACACCGTCGCGCTTTGCAATCACGCTCCGTTGTTTTCAGTGGATTTTGGGGCGGTCTCGGGCCAAAAATCGCTTGAAGGCTTCGGCATATTGGGAATGCCAGCGCGACAGGGGCGGGCGATTCTCAGCAATGTCGCCTGCCGCCCAGAGGATTCGCTTCTCGTCCGTGGCGCGATCGACCTCATTGTCGGGGCAGAGAATGTAGAAATCGTCCTCTTCGAGCCTCTGCATCATGAAATCGATGGTTTCCTGGGGTGTCCAGGCGCCGGCCGGCCTTTCGGTGCGTCCGTTCGACGTCAACCCGGTGAAGACAAAACCGGGGATGAGCAGATGGGCGGATATCTTGCAATCCGGCCGGTTGCGCAGGTCATGCTGCAGGGATTCGGTGAAGGTTTTGACGCCAGCCTTGGCGACGTTGTAGGCGGGGTCTCCGGGTGGCGTGGTGATGCCCTGTTTAGAGCCGGTATTGATGATCAAACCGGTATCTCCGTGAGCAATCATTCCGGGCGCGAAGATGCGTGAGCCGTTGACGACGCCCCACAAATTAACTCCGAGCACACTTTCCCAAGCGTCCTGTGCTCCGAAAATCGCGCTTCCCGGCTGAATTCCGGCATTGTTCATCAAAACATGGATGCGCCCGAAGCGGGAGACTGTTTCCCGCTCCAGCGCCCGCAAGGAATCGATAGAGGCCACATCGGCGGCAATGCCGGCCACGCGTTCACCACCATGCGGAGATAATGCCGCTGTCTCGCGGGTTGCCCGATCGAGCTTTTCTCCGCCAAGGTCGGCGAGAATGACGGACATGCCGAGCCCGGCGAAACGTTTGGCAGCAGCAAGCCCGATCCCGGAGGCTGCGCCCGTGATGACCGCGACATGATTGTTGGCGAAAGCCGGATGATTCATGATTGTTCCGTCTCGTTGCGAAGTGTAAGGGGAAACTAGCGCCGGGCGTTATCCTGTCCAGCCTCGTCCTTGCCGTTCCGCATGCAGGTCTTGCCGTACACATGATAAGTCTTTAATTTTCGTTTCAAATCAAGGTCCTGTCCCGCCTGATTTATGACCTTATCGAGGAACCGCATGGCCGCGTTCAAGACCCGCAGCAATAAGCAGACGCCTTGCGACCTCTGTCCCCTGAGGACGCTGGAGCATTTTCGCGAATTCACGCCGAATGAGCTGGATTTTGTCTGGAATTTCAAGTCGGGCGAGTTGAACGTCGATGCCGGTACGACGATCCTGGCCGAGGGATCGCATAGCGCGCATCTGTTTACGGTTTTGTCCGGCTGGGGGTTTCGCTACAAGACTCTGGATGACGGACGCAGGCAGATCCTCAATTATATGATGCCCGGCGACCTGATCGGGCTTCAGGGGACGCTGATGGGGGAGATGCAGCATTCTGTCGAGGCACTGTCGCCGGTGACCCTGTGCGTCTTCGAACGCGACAAACTCGGCACATTGTTTCGAAACTATCCCGATCTCGCCTATGACCTCACCTGGATCGCAGCACAGGAGGAGCGGATCCTGGATGAAAACCTACTCAGCATAGGGCGTCGTTCGGCGCTCGAAAGGGCTGCCTATCTGCTGGCCTTTTTGTATCAACGGGCAAAGGCCACCAACCTGTTCAAAGGAGAACGGGTTTCGATCCCGATCACCCAGCAGCATGTTGCCGATACGCTGGGATTGTCGATCGTTCACACCAACAAAACCCTGAAAAAGCTTGCCGAGCGAAAACTTATTCGTTGGGCCGACCGGGGGTGCGACATCCTCGATGACCAGGGTCTCATGAAAATTTCCGGATGGGACGGGCACAAGGAGAAGCACCGCCCTTTCATATGACTGCTGGGCACTATCAGCATGTCATTTTTAAATGTCCAGTCCCATTCTTTGTCCTAGATGTCACCTCAGGATTCGCAACGCGCAGAAAGCGCTTGGAGGCAAAAGACGGATGTCGGAAGCGCTTACGGAGATCCCGGTATCGATCAGAAATGTTCTAGTTCTGGAAGACAATTTCATCATCGCGATGGAGGCCGAGGATATATTGCGCTCGCTCGGTGTCCAGCATGTCGAGATCGCAACCAATCTGATCCAGGCGGCAGAGCTTACGAACGCACAATCTTTCGATTTCGCCCTTCTCGACGTCAGTCTCGGCTCTGAAACGAGCTTTGCCTTTGCCGGCGATCTCGTCGAACGCGGCGTGCGCTTCGGCTTTGTCAGCGGCTACGGGGAGGACTCCGTGTTTCCCGCGGCGCTGCGGGATGTACCCCGGATCACCAAGCCGTTCAACGAGGCGAGTTTGATCGGCCTCCTTGCCGGCGCGGAGCAAGCCCGCAGCTGATTGTTAGGGTTCCGCTCTACAGCATGATCACCGTCAGTTCGGTCTTGTCGTATCCGAAATCAAGCGGCGTCGTGCCGGTATGCTCCAGCGCGAGCCAGTCACCAACGTTCAGGATCGCAAGGCCGATGGCGCAATTGCTGTAGGATGATCCGGCGGCGTCGTTGTCGTTGACACTGGCCACGGTTGTCGTGCCGTTGACCTTGACTGAAACAGAAAAGGCGCCGGCGGGATTTGCCTCGACGCCAAGGCACAGCAGATAGGCAGCCGTGAGTGGCACCACCAGCCGGTTTCCGCCGCCGGCAACGGCCGAGCCCAGGGAAAACCCGCCTTGCACCACGCTCAGGGTCGAAAATCCTGTCTGCGCGCCGGAAGCCGGAGTCGAAAGTCCCACGGCCCGTGTTGCACGAACCAGGGGCCGGTACGGCATGCGCACCTGTCCCTGGCTTGCAACGGTGATCGCCGTATTCCAGGCCACGCCGTCCGGACTGACCTTGAGACCGAAACTGTCGGATCCCATAAGGCCAATCTCTGCCCGGCCCGTCCAGTTGCTCTGGAAAAGAACGCTGCCGGTGTCACCGGTGGTCGCCTTGTTGATTTTCAACTGGTGGCCAGCGCCGCTGTGGGTCAGCAGCGTCGCTGCCGAAGAGACGGCGAGCCTGTTGGTGCTGTCGGCGGTCGTGTTGATGCCGAGCGACGGGGGTACGCCGATCGCGTCGTAATTGATCCAGCCGCTGCCGTCATGGATCTTGATCCGGTCTTCTGCCAGAAACCATCCGATCCAGCCCTCGCGTGGCGTGATGAAAATCCAGTCGCCATCCTGGCGGAACGCAAGCTTGCCGGCGGCACCGATCCAGGCGCCGGTCGTTGCGCCGCTCACGGCGTAACAGGTTCCTTCCTGGGGATCGGACGGCGGTGTCCCCAGCGTTGCGGTGACGCTCAGTTGGCACAGCGCATCGAGACGCTGCAGCGCCTCGTTGTGGGTTACATGCTTCTGCGCCTGGGAGGGCAGGATATAAGGCAGGCCCAGATTGACGGTGGCTTCGCTCATCGAAAACTCTCCTCTGTGTCGGGGACGAGTATAGACGAGCATGTGAGGCCGGGGACGAGAAGCAGCCGTCCTGCTTGTTTCCAAACGGGAATCCGGCGCGCTCATGCGCGGGTCGCGCTGTTTCAGGCGTTATCAGGTCTTGCCGCGCGAGACGAAGTAGGGATTTGCAAAATCGACGTCGGAACTCTGGTTGCGCTTGCCGTAGGACAATGGGTTGCCGTCCATGGTCACCGTCTCGCCGCCTGCCGCCCTCAGAACGGCGTCGCCGGCTGCGGTATCCCATTCCATAGTCCGGCTGAGCCGCGGGTAAATATCGGCGAGGCCTTCGGCGAGAAGACAGAATTTGAGCGAGGAGCCGATCTGCTCGTAGTCGGTAATGCCATGCTGGGAGAGATAGGAGATTGTTTCCTGGCTGTTGTGCGAACGGCTGGCCAGTGCGACCAGCCTGTCCCCCCGGCTGCGACAGCCGATAACCGTTGCCGGGCCGATATGTTTCTGGCCGGAGACAACGGCCTTCCTGGCGCTGCTCCGGCTCGCGGCATAGAGAATGCCGAGCGCCGGTGCGTAGACTACGCCAGCGACCGGCTCGCCCTTTTCGATCAGGGCGATATTGACCGTGAAATCATCTTTGCGGCCGACGAATTCCTTGGTGCCATCCAGCGGATCGACCAGAAAGAAGCATCTGCCTTCAATGTCCGGCACAAACCCGGCGGAGACGGCTTCTTCTGCAACCACCGGAATCTCCGGAAAGGCCTCTGCCAGACGTGCCAGAATGATCTTTTCGGCACTTTCGTCGGCATTTGTCACGGGAGAACAGTCCGCCTTGTAGCTGACGTCAGGTCCGGCATGGTAGATGTCGAGGATCGCTTTCCCCGCCGCCACCGCCGCCTCTTCCAGAATGTCGAGCATGCCTCGGTCCTGCATCTTTCCGTCGTTTGCGCAGTTTTGCGTCCAGGGCAGCAATCAAGCCACACCGGACAGCGAAATCTACATCCGCATTCCCCGACGGTCTTTTCAAGGGAGGCCGGTGAAATTTTCTTGGCTGTGCTCATTTGGCATGCCTCTTGAACACCCGTTCGATCTCTTGCCTAGACGAATTCCGCATTTTTATCTGCGGTTTGGGGATAAATGTTTAGGTAATGGCCTGCTTACACGGGACTTACGCCATAGAGGACCCTCTGCAGACATTTGTTTCCGCAGGATTCACCGTTTGATGCCCAAATCGGCGGCGTTCTCTGCCGATATTTTGGTTTCTTGGCTGTTAAAGCGTCAGAATCTCCAAACTGGCAAAGAATCTCCGGAAACCGCCATTTTACGCTTCACTTTTGGTCTGAAAGCATTATGGAATCCCTATCGATGAAAGGGCTCGAAAAGAGCCTTGAAAACAAGAGGTCAGACCTGAAAAGGATCCGACCCGGGGGATATAGATGGAGTATTTTGTCCAGCAGGTCGTCAACGGCCTGACTCTTGGCTCGATCTACGGTTTGATAGCCATCGGCTACACCATGGTCTATGGCATTATCGGCATGGTGAACTTCGCGCATGGCGATATTTTCATGCTGGGCGGTTTTGCCGCGCTGATCGTCTATCTCGTGCTTTTGGGGTTGTTCGGCGGCATTCCGATCGCAATTGCGCTGTTGATCATGATTCTCGTCGCCATGCTGATGACCGGCCTTTGGAACTGGGTTATCGAAAAGATGGCCTATCGTCCCTTGCGCGGCTCGTTCCGTCTCGCGCCGCTGATCACCGCGATCGGCATGTCTATCGCGCTGTCGAATTTCATCCAGGTGACGCAGGGGCCGCGCAACAAGCCAGTGCCGCCGCTGGTGTCGTCGGTGTATGAGATTTTTGGTATTTCCGTGTCGCTCAAGCAGGTCATCATCGTTGTGGTAACCGCGGTGCTGCTGACGATCTTCTGGTACATCGTCAACCACACACCGCTGGGGCGGGCACAACGTGCAACCGAGCAGGACCGCAAGATGGCGGCCCTTCTGGGCGTCGATGTCGACAAGACGATCTCGATCACCTTCGTCATGGGAGCGGCGCTCGCTGCCGTCGCGGGCACGATGTATCTGATGTATTACGGGGTCATCGTGTTTACCGATGGCTTTACGCCGGGCGTCAAGGCGTTTACGGCGGCCGTTCTCGGCGGTATCGGCTCGTTGCCGGGTGCTGTGATCGGCGGGCTGATGATCGGCCTGATCGAATCGCTCTGGTCCGCCTATTTCACCATCGACTATAAGGATGTCGCGACATTCTCGATCCTCGCCATCGTGCTGATTTTCAAGCCGTCCGGTATTCTGGGCCGGCCTGAAGTCGAGAAGGTATAATTCCCATGGCAAATATTTCGCACACCAACGAGAGCGCGGGCGGCAGTCTGATGGCGAAGGCACTGCGCGAGGCCTTTTATGCTGGTCTCGTGTCGCTTGGGCTCTTCGTCCTCTTCGTCGGTCTGAAAACCGACCAGAACATTCTGAACGAGCTCATTCTGGTTCAGCGCTGGGGTCTGCTGGCGATCTTCGTGATCATCGCCATGGTCGGCCGTTTCCTGTCGGTCGCTTTCATCCGTCCCTGGCTCGCCGAGCGCAAGGCAACGAAAGCCGCTGCCCCGGTCAAGGATGCCAGTTTCTTTGTTCGCCATTTCAGCATGATCGCCGTGCTGGCATTGATCGTCTATCCGCCTGTCATGGTGGCGCTGTTCGGTTTCCAGGGCTCCCTGAAATGGGTCGACAATTTCGGCATTCAGATCCTCATCTATGTGATGCTCGCCTGGGGCCTGAATATCGTGGTGGGTCTCGCCGGCCTTCTCGATCTCGGCTATGTCGCCTTCTATGCCGTCGGCGCCTATTCCTACGCCCTGCTGTCATCGCATTTTGGCCTTTCGTTCTGGATTCTCCTGCCGTTGGCCGGCATTTTCGCGGCTCTCTGGGGCATCGTCCTGGGCTTCCCGGTGCTGCGCCTGAAGGGTGACTATCTGGCGATCGTGACGTTGGCTTTCGGCGAAATCATCCGTCTGGTTCTGATCAACTGGACTGCCGTGACAAAGGGGACATTCGGGATCTCCGGCATCGCGAAGGCAAGCGTTTTCGGCATCTGGTCCTTCGACGTCAGCGCCGCGAACAATTTTGCCAAGGTCTTCGGGCTACCGATGTCGTCGTCCTACTACAAGATCTTCCTGTTCTATCTGGCGCTGGCGCTGTGCATGCTGACCGCCTTCGTAACGATCCGCCTGCGCCGCATGCCGATCGGACGCGCTTGGGAAGCGCTTCGCGAGGATGAGATCGCCTGCCGCTCGCTCGGCATCAACACGGTAACGACCAAGCTGACGGCCTTTGCGACAGGCGCCATGTTCGGAGGTTTCGCGGGCTCGTTCTTCGCTGTACGCCAGGGATTCGTGTCGCCGGAAAGCTTCGTGTTTCTGGAGTCCGCGATCATCCTCGCTATCGTGGTTCTCGGCGGCATGGGCTCGCTGGTCGGCATCGCGGTCGCCGCGACCGTCATGATCGGCGGAACAGAACTGCTGCGTGAAATGGAATTCCTGAAGCATATCTTCGGGCCAGATTTCACGCCGGAACTCTACCGTATGCTGATCTTCGGTCTCGCCATGATCATCGTCATGGTCTGGAAGCCCCGCGGCTTTGTCGGTTCGCGCGAACCAACGGCATTCCTGCGCGAACGCAAGAGTGTCTCCGGCAGCTTCACCAAGGAAGGTCACGGTTGATGATGGCCGGAACGAGTACGATGACGAAAGACGCAATTCTCAAAGTCGAGCATCTGTCGATGCGCTTCGGCGGCCTGATGGCCATCAACGACCTGTCGTTCGAAGCCTTTCGCGGTGATATCACAGCGCTGATCGGGCCGAACGGCGCCGGCAAGACCACCGTGTTCAACTGCATCACAGGCTTTTACAAGCCGACGATGGGCATGATCACGATGCGCCAGAAGGCGGGCAAGGAATTTCTGCTCGAGCGCATGTCGGACTTCGAGGTCAACCGCGATGCGAAGGTTGCCCGCACGTTTCAGAATATCCGACTGTTTTCGGGGCTGACCGTGCTTGAAAACCTGCTTGTCGCCCAGCACAACAAGCTGATGCTGGCCTCCGGCTACACCATCCTCGGCCTGCTCGGCTTCCCCGCCTACAAACGCGCTTCGGCCGAATCGATCGAACTGGCGAAATACTGGCTCGACAAGGCCAGTCTCACCGACCGCGCCGACGATCCGGCCGGCGATCTTCCCTACGGGGCCCAGCGGCGTCTGGAAATTGCCCGCGCCATGTGCACCGGGCCTGAGTTTCTTTGCCTGGACGAACCGGCGGCCGGGCTGAACCCACGCGAATCGCTGGCGCTCAACGAGTTGTTGCGCGGCATCCGCAAGGATACGGGAACGTCCGTTCTGCTGATCGAACACGATATGTCCGTGGTCATGGAGATTTCCGACCATGTCGTCGTCTTGGAATACGGCCAGAAGATTTCCGACGGCGATCCGGACCATGTGAAGAACGATCCGAAGGTGATCGCCGCCTATCTCGGGGTCGAAGATGATGAGGTCGAAGAGGTGATCGAAGAGATCGAGCACATCGCACCGGGAGGTACGGTCTGATGAGCGAGACCCTCCTGCATGTGAAAGCTGTCGAGACCTATTACGGCAATATCCGGGCTCTGGCCGGCGTCGATGTCGAGGTCAAGCGTGGCGAGATCGTCAGCATGATCGGCGCCAACGGTGCCGGCAAGTCGACGCTGATGATGACCATTTGCGGCAGCCCGCAGGCCCGGACCGGCGCGGTCGTGTTCGATGGCCAGGACATCACCCGAATGCCGACGCACGAGATTGCCCGGCTGCGGATTGCCCAGTCGCCGGAAGGCCGCCGTATTTTTCCGCGCATGACCGTCTACGAAAATCTGCAGATGGGCGCGAGCCTCGACAATCTGAAGTATTTCGACGAGGACGTGCAGAAGATCTTCACATTGTTCCCGCGGCTTAAGGAGCGGCAGGCGCAGCGTGGCGGCACGCTCTCGGGCGGCGAGCAGCAGATGCTGTCGATCGGCCGCGCCCTGATGGCGCGCCCGAAGCTTCTGTTGCTGGACGAGCCGTCGCTGGGCTTGGCGCCACTCATCGTCAAGAGCATCTTCGCGGCGATCCGCAAGCTTAACGAGGAGGAAGGCCTGACCGTCTTCCTCGTCGAGCAGAATGCCTTTGCGGCACTGAAACTGTCGCATCGCGGCTACGTGATGGTGAACGGCAAGGTGACCATGAGCGGTAGCGGCAAGGAACTGCTCGCCAATCCGGAAGTGCGCGCCGCCTATCTCGAAGGCGGTCATCATTGATGGCATCCTGCCGGCGGCCTTTGTGCCGGCCGGCGGGGCGTCGATTTCGGTACGCAGAAGCGCTTGGCGGTGATCCTGGATCCCCAATGCGTTTTGAAGGGAGACACTGAATGCAAGGCATTCTCTACGAGGAACCGACGGTTCTGCAATTCGCATTCGTGACGGTGCTGATGGGCGGATGGACGGCCTGGCGTACCGGCAAGAGTGCTGCCGAAGGCTGGAGCAGTTACGGCGTGCTGGTGATCTACACGCTGCTTCTTGGCGCCGCGATCCGCTTCATTCACCATGCACTTTTCAACGGCACCATTCTGGGTGTGCAGTTCTATATCGTTGACACGATCGTGCTTTTGTTTTTCGCTACGGCCGGTTATCGTTACTACCGGACGAAGCAGATGACGAACAACTACTACTGGCTCTACGAGAAGGCTTCGCCCTTTTCGTGGCGGTCGAAATAACAAGAGGGAATCCCGTGGCGGTGCAGTTGCGCTGTCCGTGGAGACAAGAATACCGGTGCGATGATAGTGGGTATCGTAAACGGTTAAAGCTGCACCCGCTCAATTTTTTGGGAGTTACAAGATGAAGAAGTCACTTTTGTCGGCTGTCGCGCTGACCGCAATGGTCGCTTTCAGCGGCAATGCATGGGCTGACCTGCTGGTTGGTGTCGCTGGCCCGCTGACGGGACCGAACGCTGCTTTCGGCGCTCAGCTTCAGAAGGGCGCAGAGCAGGCCGCCGCTGACATCAATGCTGCCGGCGGTATCAACGGCGAACAGATCAAGATCGTGCTCGGCGACGACGTTTCCGACCCGAAGCAGGGCGTTTCCGTTGCCAACAAGTTCGTTGCTGACGGCGTGAAGTTTGTTATCGGCCATTTCAACTCCGGCGTTTCGATCCCGGCTTCCGAAGTTTATGCTGAAAACGGCATCCTGCAGATCACGCCTGCTTCCACCAACCCGACCTTCACCGAACGGGGCCTGTGGAACACGTTCCGCACCTGTGGCCGTGACGACCAGCAGGGCGCCGTTGCCGGTGCCTACATCGCTGCAAACTTCAAGGACGCCAAGGTTGCTGTTGTTCACGACAAGACACCTTATGGCCAGGGCCTTGCTGACCTGACCAAGGCTGCCATGAACGAAGCCGGCGTCACCGAAGCCGTCTACGAAGGCATCACGGCTGGCGACAAGGATTTTTCGGCCCTGATCGCCAAGATGAAGGAAGCCGGCGTCTCGCTGGTTTACTACGGCGGCCTGCATACGGAAGCCGGCCTTATCATGCGCCAGATGGCTGACCAGGGCCTGAAGGCCACTGTCATGTCCGGCGACGGCATTGTCTCGAACGAACTCGCTTCGATCGCCGGCGACGCTGTCGATGGCACCCTGATGACCTTTGCTCCGGATCCGCGCAAGAACCCGAACGCCAAGGAACTCGTTGAAAAGTTCCGCGCTGCAGGTTTCGAGCCTGAAGCCTACACGCTCTACTCCTATGCTGCCCTGCAGGTCATCGCGGAAGCCGCAAAGACGACCGGCGGCAACGATCCGCAGGCAGTTGCCGGCAACATCAAGGGCAAGGGCCCGTTCAAGACCGTGATCGGCGAGTTCGGCTATGACGACAAGGGCGACATCACCCGCCCGGACTACGTCATGTACACCTGGAAAAAGGGCGACGACGGCAAGTTCAGCTACTTCGAAAACGCAAAGTAATCGTTTCGGATAGAGCCAGTCGGTTCTCTTGGATCGCGAAAGGCCCGGCATTGCCGGGCCTTTCTGCATTTGAGCGCTATTATATAATTAGGAGAGAAATTCCTATGCGGCATCGCCGGTGCGGCCGGGGTCTTGTTGCTATGTTGCAACGCAGCAAAAATCTGGTGTCGGGCCGGTTGCCGTTTTGTGAAATCGGTAGATACTGCCTAAATATAAGGCAGGCAGTTGAGTCGCTTCGAAAGTGGCGGCCGCTGCCATGGAACGGATGCAGGGCAATCCTGCCGATGTCACGCCCGCACACTGTCGGGTGGTCGCCGGATGCGGGAGAAGCACTCCAGGGATGGGATGGAACTGGTCCCAACTGAGGAGTTGTTCATGCGCTTTCCAACAGTCATCTGCCGCACAGGCAAACACGCCAACCCGATTGCCTCCCGCCTTGCCGCTGAATTGGCGCGCCGCTGGAGACCACTTCTGTTCGCTCTGGCCGGCACAGCCCTGTCCGCAGCGTCCGCTCACGCCCATGATGCTCCATCCGGCTGGAGTTATCCGTTCTCGTGCTGTTCGAACCAGGATTGCCGGCCGGTTGCAACCAAGGCGATCAGCGAGCGTCCACAGGGCTATGTTGTCAACGTCACCGGCGAAGTCGTGCCCTATAGCGACACGCGGGTCCGAACCTCGCCGGACGGAGAGTTCCACTGGTGCTCTCTCGCTGGCGAAGAAAAAAGCCGGACGCTCTGCCTGTTCGTGCCGCCGCGCTCCTTCTGAACCGGGCCGGTCATTGCTCCCGGCGCAGGGCGTTTGCTGCCTTGACCGCCGCGGAGGCCCGGTTTTCCACGCCGAGCTTCACGTAAATCTGTTCCAGGTGCTTGTTCACGGTGCGGGCGCTAAGCCCGAGGATTTCGCCGATGTCCCGGTTGGACTTGCCCTTGGCGATCCAGAGCAGAACCTGCGCCTCGCGCACGGTGAGGGCGAAACTCTGGCGGAGGGTTTCGTCGTCGGAGGTCTGGCTGACGCCGGTCAGGCGGAAGAGATATTCGTCGCTGCCGATGGCGCCGAGAAAGGCCAGTTGCAGGACAGGCTGGCCATTCTGCTGGATGAAAAACGCAGCGTCCTTCCCCGAGCCCTGCTTTTCGCGATCCCCGAGCCATGTGGCGATATGACCGGCCAGCGTATCCAGTCCGTCGTCGCGGCCCGTTGCCGCGTTGACGAGGCGCGTCGCCTGGGGCGTCGACCATTGGATGCCGCCGGTCGAGCGCACGGCAAGGAGATGCCGCCCCGCCGCATCCAGCGCCACGCGGGCACTCTGTGCCGAGCGTGCATTGGCGAGATGCACGCGGATGCGGGCGCGCAGTTCGTCGATGTTGATCGGCTTGGAGAGATAATCGACACCACCGGATTCCAGCGCATGGACAATATGTTCCGTCTCGGTGAGGCCCGTCATGAAGATGACCGGGACCTGCGCAATTCCGGGATTGGCTTTCAGACTGCGGCAGGTGTCGAAGCCGTCCATGCCCGGCATGACCGCGTCCATCAGAATGATATCCGGCGTGATGCGATCGACGATGTTCAGCGCCGCCTGGCCCGATGTCGCGATCAGGACAGAGAATCCCGATTGCTCCAGCGCATCGGTGAGAAAGCCCAGCGTTTCCGGGCTGTCATCCACGATGAGCACGATATCGCGTGGATGCGCTGTTTCACTCACCTGCGGGTCTCCCTTGCCTGTTGATGTTTTGCAGGAAGTTGGCATAGCCGGCAAGGTCGAAAGCCTGGACATAGGTTCTAACCGCCTCAGCGAAGGGCTGGTTTTCCTCGGCTCTTGCGAGATCGGCGAGTTTGGCCTCTATACCGCGGACATAGCCGATTTCACCGAGCCTGATCAGTTCCTCTACATGGTCTGCACCGGGCGATTTCACAATGCCTGCCGGTCGCGCCTTCGGTTGGGAGACCGTATCTCCATAGACCCATTCGAGGGCCAGCTGCACTGCCAGCTTGTCCAGCAACTGGCGGATATCGAAGGGCTTGGCAAGCGTGTCATTGTGGCCTGTTTGGCCGTTGGCAGCGGTCCCGTCGCCGATATTGGCCGAAAGCATGATGATCGGCGCCGTCTGTGCGTGATCGCGCAGTCGGGCGACCAGCTGCCAGCCGTTCATTCCGGGCATGGAGATGTCGATCAGGAACAGATCCGGCTGGATGCCCTCGATCAACGTCAGGCATTCCGTACCGCTGGCTGCCGTCAGCACGACAAAATCGAGAGGCATGAGAACTTCCCGCATGAGATCACGATGATCCTCATTGTCATCCACAGCCACGATGGTTCGGCGCGGACCGGCATAGCCGGCGATCTTGCGCACCGACGGCAGCGTGGCGGTCGGGCGGCTGATGGCCGACAGCATCAGCCGGACGCGGAAGGTTGAGCCTTTGTCACGCTCGCTGTCCACGGCAATGTCGCCGCCGAGCGTCTGGGTGAGAAGCCGGGTGATGGTCAGCCCCAGCCCAAGACCCGGCATCGGCCGGATATGCTCGGCCTCGCCGCGCTGGAAAGGCTCGAAGATGCGTGGCAGGTCGGCCTGCGAAATCCCGCGGCCGGTATCGGAAACGGTGAAGGTGGCGACCTGGCTTCGATAGGCGACATCAAAGCGGACTGTGCCGGCATCGGTGAATTTGATCGCGTTGGACAGCAGGTTGACGAGGATCTGGCGCAGCCGTTTCTCGTCCGTGCGGACATACTGGGGCAGGGCGCTGGCGCGTTCGTGATGGAAAACCAGCCCCTTGGCCTGCGCCTGCGGGCGAAACATGTCCGTAATCTGGTCGAGGAAATCCTGGATATGGATCTCGTTGGAATAGACCTGCAGCCGCCCGGCCTCGATCTTCGATATATCCAGCAGCCCGTCGATCAGGCCGGACAGATGATCGGCGCTGCGCTTGATGACCTTGATCGCGCTTTGCCGCGGGGCGGGAATGGTCTCGTCGCGCTCAAGAATCTGGGCATAGCCGAGAACGGCATTCAGCGGGGTCCGCAATTCGTGGCTGAGGCCGACGACATAACGGCTCTTGGCGCGGTTCGCGGCTTCGGCCGTTTCCTTGGCATATTGCAGGGCCGCATCGGTCTTCTTGTGCGCGGCGATTTCCTTGAGCAGCAGCGTGTTCTGGCGCGAGGATTCCTCTTCCGCGACGAGCCGGCTGTCATGGGCGAGCACATAGAACCAGCAGACGACGCCAGTCACGACCGCAAAGACGAAGAAGACGACACCCACCGTCCGGTTGATGACCGATGCCGTTTCCGGCGATGCCGTGCCGGTCTGGTGCGCTATCATCGCAAGAATAGCGCCGATGCAGGCAATGGAAAGAACCACGGCAATACCGTAACGGCCAAGCCGGGAGGATAGCGTCTCGGTGACCTTCTGGGGCAACAATGTCTTGGCGACCACGGCGACCTGCGCATTGAAGCGCGCATGCGGCTTGCACATGTCGTGACAGCGGCTGTCGAGAGAGCAGCAGAGCGAGCAGATCGGCGCGGAATAGGCCGGGCACCAGGCCATGTCTTCCGGTTCGAACGGATGTTCGCAGATCGAGCAGGTGACGGTCGAGAGCTTCTTCCAGCTCTGGCGCGGCTTGCGGGCGAGATAATATTTGCCTTTCGTGGCGAAGGCGATGGCGGGCGAGGCGATGAAGGCTGTGACCAGCGCGATATAGGGCGCCATGGACGCTGCCATCGCGCCGAGGACGCCGAAATGCGCGGTGAGCGCAACGACGGCAGACAGCGCCATGGAGCCGACGCCGACGGGATTGATATCGTAAAGATGAGCGCGCTTGAACTCGATATTCGGCGGCGCAAGTCCCAGCGGTTTGTTGATGAACAGGTCGGCCGAGATGGTGCAGAGCCACGACATCGCAATGATCGAGAAAATGCCGAGGGTTTCCTCCAGCAGCTTGTAGATGCCGAGTTCCATCAGGAGAAGCGCGATTGCCACGTTGAACATCAGCCAGACGACGCGTCCGGGGTGGCTATGGGTGAGTCGGGAAAAGAAGTTCGACCAGGCGAGCGAACCGGCATAGGCGTTCATCACGTTGATCTTCAACTGCGACACCACGACGAAGGCCGCCATCAGCAGAAGGGCCGCATCGTGCCAGGGGATCATGTAGCCGAAGGCGGTCAGATACATATGCGCCGGGTCGGCGGCGTCCTCGACGGGAACCCCGGCGCTGAGACACAGGACAACGAGAAACGAGCCTGCAAGTAGTTTTGGCGCGCCGACGATCACCCAGCCGGAACCTGCCAGAAAAATCGCGATCCGGTGGTGCAGCTTTTGCTGGCCCTCCGGCGGCAGGAAGCGCAGAAAATCGACCTGTTCACCGATCTGCGCCATCAGCGCCAGAATGACGGCCGAAGCCGCGCCGAATTCCGCAAGGGAAAAGGGTGCCAACGAACCCGGAGCGCCAGCCGGGTTTTCCGACCCGGCAAAGGCCAGCCAGAGGTCGAACTTCTCCCAGTCTGCCAGCGCGATGAAGATGAAGGGCGCGATGTTGAGGATGATCCAGAAGGGCTGCGTGATCAGTTGGAACTTGCTGATCAGCCGCACGCCGTGCGTGACAAGCGGGATCACCATGACCGCGCTGATGATGTAGCCCACCCAGAGCGGAATGCCGAGTGCCAGTTCCAACGCCGCCGACATGATCGAGGCCTCGATGGCAAAGAGCATGAAGGTAAACGATGCGTAGATCAGCGAGGTGATGGTCGAGCCGATATAGCCGAAGCTCGCGCCGCGCGTCAGAAGATCGATATCGACGCCGTGGCGGATGGCGTAGCGGCTGATGGGAATGCCGACGCCAAGCATGACGAGGCTGGCGACCAGTATGGCGATGACGGCGTTCGTCGTGCCATAGGAAAGGGTGATGGCGCCGCCGATCGCCTCCAGCGCCAGGAACGAGATCGCACCGATAGCGGTTTGCGAGATGCGCTGGGAGGAAAATTGCCGGGCGCTCTTGGCCGTAAAACGCAGCGCATAGTCTTCCAGCGTCTGGTTGGCCACCCAACGGTTATATTCGCGCCGGACCGGAATAATGCGCTGGCGTGCTGTCATCGGTTAAGCTGGGTTCCTTGCTGCGGCCTTGAGCGTGTTTCGTCCGCCGTGACTGACAGGTAGCACAGAAGATCCGGCCGCTTAATACGCTGCATTGCACACTTCGCCCCGGCATCTACGTCAATTGACGTATACAGGATTCCTGCACCCCGGCAGATAGTCTGTTTACGAACGGTTAAAGGTCTCCCAAGACGCCGTCGTTAGAGAACTAGAGGGGTTCACAATGAAATTCAAATCTCACGTCATGGGCGCATTTCTGGCCGCGGCACTCGCTGCGACAGCAATGTCCCCTGCAATTGCTCAGGAAGACACGATCAAGGTCGGCGTTCTTCACTCGCTGTCTGGCACCATGGCGATTTCCGAGACGACGCTCAAGGACGCCATGCTGATGCTCATCGAAGAGCAGAACAAGAAGGGCGGCCTTCTCGGCAAGAAACTCGAAGCCGTCGTTGTCGATCCGGCGTCCGACTGGCCGCTGTTTGCCGAAAAGGCCCGCGAGCTGATTTCGGTCAACAAGGTTTCGGCCGTATTCGGTTGCTGGACCTCGTCGTCGCGCAAGTCGGTTCTGCCGGTTTTCGAAGAGCTGAACTCGATTCTGTTCTACCCGGTCCAGTACGAGGGTGAAGAATCCTCGCGCAACATCTTCTACACGGGTGCCGCGCCGAACCAGCAGGCGATCCCGGCCGTCGATTACCTGATGGCCACGGAAGGCGTCGAGCGCTTCGTGCTCGAAGGCACCGACTATGTCTATCCGCGCACGACCAACAAGATCCTTGAAGCCTATCTGATCTCGAAGGGCATCGCGAAGGAAGACATCCTCATCAACTACACGCCGTTCGGCTTCTCCGACTGGCAGACGGAAGTTGCCAAGATCAAGGAATTCGGATCGGCCGGCAAGAAGACCGCCGTCGTTTCGACGATCAACGGCGACGCCAACGTGCCGTTCTACAAGGAACTGGGCAACCAGGGCATCAAGGCAACAGACATTCCCGTCGTCGCCTTCTCGGTCGGTGAAGAAGAGCTGGCCGGTCTCGACACCAAGCCGCTCGTTGGTCATCTGGCTGCCTGGAACTACTTCCAGTCCGTCGATGCGCCCGTCAATGCCGAGTTCATCAAGCAGTGGCAGACGTTCACCAAGAACGACAAGCGCGTGACCAACGACCCGATGGAAGCCGCCTATATCGGCTTTTCCGCCTGGGTCAAGGCTGTCGAAGCTGCCGGGACGACGGATACCGACGTCGTTCTCGACACGATCATCGGCACATCCGTCCCGAACCTTTCGGGCGGCTATTCCACCGTCATGCCGAACCACCACATCACCAAGCCTGTCCTGATCGGAGAGATCCAGGCCGACGGCCAGTTCGAGATCGTTCAGGAAACACCGGCCGTGGTCGGTGACGAATGGTCCGACTATCTGCCGGACTCTAAGGATCTGATCTCCGATTGGCGCAAGCCGATGTCCTGCGGCAACTTCAACGTTGCCACCGGCAAATGCGGTGGCAAAGGCTCCTGATTTTATCAAGGCCAGTATATTAGGAAGCGGCCCCGCCGCTTCCTGCAATATTTGATCACGTCGTTATTCTCATCATCAATCTCCGTCCGGGTTTTCGTCCGGATGGAGACCTCTCCCCGCACGCCAGCGTCTGGCACGTTTTCTGCTTGTCTATGCACGGGGTCCAAGGATTTTGCGCCTTTACCCTGAAAAGCCGGGGATCATGCGAGCCCGTTGCGGAAACTTTATGCATGCAGTGGCGGGAAACGCGCCATTCGAGATCAAAGCGCCAGCGAACGGAACAAGACGAGCCATGTATCGCGCCATCCAGACCTTTCTTGTCGCTACCTGCCTGCTGCTTAGTTGTTTGGCCACCGGCCTGCATGCGCAGGAAACCATTCGGTCCTATGTCAATGCGCTGGGTATCGGCGGTTTTCCGCAGAAAATAGAGGCGGTCAAGTCGCTTGCCGCTTCCGGTGATCCCAAGGTTGGCGAAATCCTGCAAAATCTCAGCGACGGTAAACTCTACGCCCCGAAAACCGGCGGTAAAGTCTATCTCGAAGGCGCCGATGCCGGAACCTATGTCGACGTCCTCACCGGCGCGCCGGTCGCGGACGCTCCCGGCAACCTTGCCAAGATCCGCCTGAACAACGGATTGCGCGGTGCAATCGGCGCCGCCCTCAGCCAACTGACGCTCTTGAGCCCGGACAGGGCGGCCCGTTTGGCTGCGTCGCGTGACCTTCTCAAGGATGCAAACCCCGACAATCTGGAATTGCTGAATTCAGCCCTGGCGCAGGAAAAAGACGCCGAGATCAAGACCACAATGGAGGCGGCGCGCGCCGTCATCCTGCTGAAGACCGATGCCAGTGTCGAGGAAAAGAGTGCCGCCATCGAGATGATCGCCGCCCGCGGAAACCGCGATGCGCTGACGATCCTGAGCATGGCTCTCAGCACCGCTCCGGATGACCTGAAGCCTGCCATCGAAAAGCATATGAGCGCGATCCAGGGCAGTCTCGCCCTTTGGGATGTGGCGCAGAACATCTGGTACGGCCTGTCGCTCGGCTCTGTTCTTCTCCTTGCCGCCATCGGTCTTGCGATCACCTTCGGCGTCATGGGCATCATCAATATGGCGCATGGCGAAATGGTCATGCTCGGTGCCTATACGACCTATGTGGTACAGCAGTCGCTGAGCGCGATTTCTCCTGAACTCGCCACCTATTCGCTGGCTTTCGCCGTGCCCGCCGCCTTCCTGTTTACTGGCCTCGTCGGCGTCGGGATCGAGCGCAGCGTCATCCGCTGGCTCTACGGCCGGCCGCTGGAGACGCTGCTTGCGACATGGGGCATTTCGCTGATCCTGCAGCAGGCGATCCGCACGATCTTCGGCCCGACCAACCGCCAGGTCGACAATCCGAGCTGGATGTCCGGCGCTTTCGAATTCGGCGGCCTTGCCATCACCTATAACCGCATGTGGATCATCGTCTTTTCGATGGCCGTCTTCGTGGCGCTGTTGCTTCTTCTGAAGCGCTCGAAATTCGGCCTGCAGATGCGCGCCGTCACCCAGAACCGGCGCATGGCCTCCTCCATGGGCATCCGCACACCCTGGGTGGATGCGTTGACCTTCGGCCTCGGCTCGGGCATTGCCGGCATTGCCGGCGTGGCACTCAGCCAGATCGACAATGTCTCGCCCAATCTCGGCCAGAACTACATCATCGACAGCTTCATGGTCGTGGTTTTCGGCGGCGTCGGCAATCTCTGGGGCACGCTCGTGGGCGCCCTGACGCTCGGCATCGCCAACAAGTTCCTGGAGCCCTATGCCGGCGCGGTGCTCGGCAAAATCCTCATCCTCATCCTCATCATCCTGTTCATCCAGCGGCGGCCACGCGGCCTGTTCGCGCTCAAGGGAAGGGCGATCGAACAATGATTTCGCAAATGCTGTTCAGCCGGCACGAGAAGAAGACGCTCTGGGCAGTCTTCATCATCCTCATTGCCGCAGTCTTCGTTCCACTGTCGAACCTGCTCATTCCGGCCGACACTTTCTTCCATGTGCCGGGACATCTGGTGCCGCTGCTCGGCAAATATCTCTGCTATGCACTGCTGGCGCTGGCGCTTGATCTTGTCTGGGGCTATTGCGGCATTCTTTCCCTGGGCCACGGCGCCTTCTTCGCGCTCGGCGGCTACGCCATGGGCATGTATCTCATGCGCCAGATCGGCGACCGCGGCGTTTACGCCAATCCGCTGCTGCCGGATTTCATGGTCTTTCTCAACTGGAACGAACTGCCCTGGTACTGGTACGGTTTCAATCACTTCGCATTTGCCGCGCTGATGGTTCTGCTGGTGCCCGGCCTGCTCGCCTTCGTCTTTGGATGGCTCGCCTTCCGCTCGCGTGTCACCGGCGTTTATCTGTCGATCATTACCCAGGCGATGACCTATGCCCTGCTTCTCGCGTTTTTCCGCAACGAGATGGGCTTCGGCGGCAATAACGGTCTGACCGATTTCAAGGAAATCCTCGGCTTCAACGTGCAGGCCGGCGGAACCCGTGCGGCGCTGTTTGCCGCAACGGCTACGGCGCTGGCGCTGGCGCTCATCCTCAGCTCCGCCATCGTCCGCTCGAAATACGGCAAGGTGCTGGTCGGGGTCCGCGATGCCGAAAGCCGCACCCGCTTCCTCGGTTATCGGGTGGAGAACATGAAGCTCTTCATCTTCACGGTTTCGGCCATGATGGCGGGCGTTGCCGGCGCCCTTTACGTGCCGCAGGTCGGCATCATCAATCCTGGTGAGTTTGCGCCGGCAAACTCGATCGAAGTCGTCATCTGGACGGCAGTGGGTGGGCGCGGCACCCTGATCGGACCGATCATCGGCGCCATCCTCGTCAATTTCGGGAAGAGCATCTTCACTGCCGCCTTCCCGGAATTCTGGCTCTTTGCGCTGGGCGCCCTGTTCGTCGCCACGACGCTGTTCCTGCCGAAGGGTGTGGTCGGCACGGTCCAGCAGTTCATGTCTTCCCGCAGGGAACAGAAGAAAGCGGATGCCGTTGAAAAAGCCTATCAGGACAAGGCCGCAGCAAAGGCTGAAGGTCCGATGCCTTCCCTCGAACCCCAGGCTGCGGAGTAAGATCGATGGATGCAAAAACTTCCAATAGCCTGCTGTATCTCGACGGTGTTTCCGTGTCCTTCGACGGCTTCAGGGCACTGAATTCCCTGTCCTTCGTTGTCGAGCCGGGAGAGCTGCGCGCGATTATCGGCCCGAACGGTGCCGGGAAGACGACGATGATGGATATCATCACCGGCAAGACCCGGCCAGATAGCGGCAAGGTCTTCTTCAACGGCGATATCGATCTGACGAAGAAAGACGAAGCCGATATCGCCCAGCTCGGCATTGGCCGCAAGTTCCAGAAGCCGACGGTGTTCGAGAGCCACACGGTCTGGGACAATATCGAGCTGGCGCTGAACCGGAAGCGTGGTGTGTTTTCGACCCTGTTCTATCGTCTCACACCCGCTGACAAGGCGCGCATCGAGGAGATTCTGGAGACGGTGCGCATGACCGCCCGCAAGGACGATCTCGCCGCCAATCTCTCCCACGGGCAGAAACAATGGCTGGAGATCGGCATGCTTCTGGCGCAGGAGCCGAAGCTGCTTCTCGTCGACGAGCCGGTGGCTGGCATGACCGATGCCGAGACCAGCGAGACGGCCGTGCTTCTGAAGGAAATCGCCAAGACCCGTTCGGTCGTCGTCGTCGAGCACGACATGGGCTTCATTCGTGATCTGGGGGTCAAGGTGACGTGCCTTGCCGAAGGTTCGGTGCTGGCCGAAGGTTCGATCGATTTCGTCAGCAATGATCCGAAGGTGATCGAGAATTATCTGGGGCGGTGAGATGAGGTCAGTTGTTCTGTCATTGACGATGATGCCCGTGGCGGCACCCCCCTCTGTCGCTTCGCGACATCTCCCCCACAAGGGGGGAGATTGGCCTTTTCCCTTATTTGCTCAAAAGCTCGTTGTGATCTCCCCCCTTGTGGGGGAGATGTCGGCGTCGCCGACAGAGGGGGGTAAGGCCTCCTCAAAAAGTAAAGGTGCCCCATGCTGACCGTCGACAACATCAATCTCCACTATGGCGCTGCCCAGGCATTGCGCGGCGTCTCCATTACGGCACCCATGGGAAAGATTACCTGTGTGCTCGGTCGCAACGGCGTCGGCAAGACCAGCCTGCTTCGGGCGATCACCGGCCAGCATGGGCCGAGTGCCGGATCCATCACCTTCAACGGTACCGAGCTGAACGGCATGGCGCCCTATAATCGCGCCAAGCACGGTATCGGTTTCGTGCCGCAGGGACGGGAGATTTTTCCGCTTCTGACGGTAAAGGAAAATCTGGAATCGGGCTACGCGCCGGTGGCCCGCAAGGATCGTTTCATTCCCGACGATATTTTCAGTCTGTTTCCCATTTTGCAGACCATGCTGGGGCGTCGTGGCGGCGATCTCTCCGGTGGGCAGCAGCAGCAACTGGCGATCGGCCGGGCGCTGGTGACGCGGCCGAAAATTCTCGTGCTCGACGAGCCGACCGAGGGCATCCAACCGTCGATCATCAAGGATATTGGCCGGGCGATCCAATATCTGCGCGACTCCACGGGGATGGCGATTCTCTTGGTGGAACAATATCTTGACTTCTGCCGCGAGCTTGCAGACCATGTCTACATCATGGATCGGGGCGAGATCGTGCATCAAGGGCCGGCAGAGACGCTGGACACGCCGGAAGCACGCCGCCACCTTACGGTTTAACGGCGGATTTTATGGCTGAAGCTGCGGCAATCGCTCCGCAAAGGGCATGGGGCAAGGGGCGGCTCGTGGCAAAGCCTTTTGCCGGGCGCACGCGGCTTTCGGAATTCTATCAGGAAGGATGCGCCAAGATCCGCCTGCCCGATACGTTCGATGCAACGATGGAAGCGGTGCTGATCAACAGTTCGGGCGGGCTGACCGGCGGCGATCATCTGGAGTGGGAATTTTCGGCGGGCGAGGGGACGCACCTGACGCTGACAACGCAGGCCTGCGAGAAAATCTACAAGGCAAGCGCCGGCACGGCGACCGTCGACACGGCGATTACCGTGGGGACCGGGGCGACGGTTCATTGGCTGCCGCAGGAGACGATCCTGTTCGACCGTGCCTCCCTGTCGCGCCGGCTTGAAGTCGATATTGCGGACGGCGGCGAATTCCTGGCCGTGGAAGCCGTCCTTATGGGACGCAAGGCCATGGGTGAGGCGATGCGCACGGGTCTGTTCGAGGATCGCTGGCGCATCCGAAAGGAGGGTAGGCTGTTTCATGCGGAAAACCTGAGGTTTTCGGGAGACGTCGCGGCGCTCGTGGCTGAAAATGCCGTGCTTGGGGAGCAGGTCGCCTTCGCGACTCTGTTCTACACGGGGGCGGGCTGCGAGCTCTACCTGGACGCACTGCGAGCCATTGTTGGCGCCGGGGGCGGCGTAAGCCGGCTTCATGTGTGCGGACACGACAAGCTGATATCCCGTGTCGCGGCGGCCGATGGGTATGCCTTGAGAAAAATCATCATTCCGATGATTTCGTGCTTGCGCAAGGACGCCTCTGTGCCGAAAGTCTGGAACCTGTAATCGATGCGAAATCTGGTGGCTCTATGAACCTCACTCCCCGTGAAAAAGACAAGTTGTTGATCTCCATGGCGGCCATCGTAGCACGCCGGCGTCTGGAGCGCGGGGTGAAGCTCAACCATCCCGAGGCAATCGCCTTGATCAGCGACTATGTGGTCGAAGGCGCGCGCGACGGACGTTCGGTGGCCGAGCTGATGGAAGCGGGAGCGCATGTCATCACCCGCGATCAGGTCATGGAGGGTATTCCCGAGATGATCCACGACATCCAGATCGAAGCGACGTTTCCGGACGGCACCAAGCTGGTGACTGTCCACGAACCCATTCGCTGAAGGGTGCACCGTGCTGCAATTGAGACCAAACTGCGAGTGCTGCAACAAGGACCTGCCGCCCGGCACGCGCGAGGCAATGATCTGCAGTTTCGAATGCACCTTCTGCACGCATTGTGCATCGGAGGTTCTTCACGGGAAATGCCCCAATTGCGGCGGCGAACTCGTTCGCCGGCCCGTACGGCCCGCGGCGAAGCTTGGCAAATTTCCAGCATCCACGGAGCGTGTCTTAAAGGCGGACGGCTGCGCACCGATCAAGGCTGCCTGAACAGGAGAGATTGAGTATGATTCCCGGTGAAATCATTGCCGACAGCGGCGAGATCGAACTGAACGCGGGCTTGGAAACGGTAACGTTGCAGGTGTCGAACACCGGCGACCGGCCGATCCAGGTGGGCAGCCATTATCATTTTGCCGAAACCAATGCTGGTCTTTCCTTCGACCGCAGCCTGGCGCATGGCAGGCGGCTGGATATCCCGGCGGGAACCGCCGTGCGCTTTGAGCCCGGACAGATGCGCAACGTCACGCTCATCCCCTTTTCCGGCAAGCGCGAAGTCTACGGCTTCCGGCAGCAGGTCATGGGCAAGTTATGAGTCTGTGGCCTGTGCAGGTCCAGCGTCCGGAGATGGAGCACACGTGACAGCAGGCCGGACCATCATGATCGTCGGAAACGGGCCGGTTGCCGATGGCGCTGCTGCTGTCATTGATGCTGCCGATATGGTCATCCGCTTCAACGACTGCCGGTCCTGCGGCGCAGGGGGCGTGAAAACCGATATCGTCGCCGTCTGCAATACCGGGCGTCCGGCATTAGCCATGCTTGGCGGCGGCGCGTGGAAAACAAGCGCTGCCGTGCGACAGGCAGGCGCCATCTGGTGTGTCAGGTCAGCCGAAAAACTGCAGGCATTGCGGCCTGATATCGAGAGACACCACCCGGATCTCAACGATCTCTGCGACGACTATACAGATGGCTTTCGTGCTTTCGCCAAGGCGACCGGCCGCTCCTTCCGCGTCATTCCGGGCTCTGTGCATGACAGCGTCGATACAGGTTTGAAACCGTTCCATGCCCGCCGCTATGTCGTGCCGAGCAGCGGCCTGATCGTGATTGCCGAGGTGCTGGCAAACGTCCGCCTGCGTGGTGATCGGGTGGTACTTTCTGGTTTCGGTCACGCCGGCTGGGCCGGGCATCCGTTTGCAGCAGAACGCCGCTATGTCGATGCGCTGGTTGCAACAGCACGGCTTTCGCGTTTCGATGATAATTTCTTACCCGCCATTGCTCAGGGAGCCTAAGACCCATGTCCTACAAAATGTCGCGCGCGGCCTATGCCAATATGTTCGGCCCCACCACGGGCGACAAGGTCCGGCTGGCGGATACGGAACTGTTCATCGAGGTGGAGAAGGACTTCACCATCTATGGCGAAGAGGTGAAGTTCGGCGGCGGCAAGGTCATTCGCGACGGTATGGGGCAGAGCCAGGTGACGCGCGCCGACGGGGCCGTCGATACTGTTATCACCAATGCCCTGATCGTCGATCATACGGGAATTGTCAAAGCCGATATCGGGTTGAAAAACGGCCGCATCGTCGGCATCGGCAAGGCCGGCAATCCGGACACGCAGCCGGGCGTCACGATCATCGTCGGCCCCTCGACTGAGGCCATTGCCGGCGAGGGCAAGATCGTTACCGCGGGCGGCATGGACAGCCATATCCACTTCATCTGCCCGCAGCAGATCGAGGAAGCGCTGATGAGCGGCATCACCACCATGCTCGGCGGCGGCTCCGGACCGGCGCACGGGACGCTCGCCACGACCTGCACCGGTGCCTGGCATATCGAACGGATGATCGAGAGTTTCGATGCCTTTCCGATGAACCTGGCGCTCGCGGGAAAAGGCAATGCGTCGCTGCCGGCCGGAATTGTCGAGATGGTCATGTCGGGTGCAAGTTCGCTGAAACTACACGAGGACTGGGGCACGACCCCGGCGGCGATCGATTGCTGCCTCTCGGTGGCCGACGAATATGACGTGCAGGTGATGATCCACACCGATACGCTGAACGAAAGCGGCTTCGTCGAGGATACGATCGCCGCCATCAAGGGGCGCACCATACACGCCTTCCACACGGAAGGGGCAGGCGGCGGCCACGCGCCAGATATCATCAAGATCTGCGGCCAGCCGAACGTCATTCCCTCGTCCACCAATCCGACGCGGCCCTATACCAAAAACACGCTGGCCGAACATCTCGACATGCTGATGGTCTGCCATCATTTGTCGCCCTCCATTCCGGAAGACATCGCCTTTGCAGAAAGCCGCATCCGCAAGGAGACGATCGCGGCCGAGGATATCCTGCACGATATCGGCGCCTTCTCGATCATTTCTTCCGACAGTCAGGCGATGGGCCGCGTCGGCGAAGTGGCGATCCGTACCTGGCAGACGGCGGACAAGATGAAACGCCAGCGCGGTCGCCTGGCCCAGGAGACCGGCGAGAACGACAATTTCCGGGTGAAGCGGTATATTGCAAAATATACGATCAACCCCGCCATCGCCCATGGCGTCAGCCATCAGGTCGGCTCGGTCGAAGTCGGAAAGCGTGCCGATCTCGTCCTCTGGAACCCGGCCTTTTTCGGCGTCAAGCCGGAACTGGTGCTGCTCGGCGGCTCGATTGCGGCGGCGCCGATGGGCGACCCCAATGCCTCGATCCCCACACCGCAGCCGGTGCATTACCGCCTGATGTTCGGCGCCTATGGCAAGAACCGGACGAATTCCTCGGTCACCTTCGTGTCGCAGGCTTCGCTCGATGCAGGGCTGAAGGCGCGGCTTGGTGTCGCCAAGGATCTGGTGGCGGTGCAGAATACTCGTGGGGGTATCGGCAAGCATTCGATGGTCCACAACGACCTCACGCCGCATATGGAGGTGGATCCGGAGACGTATGAAGTGCGCGCCGATGGAGAATTGCTGACCTGCGAACCGGCGACCGTGCTGCCGATGGCGCAGCGCTATTTCCTGTTCTAGTTCGCGACAGGCTGTGTTTGCTCGCCTGAAACGCATCATGCGCTGGTTCGCCGCAATTGCTGCGGTCCTGGCCCTGATCTTTGCGCTCGGCACCGTCTTGCCGCGCCCGTTTCTGCCGTCTGCCGAGAGCGTGCGGACGGAAGCGGCGACACGGCGTATTCTCGTTCTGTCGAACCCGATCCATACGGATATTGCCATTCCGATCGACGCCGAAACGCTGGCCCGCTTTCCGTTTCTTGGCGAAAGCGGGATGCCGGTCGCGCATCCTGACGCACGGTGGCTGGTCTTCGGCTGGGGCGGGCGGGCCTTTTATATGGAGACGCCGACATGGGCCGAGCTGAAACCGGGTCCACTCCTGAAGGGTCTGACGCTGGATCGCGCCGTCATTCACGCGGATATCGCCCGCGAGATCGTCCAGCCTTCCGAACATGTGACAGCCTTCGTTGTGTCGGATGACGGCTATGAGAAGCTGTTGTCTTTTATCGAAGCGAGTTTCTCGGTCGAGGGTGGTGGAATTAGAGCCATCGCAGGTGCCGGCTATGGCACGAACGACCGCTTTTTCGAGGCCAATGGCTGGTTTAGCGCCGCGCTTGGCTGCAATACCTGGACGGCTGCGGGCTTGCGCGAGGCAGGGCTAAGCACCGGCTGGTGGAACCCGGTGCCTTCCTCGCTGCGGGCATCGCTGGCGCTTCACAACGGATGAAGCCCGTGCCATGCGCAGACCGCAGGGCAGCCATGCGACAGCTGTTTTTGTCCTCTCGAGTGCTGCACTGCAGCAGGGTTTATTGTAGAAAGATTTCTTGAGCTTCGCGCCGGGTTCCTCCCAAGCCTGCCGCGCCGGAAGTTCGTTTCTCAAGGAGATGACCATGATCGTTGGCAGAAGAGTGCCGTCCGTAACTTTCCGTACCCGCGTTCGCGATGAAGCCGTCGGCGGCCCCAATCCGTATCGCTGGCAGGATGTAACATCCGAGGATTATTTCGGCGGCAAGCGCGTCATTCTGTTTTCGCTTCCCGGCGCCTTTACGCCGACCTGCTCGACTTTCCAGCTTCCCGATTTCGAAAAGCTGGCTGGTGAATTCCGTGCGGAAGGCATCGACGCCATCTATTGCATCTCGGTCAACGACGCCTTCGTCATGAATGCCTGGGGCAAGTCGCAGAACCTTCAGAACGTCAAGCTGATCCCCGATGGTTCCGGCGAGTTCACCCGTAAGATGGGCATGCTCGTTGCCAAGGATAATCTCGGCTTCGGCATGCGCTCCTGGCGCTATGCTGCCATCATCAACAATGGCGCCGTCGAACAGTGGTTCGAAGAAGAAGGTTATTCGGACAATTGCGACAGCGATCCCTATAGTGTGTCCTCGCCGCAGAACATTCTCAGCGCGCTGAAATCTGAAAAAATCGCTGCTTGAGCAATGCTGTTTGCATGATGTGAATCCGGTGCCGGACCTCTTTGGTCTGGCGCCGGATTTTTTTATGGTTACAGTGGGTTGATCCATCGAAAGGTTTGCCGAATGCCCTATCGTTCGACCGAAATCCTGTCGCCCGGCCCGACTGACAGGGCGGTGTTGCACAGGCTGGCCCTGCCGCACGACCAGCGTCACCTGCGCCGCAAGCTGCTGCATCTCGACAATGACGATGTGGTGATGCTCGATCTGAAAGAACCGGTAATGCTTGCCGATGGCGATCTGCTCGTCCTGGATACAGGTGAGTATGTCCGAATCGGTGCGGTCGAGGAGCCTCTCTACGATATCCGCGCAAAAGACCCGCTGCATCTGATCGAACTGGCCTGGCATCTCGGCAACCGGCATCTGCCGGCCGAAATCCGGGAGGACAGGATCTTCATCCTGCGCGATCCGGTCATCAAGGCGATGCTTGAGGGGCTGGGTGCGGCGGTTTCTGAGGTGAAAGAGCCATTCCAGCCGATGCGCGGCGCTTATCATGGCGCAGGCGGACATGGCCATCACCACGCCCATGGGTGATCACGCTGAGACGACGGCGCTTCTGAGGCTGGTGACATGGCTGTCGCCGGCGTTTCCCATCGGCGCCTTTTCCTATTCGGGCGGGATCGAGCAGGCCGTTCACGATGGCCTTATCAGGGATGCGCCCGGGCTTACGGCGTGGCTGCGGGTGCTGATCGTCCATGGGTCCGGCTGGAACGACGCTGTGCTTCTTGCCGAAAGCTACCGGTTTCACGGGAATGCAGAAAGACTTGAGGGCGTAAGGGAACTGGCGGAAGCCATGGCTGGCTCCTATGAGCGCCATAGGGAAACGACGCTCCAGGGGGAGGCTTTTCTCACCGCAGCTATGCCCTGGATGACGATCCCTCATGCCGGCCTGGCCGGTGCCGTTGCCTATCCGGTGGCTGTGGGTGCGGTCGCCGGCCTGTGCAGCACCAGGCTCGAACCTGCCTTGGCCGCCTATCTGCATGCAACCGTGTCCAATCTCGTGTCGGTGGCAATTCGCTGCGGCGTCACGGGCCAGAAGGACGGTGTCGCCGTGCTTGCCGCCCTGGAGCCGTCCATCGCCGATAGTGCTGCGAGAGCTGCCTCAAGCACACTGGACGATCTGGGGTCTGCATCCATTCTTGCCGATATTTCGGCTCTCCGCCATGAAACCCTGCATTCGCGGCTCTTCCGGTCCTGATCGATGACCTGCGTGCTGAAAGGAAAACAGCGATGAAATCAACCAATGGTCCCCTTCGCGTCGGTATCGGTGGCCCGGTCGGTTCCGGCAAGACTGCCTTGACCGACAAGCTCTGCAAGGCCATGCGCGATACCTATTCCATCGCCGTGGTGACCAATGATATCTACACCAAGGAGGACGCCGAGGCGCTGGTGCGGATGCAGGCACTGCCGTCCGACCGGATCGTCGGCGTCGAGACGGGTGGCTGCCCGCACACCGCGATCCGCGAGGACGCGACCATCAATCTTCAGGCCATTGCCGATCTCAATCGCCGGATTCCGGATCTAGATGTGGTTTTCATTGAATCCGGCGGCGATAACCTCGCCGCGACTTTTTCGCCGGACCTTGCCGACATCACCCTCTATGTAATCTCCGTCTGCCAGGGCGAGGAAATTCCGCGTAAGGGCGGACCGGGCATTACCCGCTCGGATCTCCTGGTCATCAACAAGAAGGATCTCGCCCCCTATGTCGGCGCAGACCTCGGCGTGATGGAGCGGGACGCCAATCGCATGCGGTCCGAAAAACCCTTCGTCTTTACGGATATGAAGCGCGGCGACGGGATCGACCGGATCGTTGATTTTCTGAGGGTCGAGGGCGGTCTCTGAAGTTGACGATGAATGAAGGCTTGCCGGTTGCCCACCGGCAAGCCTTCATTACTGTGTCTGAATCCTCTATTCCGCGGCAAGAGCCGGGTGGTGAAGCACCTTGCCGCTCCGTTTCGGTCCTTCGAGGCGGTCGAGCCTTTCCTGCAGTTCGCCGATCGTCCTGGACTGTTCGGTGACAATTTCCGTCAGCTTCTCGTTTTCCAGAACCTCCAGTTCCTCATCCTTCTTGCCGACGAGCCGGCCGAACATCCAGCCGAGCAGGCGGGACAGGTCGTCCATGATCAGGAAGAAGGCGGGAACGACCACCAGCGACAGCACCGTCGAGACGATGATGCCGCCGATAACGGCAATCGCCATGGGCGAGCGGAACGAGCCGCCTTCGCCGACGCCAAGTGCCGAGGGAATCATGCCCGCCGACATGGCGATGGAGGTCATGATGATCGGCTGGGCGCGCTTGCGTCCGGCCTCCACCATGGCCTGCACGCGCTCCATGCCGTGACGCCGCATTTCAACGGCAAAGTCCACCAGCAGGATGGCGTTCTTGGTGACGATGCCCATCAGCATCAGCACGCCGATCATGACCGGCATCGAGAAAGCATTGCGGGTGAGGATCAGCGCGACGGCGACGCCGCCGATGGCGAGCGGCAGGGAGAACAGGATGGTAAAGGGCTGGATCACGTCCTTGAAGAGCAGGATCAGCACGACGAGAACCATCATCAGACCGAGCAGCATGGCATTGCCGAAGCTCTGCGTCATCTCGGCTTGAATCTTCGCATCGCCGCTTTCGGCAAGGCGGACCGTCGATGGCAGCTGCGTTTCCGAAACAATGCGCTTGAACTCCGCCGTGGAGGTGTCGAGCGCAGTCCCCTGCGGCACGTCCGAGCCGATTGCGGCCACCCGGTTGCGTGCGTTGCGCAGGATCGAGCTCGGGCCTTCGGAATAGTTCACATCGGCGACACTGCGCAGCGGCACCAAGGCGCCAGAGGCGGTTTTCACCTTCAACGCGCCGATGGCCTGAAGGTCACGCCGGACATCGAGCGAGGTCTGGACCCGGATCGGAATCAGGCGATTGTCGAGCGAGATCTTGGTGAGCGCGGAATCGACATCGCCCGTGGTTGCGACGCGGATCGTCTGCGAGATCTGCTGCGGCGTAATGCCGAGGCGGGCGATTTCGTCCTTGCGCGGGCGAATTTGAAGCTCCGGCCGCGGCAGGGCGCCTTCGGAGCTGACATTCGCCAGGATCGGCGATGCGCGCAGCTTGCCTTCCAGGATGGCGACCGCTTCGTTGAGGTCGTCTTCGTTGGAGGACAGGAAGTTGAAGGTCAGTTCCCGCTCGCCACGATCATTGAGCTTGGTGATGCGAACGTCCGGTATGCCGCGCAGCTGGGCAAAGATATCCTTTTCAACATCCCATTGCGGCCGTGTGCGGCCATCCATGTGCATCTTCGGCATATATTGCCCGATGAAGGGCAGGCCGCCGAGACCCTTGTTGACCAAGGTCTTCACAAGCGAATGGTCGATCGTATCGAGCATGATGCGCACCGTGGCGCGGCGCAGTTCGAGATCGCCCTTGGGCGAAGCGCCGCCGAGCACGAAGACGCTGTCGACGCCATCGACGCCGCGGACCGCGTCATAGATCCGCGCCGTGGTCGCACCGGTTTCTTCCAGGGTGGCGTTCGGCGGCAGCTCGACCGACAGAACAACGCGCGAGGAATCGTCCGGCGGCATGAAGCTGCCCGGTACCTGCGACATCAGATAGAGAGAACCCACAAGGAACAGCACCGCTCCCACCAAGGTCGCATAGCGGAAGTACCATTTCGACGTCGTGCCGGAGACAAGCCGCGTATAGGCTTTCATCAGACGGCTGTCATTGTCGTGATGATCGTCCACGCCGTCTTCCGGTCGCATGAGATAGGCGGCCATCAGGGGCGTGATCAGGCGCGCCACCAGCAATGAGAAGAATACCGAGAAGGCAACCGTCAGGCCGAATTGGATGAAGTACTGGCCCGCGACGCCGGGCATGAAGGAAACGGGGACGAAGACGGCAATAATGGTGAAGCTTGTCGCAATGACCGCGAGGCCGATCTCGTCGGCGGCATCAAGGGAGGCCCTGTAGGGCGTTTTCCCCATCTTGATGTGACGGGCGATGTTTTCGATCTCGACGATCGCATCATCGACCAGAATACCGGTCGCCAGCGTCAGTGCGAGGAAGCTGACGAGATTGAGCGAAAAGCCCATGAGGTCCATCACCCAGAATGTCGGGATCGCGGACAGCGGCAGGGCGACGGCGGCAATGAAGGTGGCGCGCCAGTTCCGCAGGAAAAGCAGCACAACGATGACGGCGAGAACTGAGCCTTCGACCAGGGTGTGAAGGGCTGCCTCATAGTTGCCGTAGGTGAAATAAACAGCGTCGTCCACTGTCTCTATGGTGACGTCGGGATTGTCGGCGCGAACCTTTTCCAGGCTCTTGGCCACGGTCTCCGCTACGGAGACCTCGCTGGCACCCTTCGAGCGGAAGACGGCGAAGGTCACGGACGCCTTGCCGTTGAAGCTCGAGAAGGACTTCGGCTCCTCGTAGGTATCCGTAACACTGCCGAGATCGGACAGTTTCACGAAACGGCCGTTCGGGAGCGCGATCGTCGTATTGGCAAGCTGCTCGACATCGCGCGCATCGCCGAGGGTCCGGACGGTCTGCTCGTTGCCGCCCACCTGGCCGCGGCCGGAGCCGAGATCGACATTGGTTTCGCGCAGTTGATTGTTGACATCCGGTGCCGTGATGCCGAAAGAATCGAGCTTGCGGGGATCAAGCGCGATGTTGATCTCGCGGTCGGAGCCGCCGTAACGATCGATCCGTCCGACGCCGATCTGGCCCTGTAGCGCGCGCTTGATCGTATCGTCGACGAACCAGGACAGTTCCTCGAGCGTCATGTTCGGCGAGGTGACGGAAAAGGTCTGGATTGCCTGGCCTTCAACGTCGATCTTGGTGACGACGGGTTCCTCGACATCGGCTGGCAGGTCGCTGCGGATGCGGTCAATTGCATCCTTGGTGTCCTGAACCGCCTCTTCGGTCGGCTTTTCGATGCGGAAGACGACGCTTGTCACCGACTGGCCATCGGTTACCGTCGATTGGATTTCATCGACTCCGGCGATGGATGCGACGGCGTCCTCGACCTCCTTGGTCACCTGCATTTCAAGTTCGGACGGCGAGGCGCCGTTCTGCACCACCGTGATGGCCACGACAGGAACGTCGATATTTGGAAACCGGGTGATGGGGAGGGCGAAGAAAGACTGGATCCCGAGATAAAGCAGGAGCGCAAAGCCGAGGATCGGCGCGATCGGATTTCGGATGGCCCATGCAGAAAAATTCATCGCGTCAGCCTCGGTTAATTCGACACTGTGCCGGCATCGGCCAGCACGGGTTTGATCTGGTCTCCGTCGCGCACGAAGGCACCGGCCTTGGAGACGACCATGTCACCTGCGGCGAGCCCCTTCACGATTTCAATGAAGCCCTTGTCCTGGATGCCGGTTTCGATTTTTGCAACCTGCACCACATTGTCATGGACCTTGCGGGCCACCATGCCATCCTTTGAACTGGTCACCGCGGACAGGGGCAGCACCAGCGCTTGCCTGTCCTCGATGATGATCTGGGCATTGGCATACATGCCTACCCGTGCCTTTTCCGGCGTCAAGAGACTGATATAGACCGTGCCGAGGCGGGTTTGAGCATCGACCATTGGCGATATCAGGCGGATCTCGCCGTCCACCACCGTCTTCCCGTCCGCAAGCGTCACTTTCGCCTTCTGGCCGATGGAAAGCCGGATCAGATCCTGCTCGGTGATATCGGCCTGCATTTCGACGGCGCCATCCCGGATGATCGTGAACATCGGCTCGCCAGCGCCGCTGGCGATGGAGCCCACCCGCGCCTGTCTGGCCGATACGATGCCGGTCACAGGGGATCGGACCTCGGTCCTGGCAAGGCGAAGATCGACATCGGAAATCTGTGCGTCGACAACCTTGATATCGGCCTGCGCGACAGCGACAAGCTGCTCGGCGGAGTTGACGCGGGCAAGCGCCGCAGTGGCGGCGGCCTTTTCCTGATCCCGCTGGGCCGTCGAAAGCGATCCGGATGCGGAAAGCTTTCTCGATCGTTCGGCAACCCGCACCGCCTCATCGGCATTGGCCTTCGCCTCTGCCAGTTGAGCCCGGTACTGCGCAAGGGCAGCATTTGCCTTCGCAAGGCTCGCTTCGTACTGGCTCTTTTGCAGAAGCAGCATGTCTTCGTTCAACGTTGCCAGCGTGCTCTCCGCCTGGACCCGATCGCCGACATCGGCGTGCAGCGTGCGGATCGACAGACCGTCGACAAGCGGCGCGACATAGGTTTCCTCGACGGCCTTGATGTTCCCCGTGGCCACAACGCGATCAATTATGGATTTCTTCTGCACCTTGGTGACGACGATCGACGGCAGGGACTGCTCCGTTTTCGGAGCCACGGCCTCCTCGGCGAGCGCCGAACCCGTCAGGATCGTGAGCAGCATTGTGGCTGACATGCCAAGTGCGAACGTCGTCTTGCTGGCCATGGACTGACTTTCTTCGAATTCCGGATCATGCAATGCACCGACGCAAAGGCCCCATACTGGGAATTTCCGTCGTCAGACTGTGAAATAGAGGAAACATTGCTTCTGGTTGCGCAGCCGAAATTCCTCCGCACCTCCTCGGATGCAATGGAGTCTATTTAAGGTCCGCCCAGCCAAATCGCAAGCGAGCCGCAATAAATAATGGTCCCTCATTATTTTATTTGTAAAATCCGATCAATGAAAATCACGTCGGCGGCGATTTTGTCGCAGAGCGCGGTGCCGTTGAACGGAACGGTGCGCGAGCCGAGGTCCGCGCACCGTCATTTCCGATTTCCCGGAGCTGTCGATTATTTCACAGCCGCATCGGTGATCTCATGCGTGAAGGCGCCGGCCGGCTCCTTGCTGATGATCTTCTGGTCGAGCAGAGCCTTGGCTGTGCGCCCATACAGGGCCTCATCCAGTTTGCCGGAAGCGTCGCCGATGAGCTTAGCGACTTCACCCATCATGCGCTTCTGGTGGTTCTCGTCCTGTCCGCCGTTCTCGACCACGATATCGGCTGCTTCTTCCGGATTATCGATGGCATATTTCCAGCCTTTCATCGAGGCGCGGACGAACTTGACCATCTTTTCCTTGAAGGCGGGATCCTTCAGATCGTCTTCCTTGGCATAGAGGCCGTCTTCCAGGAGGTCGTTGCCGAGATCCGTATAGTTGAACACCGTTAGATCTTCAGGCTTGAAGCCGGCGTCGATCGCCTGCCAATATTCGTTATAGGTCATGACGGAAATGCAGTCGGCCTGCTTCTGCACAAGCGGCTGCACGTCGAAGCTCTGCTTCAGCACGGTCACGCCATCGGGGCCGCCATCCGTCGACAGGCCAAGTTTGTTCATCCAGGCGAAAAAAGGATACTCGTTGCCGAAGAACCAGACGCCGAGCGTGCGGCCCTTGAAGTCCGCATCGGTCTTTACCGGGCCATCCTTGCGGCAGATCATTTCGAGACCGGATTTCTGGAAAGGCTGCGCAATATTGACGAGCGGCACACCCTTCTCGCGGGCGACCAGCGCGCCGCCCATCCAGTCGACGATCACGTCAGCGCCGCCGCCGGCGATCACCTGTTCCGGCGCGATATCCGGTCCGCCCGGCTTGATCTCGACATCAAGGCCTTCCTCTTCGTAATAGCCCTTGTCCTTTGCGACATAGTAGCCGCCGAACTGGCTCTGGGTGACCCATTTCAGCTGCAACACCACCTTGTCGGCGGCCATTGCCTGCATTGCCGCCAGCGACATTGCGCCGGCCATCAAGGAAATCATCAGTTTTTTCATTGTGGTTTTCCCTTTTTACCCTCTGAAGTTTGCCAAAGGCCTTGCGGCCCAGGGCTTCGCCTATCCACCACGGAGAGACGGATGCCAGAATGTCGTCGCCCTTTCGACAAGGGCGATGACGCCGTAGAACAGTGAGCCGGCGACGGCGGCGACGGCGATTTCCGCCCAGACCATATCGACGTTGAGCCGGCCGATCTCTGTGGAGATCCGAAAGCCCATGCCGACGATCGGCGTCCCGAAGAACTCTGCCACGATGGCACCGATCAGCGCCAGCGTCGAGTTGATCTTCAGCGCGTTGAAGATGAAAGGCGCCGCGGCCGGCAAACGCAGCTTCAACAGCATCTGCCGATAGCTCGAGGCATAGGTGTGCATCAGGTCGCGCTCCATGCTTCCTGCGGCGTCGAGGCCTGCGACCGTGTTCACCAGCATCGGGAAAAAGGTCATGACGATGACGACGGCGGCCTTCGACTGCCAGTCGAAACCGAACCACATGACCATGATGGGGGCGATGCCGATGATCGGCAGCGCGGAAACCATATTGCCGATCGGCAGCAGCCCCTTGCGCAGGAAAGCGACGCGATCGGCAAGGATAGCCGTCAGGAAGCCCGCAAGAGAGCCGACGACAAAACCAAAGATCACGGCCTTGAAGATCGTCTGCCTGACATCGGCGACGAGGATCGGCAGCGAGCCGGCGATGCGGGCGCCGATGGCGCTTGGCGGCGGAAGCAGGATGAAAGGGACGCCCGCCCCGCGGGTGATGGCTTCCCACAGGATAAGAATCCAGACGCCGAAAATGGCGGGGATCAAAAGGCGCAGCACAGCCCCCTTGGATCGCGTTGCCGGCCGCATAGCCGCGAGCAGACCCACGCAGCGCCAGGCGAGCAGCCAGGCGGCCGCAAGTGCGAGGAAAAAGGGCCACAGCGCCGTGCCTTCAAAACCGGAAATGTCTGCGATCAGCAGCCAAGCCGTCAGATGCGCGCCAAGGAACAGGAGGACTGCGGAGGCGATTGCCGGCAGGCGGATCATCGACAGGAGCGCCGTCAGCAGAAGCAGACCGAGGATCAGGGCTTTGGTCGCGATATAGGGATAATCGATCGTTGCCGTCGGATTGGTGAGCGCATCGGCCTCCACGGAGGTCATGGCCCCCAGTCCGAGGGCTGCGATGGAAAAAATCACAGCGGCAAGAGCCTGCCAGTTGGGTGCGAGCCATTTCATGCCGGCCGTCTCCCCATGCCGCGTTCGACCAGCCGGCCGAGGATGCCGACGGCGGTGACCAGCAGGCCGGCAAGGACCGAGCCGGCCACCAGCGCCGCCCACATGTCGATCGTCTGGCTGTAGTAGGATCCGGCAAGCAGCTTCGAGCCGATGCCCGCGACCGCGCCTGTGGGCAGTTCGCCGACGATCGCGCCGACCAGGCTGGCGGCCACCGCCACCTTCATCGAGGTGAAGAGGAACGGCACGGAGGCCGGGACGCGCAGCTTCCAGAAGGTTTCGCTCACGCTGGCATGGTAGGTGCGCATGAGATCGAGATGCATGGCCTCCGGCGAGCGCAGCCCCGTCACCATGCCGACGACCACCGGGAAAAAGGAGAGATAGGTGGAGATCACCGCCTTCGGAATGATGCCGGTGACGTTGATTGCTGCGAGCACGACGATGACCATGGGCGCGACAGCCAGGATCGGCACCGTTTGGGACGCGATGATCCAGGGCATCAGGCTGCGGTCAAGCACTTTGACGTGGACGATGCCGACGGCGATCAGGATGCCGAGCACGGTGCCCATGAGAAAGCCGAGCAGGGTCGAGGACAGCGTCACCCAGCCGTGATAGACGAGGCTGCGATTGCTGGTGACCTTGCGCAGGAAGGTGTTTTCGAAAACATTGGCCGCGACCTGGTGCGGTGCAGGTACGATCGGCTTGGCCTGTGACAGCGTCTTTCCGATGAATTCGACGAAACCCGGCATTTCGCCGCGACGCTGGTCCATGTCGCGCTGCACCGGCGCGTTCATGAGGATGGCGAACCCGTACCAGAACACCACCATGGCCACCAGGATCGTGGTGACAGGCACGAAGCGGTCCCTGAAGAAATGCTCTCGCGCCATTGTCAGCTTCTCCCACCGGCAGGCAGCAGCATCAGCGTCATCGACACCACACCCAGTGCGACCCCCGCCATCTGCAGATGTGTCAGCCGCTCTCCGAAGACAAAGAAGGCGATGACGTTGACAAGCAGAAGCTGGGCAATGGCGGAGGCCGAAATGGCAAGCCCCAACCCGCCTTCGCGCATCAGCCGCACCATCATCAGATTGCCGATGCAGTAGAGAGCGAGGGAGAATAGCAGAAGAAAGATGTTGTTGCTCGACACATAATAACGGGACGCCGTCGCGGCGCTGAGGAAAATCGCCATGGAGGCCGCGAGCCAGAGGATAAAGGAAAGGTTCATGACACCCTACTCGTCATAGCTATGCCCCGCTCTCAAACCTTCGCGAACCCGCCGGGCGATCTCCAGAAATTCGGGCGTCTCGCGGATATCGAGCGGGCGCTCCCTTGGCAGCGTCGATTCGATCACGTCGGTCACCCGGCCCGGGCGCGGGCTCATCACCACGATGCGGGTGGAGAGGTAGACGGCTTCGGGGATGGAATGGGTGACGAAGCAGATCGTCTTGTTGGTCCGGTCCCAGAGTTTCAGAAGCTGTTCGTTGAGATGGTCGCGGACGATTTCGTCCAGCGCTCCAAAGGGCTCGTCCATCAGGAGCAGATCGGCGTCGAAGGCGAGCGCGCGGGCAATCGAGGCGCGCTGCTGCATGCCGCCCGACAGCTGCCAGGGAAATTTCTTGCCGAAACCCGAGAGATTGACGAGGTCCAGCGTGCGCTCGACACGCTCTTTCTGTTCGGCGGCGCCATAGCCCATGATCTCAAGGGGAAGCGCGATGTTCTTCTCGATCGTCCGCCAGGGGTAAAGCGCTGCCGCCTGGAAGACATACCCATAGGCGCGTTTTTTGCGCGCTTCCTCGGGCGTCATGCCGTTGACGGTGATCGTGCCGGAGGTCGGCTTCTCTAGGTCGGCGATGACCCGCAGGAAGGTCGTCTTGCCGCAGCCGGACGGGCCGATGAAGGAGACGAAATCGCCCTTGTTGACGGAAAGATCGACGCCGGTCAGCGCATGGACGGGACCGTCATTGGTGGTAAAGGTCAAACCCAATTGTCTGGCGGAGACAACGGATGCGGAAGTATTGCTCATTTCGTACTGCCTGCTCCGCGATGATCGACCGATGGTCGCATGTGATATCCTGTACAAGTCTCGCATATGCGATTTTTTGAAGATACGCTAACCTCGTCCAAAGTGCTGGAATCGACTGAGGGACTATATGACGCAATCATCACAGCCGACCTGCCGGATCGTTCGTCCCGGCGGCACCTATGACGGCAAGCAGAGGTTCAGCTATTTCGGAGGGATCGCTGCCGAGACCGTGGGGTCGAGCGGCATCTGCATGCACCTTCTGACCATCCCGCCGGGCGGCCGGGCCAAGGCGCACAAGCATGCGAGCCATGAAACCGCGATCTACATGCTGTCGGGCGAGGCGCATACCTGGTACGGCGAGCGGCTGGAAAACCACGTCATCGTCCGCGCCGGCGAGATGTTCTACATCCCCGCCGGCGTGCCGCATCTGCCGGCCAATCTCTCCGACCAGCCTGCATCCGCCGTGATTGCCCGCACCGATCCGAACGAACAGGAGAGCGTGATTTTGCTGCCGGAATTGGAGGCGCTGGTGCCGGCCTGAGCTGGCGGCGGGACAGTGCGGTGCGGCGGTCACTTGCATTTTTTAAAGGTCCCCAGCGCATCCCGTCCTCGAACACAATGATGTAGTCCTTTCCGGTTCGCTGAATCAGGAGGCTCGTCTCAGTCTCGCCGCTTTCGCCTTCTTCCGCACAGGTGACCGCAGCGGCAAAAGAATCGCCCTTCCTCGTCACCGGCGCCTTGAAGCTGCAATAGGATGCGGCCGACGTGACCCCTTCGTCAGTCAGCAGGAAAAAATCCTCGGACCCCATCGCTTCATTGCTGTTAGCATAGGCGCAACCATCCTTGTTGCCATAGGCGCCGTCGAGGAATTTTTCCTGCGCGTGAACAAGCCCAGCGCTTGTCAGGCTCGCTGCGAGAAACAGAGGGATACGCGCAACAAGCCGCACGCTCACACCCCGCTTGCCGGAATGCCGCTGCGCTGGACCTTGCGCGGTGCGGTGATGTCCTTCCAAGTGGAGAGCGCCTTGTTGACGGCGGTAAAAGGTTCGCGCTTGACGAATTCGCCGTGGCCCTCGCGCGTCTTGACGGTTCCTTCCTCGATCGCAACGACGCCGCGGGTCAGCGTGTAGCGCGGCAGGCCGGTGACTTCCTTGCCTTCGAAGACGTTGTAGTCGATCGCCGACTGCTGGGCAGAGGCCGAGATGGTCTTCGAGCGCTTCGGATCCCAGACAACGAGATCCGCATCGGCGCCGACGAGGATGGCGCCCTTCTTCGGATACATGTTGAGGATCTTGGCGATGTTGGTCGAAGTCACGGCCACGAACTCGTTCATGGTGATGCGGCCGGTGGCGACGCCGTGGGTCCAGAGCATCGGCATGCGGTCTTCCAGTCCGCCTGTGCCATTCGGGATCTTGGTGAAATCGCCGACGCCAAAGCGTTTTTGTGCCGTGGTGAAGGCGCAGTGGTCGGTGGCGACCACCTGCAGCGAGCCCGCTGCAAGGCCGGCCCAAAGTGAGTTCTGATGCTGCTTGTTGCGGAAGGGAGGCGACATGACGCGGCGGGCGGCATGGTCCCAATCGGGATTGGCATATTCGCTCTCGTCCAGCGTCAGGTGCTGGATCAGCGGCTCGCCATAGACGCGCATGCCGTTCTGCCGGGCGCGGCGGATGGCTTCGTGGGCCTGTTCGCAGGATGTGTGGACGACGTAGAGCGGGGCGCCTGCCATATCGGCGATGATGATGGCGCGGTTGGTCGCTTCGCCCTCGACGGCGGCGGGACGCGAATAGGCGTGGGCTTCCGGGCCGTTATTGCCTTCGGACAGCAGTTTCGCCTGCATCTGCGCGACGATGTCGCCGTTTTCGGCATGCACCATCGGCAGCGCGCCCAGTTCGGCGCAGCGCTGGAACGAGTGGAACATCTCGTCGTCATCCACCATCAGGGCGCCCTTGTAGGCCATGAAGTGCTTGAAAGAATTGATGCCCTTCTGCTCGACAATGGTCTGCATCTCGTTGAAGACCTGCTCGCCCCACCAGGTGATCGCCATGTGGAAGGAAAAGTCGCAGGTCGCCCGCGACGTCTTGTTGTCCCACATATCAAGCGCTTCGAGCAGCGACTGGCCGGGCGAGGGGAGAGCGAAATCGACAACCATCGTCGTGCCGCCGGAGAGTGCCGCGCGGGTGCCGCTCTCGAAATTGTCCGAGGAATAGGTACCCATGAACGGCATTTCGAGATGCGTGTGCGGATCGATGCCACCAGGCATGACATAGCAGCCGGTTGCATCCAGCACCTCGTCGCCGGATAGATCAGGCCCGATCTCGACAATCCTGCCACCATCGATCTTGACGTCGGCCTTGTAGGTGAGGTCGGCGGTGACGATGGTGCCGTTTTTGATGATGGTGGTCATGAGCGTATTTCCTTTTTGGTATTCGCAAAGGAGTCGGCGGGCGAAAAGCGGGTCGCATCGCAACGAGCGGAAATCTCGCCGGACAGGACTGCGAGTATTGTGTCGAGAACTGCGCGCCGCTCGCGCAGGACTTCATCGTTCCAGAACCGCAGGACTGAATAACCCTTTTCGTTCAGCCAACGTGTTCGAACAATATCGGCAAGCGAGTCGCAATGCTGTGCGCCGTCGAGTTCGATCACAAGGCTTCTTTCGCGGCAAACGAAGTCGGCAACATAAATTCCAAGCGGCACTTGTCTTGTGAATTTGTATCCATTCAGAAGGCGATTGCGCAGTTCATTCCAGAGCTTGTATTCGACCTCTGTCTCGTCCTGCCGAAGATTACGGGCTTTCGCTGTTGCGCCATTTCGGCGCTTGGTAATGTCGTTGTTTTTCTGCGCGTTCACCGGAGGCCCCCCTCATCCGACCCTTCGGGCCACCTTCTCCCCGTGGGGGAGAAGAGGGTGTGTGTGCTGGCCCTGTGCGTCGCGGATACCGTTGGAAGTGCAGAGATAACGACGGGTTTATAAAGAACGGCAAACTCCCTCTTCTCCCCAGCGGGGAGAAGGTGGCCCGAAGGGCCGGATGAGGGGGGCGAAGCCACCAAAGCTTGCTCTTCCTGACTTGCCTCCATGGCCCTACTCCACAATCCCCGCCGTCTCCACCACCGCATGGAACAGCACGTCGCACCCGGCGGCGGCCCATTCCTTCGATATCTCCTCGGCCTCATTGTGGGAGAGACCGCCGACGCAGGGGCACATGACCATGGTCGAGGGCGCCACCCTGGCTGTCCAGCAGGCATCGTGGCCGGCGCCGGAGATCAGGTTCATGTGGCTGTAGCCGAGGCGTTCGGCGGCGTTGCGGACAGCAGTGACGAGGGTCGGGTCGAAGGTCACCGGTTCGAAATGGCCGATCGCCTCGATCGAACAGCCGACGCCGAGCGCTTCGGTGATCTCAGGCGCTTCCGCCTCGATCTTTGTACGCATGCGATCGAGCTTGGCCTTGTCCGGCGAACGGATATCGACTGTGAAAACGACCTTACCCGGCAACACGTTGCGCGAATTCGGCGAGAAGAACACTTGGCCGACGCCGCCGACGGCGCCCGGCTGTTCGGCCATGGCCACGCCCTGCACCATCTCGATGATGCGGGACATGGCAAGCCCGGCATTGACGCGCAGATTCATCGGTGTCGAACCGGTATGGGCTTCACGCCCGGTGAGCGTGAATTCCAGCCACCACAGGCCCTGACAGTGGGTGACGACGCCGATCTGCTTGTCTTCCGCCTCGAGGATCGGGCCCTGCTCGATATGATATTCGAAATAGGCGTGCATCTTGCGGGCGCCGACTTCTTCCTCGCCGCGCCAGCCGATGCGCTCCAGTTCGTCGCCGAAGCGCTTGCCGTCCGGATCCTTGCGGTCATAGGCGAAATCCTGGGTATGCACACCGGCAAAGACGCCGGAGGCGAGCATGGCAGGCGCAAAGCGTGCGCCTTCCTCGTTGGTCCAGTTGGTGACGACGATCGGGTGCTTTGTCTTGATACCCAGATCGTTCATCGAGCGCACAAGCTCAAGCCCTGCGAGCACGCCGAGAACGCCGTCATATTTGCCGCCGGTGGGCTGCGTGTCGAGATGGGAGCCGACATAGACTGGCAGGGCGTCCGGGTCGGAGCCGGGGCGGGTGAAGAACATGTTGCCCATGGTGTCGACGCCCATGGTCATGCCGGCCGCTTCGGCCCAGGACTGGAACAGTCTGCGGCCTTCGCCGTCCTCGTCCGTCAGCGTCTGGCGATTGTTGCCGCCGGCAATGCCGGGGCCGATCTTCGCCATGTCCATCAGCGAATTCCACAGACGGTCCGAATTGACGCGCATGTTCTCGCCCGGTGCAGCTGCCATGGCGTTCTCCTTGTTATGCGGAATGCATCCTGCGCATTCCATGGTTCCCACCGGCCAAATCGGGGTGATCTGGTTTTTTCGATTGCCCTGCGATCAGCCGTTGCGTTTGAAAATGAACTGACTGATAATTTGACCGATTGGTAAAACATTACAACTTCCGTTGCCGCACTCAAGACGAAAAACGGGAAAAAGCGACCTTGCCATCCGAATTTTGAAGAGCGGCAGTGTCGGCAATCGTGTGACGGCATCGCGAGGGAAGGCAGGGGGACAAATGGTACTTCCAAGGGCAGCCCAGACGCAGCGGCGAACCCGTATCCAGGAGGAGAAGGAAGAGCAGATCCTCGAAGCTGCGCTCGAAGTCTTTGCTACCCATGGTTTTCGCGGCAGCACAATCGACCAGATCGCCGAGGTCGCGGGCATGTCCAAGCCGAACCTGCTCTATTATTTCCGGACCAAGGAAGCGATGCACCGGGCGTTGATCGAGCGGGTGCTGCACAGTTGGCTCGATCCGTTGCGCGCCTTCGATGCGGAGGGCAATCCGGTCTCGGAAATCCGCAGCTATATCCGCCGCAAGCTGGAAATGGCCCGCGATTTCCCTCGGGAAAGCAGGCTTTTTGCCAATGAGGTGCTGCAGGGCGCACCGCGCATCGAGGATGAACTCAAGGGTCCGCTGAAGGCGCTGGTGGACGAAAAGGCGGACGTGATCCGCGCTTGGGCGAAGGCCGGCAAGATCGCCAAATGCGATCCGTATCATCTGATCTTCGCCATCTGGTCAACCACGCAGCACTATGCCGATTTCGACGTTCAGGTGCGGGCCGTGCTGGGAGCGGAGCGTGCGGGCGAGGGACGGTTCGAAGATGCCGCGCGGTTTCTCGAACAGCTGTTCCTGAGCGGCCTGGAAGTCAAAGGCTGATTTGCGGCGGGTCTTTCGGTAGCCTCAGGGCTTTTCGTTCTGGCTGGGACTAACGGCCCTCTTTCCCGCCTGAAGCATGGGCTCCACATCAGCTGCGTTCTGGATAATCAGGGTTTCGAGCGTGCCCGTGCGTCCGCGAATGGAGATGTCGTAGCTTTCGCGGTGATCCACGGTAAGCCCGGCATAACGGATAACATCGGCGGACACGGCAAGCTGGGCGTCATATTCCTTGGCGAAGCCCTCAAGCCGGCTTGCCGCGTTGATCGTATCGCCGACGGCCGTAAGGGACGATGCCCGTCCATAACCGATCTGCCCGATGATGGCAGGGCCTGCATGCATGCCCATGGCGATCCTGAGCGGCTTGTCGAGCTCGCTCATGAAGCTGCGATTGAGCAGTTCGATCCCCTTCGCGATACGCGCCGTCGCCGCAAGCGCCTGGGCGCAGGCTTCCTCGACACCGGTATTCAATCCGAAAAGCGCAAGGGCACCGTCGCCGATGAATTTGTCGATCGTGCCACCCGAACCTTCGACGGCTTCGCCGATCGTCTCGAAATACCGGTTCAGAAGAAAGACCGTATCGAACGGCAGTTTCTGCTGGGCAAGCAGCGTGAAGTCGCGCAGATCGCAGAACAGCACGGCGATGCGGCGTTCCCTGCCGGCCGCTTCCTGTTCGCTGGGTTGCGTCTGCGGGCCGATCGTGCCGACCCCGAGAACCGGGGCGATCGAGATGTTGTGGCTCGGCCGCAGTTGGCAGGCAAGACGGACATTCGAGGGTGCGCGGATGCGCAAAAGCGTTGTCCGTTCGGCAGCGTTTGGCGGCGGCAGGCCGTCGAGACCATCGGTTACGCGGACCCGGCACGTCGAGCAGCGTCCCCGGCCGCCGCAGATCGAAAGATGCGGTATCCCGGCGGCACGGCTGGCTTCGAGAATGGTGAAACCCTTGGCAACCGAAATAGCTCGGTCAGGATAGTTGATCCTGATTTTACCCCTGACGGGAATAGCGCGAGCAATCAATGTTCCGCCGATGGCTGTCAGCAGCGAAAACGTGACCCCCCTGCTGATTTGCCGTAAAATCTCGGTGGGCGTGCGAACCGGTTTGAACCAGGCATTGGACGGTATGCCGTCCAGGGATCTTGCGCCCACTGCGAAACCGAGAAGCGCGAGCAATGGCACAGCCACGGCAAACGAATAGAACACCAGAAAATAGCGCGGGTACCAGTCCCGTCCGCGCATCCAGAACCACAGGCCCAGACAGCCATGGGCCCAGGCAAGGACAAGAGCGAGCGACTGGAGAGCCGCCGCGTTCGGATTGGCCCACAAGCGCGGCAAGACCTCGAAATAGCCATCGCCATAGCCGGTCAGCATCCATTCCACCCGCGTGTTGATCACGTGGCCGACCAGCAGAAAGGGGAAAGAGAGACCAAATAGAATTTTCAGCGCTTCCCGCACCGGCATGCGCAATGTCTGCCGGCGGTACAGGCTTTCGAGCGCCAGCACAAAATGCGCCAACAGCGAGCCGTAGAGCAACACGCTGCCAGGCAGGCTGCGCCAGAAAATGTTGAAAACCCGGCGCATTTGTTCCATCGCCTCGACCGAGACGAGGCCGAGCGCATGATTTGCGAAGTGGGTAAGGAGGAACAATCCCAGGATCATGCCCGTGATCAGATGCAGCCTTTTGCGCGTTCTGGACGAGGCAATCTTCAAGTGTCTATCCGGTTTGGCTGCTCCTCAGCGCTGAGGTTCGCACTCCTTATTACCGGGTTCGCGTCCGGGAGCAAAGCACGTTTTATGGACGCTGTGTCGCAATTTTGTGCTCGACGAGGCCGACGAAGTGAACTTGCGGTCGGTTGACTCTGGAGACCGGGGCGACGCCGCGATCTCCAAAGCCGATGGCCGGAGCGCTGGTTATTGTTCGCAATACCCGACCGTCACTCCGCGGCTTGCCGCGCCATCGGATTGTTTGGATGTGTCGTCCAGTTGGCGTAGTTGGGATCGACGACCTTGCCTGTGCGCTCATCCAGCGTGCCCGGCTCCAGGCCCACCATCGTAATGCAGTCCTGCACCGGGCAGACATTGACGCAGAGATTGCAGCCGACGCACTCGTCTTCCATCACCTCGAAATGCCTGACACCATCCACATACTGGGTAATCGCCTGATGGGACGTATCCTCGCAGGCAATGTGACAACGGCCGCACTTGATGCAGGCGTCCTGGTCGATGCGGGCCTTGGCGATGTAGTTGAGGTTCAGGTACTGCCAGTCGGAGATGTTGGGAACAGCACGGCCGGTGATGTCGTCGAGCGTGCGATGGCCCTTCGTATCCATCCAGTTCGAAAGGCCGGTGATCATTTCCTGGACGATTTTGAAGCCGTAGGTCATCGCCGCGGTGCAGACCTGCACGTTGCCGGCGCCGAGAGCCAGGAATTCCGCCGCATCGCGCCACGTGGTGATGCCGCCGATGCCGGAGATCGGCAGGCCATAGGTTTGCGGGTCGCGGGCAATCTCGGCCACCATGTTAAGCGCGATCGGCTTGACCGCCGGGCCGCAATAGCCGCCATGGCTGCCCTTGCCGTCGATCGAGGGCTCCGGCGAAAACGTGTCGAGATTGACCGAGGTGATCGAGTTGATCGTGTTGATCAGCGAGACAGCATCGGTGCCGCCATTCTTTGCAGCGCGGGCCGGATTGCGGATATCGGTGATGTTTGGCGTCAGCTTGGTGATGACGGGCATGCGCGTATATTGCTTGCACCAGCGCACGACCATTTCGATATATTCCGGCACCTGTCCGACTGCGGCCCCCATGCCACGCTCCGACATGCCGTGCGGACAGCCGAAATTGAGCTCGATGCCGTCGGCGCCGGTTTCCTCGACCAGCGGCAGGATCGATTTCCAGGCCTGCTCCTCGCAGGGCACCATGATCGAGGCGATCAGCGCCCGGTCCGGCCAGTTCATCTTCACCTGCTTCATCTCGCGCAGGTTTGTGTAGAGGTCGCGGTCGGTGATCAGTTCGATATTGTTGAGGCCCAGAAGCCTGCGGTCGGCGCCCCAGATTGCGCCGTAGCGCGGACCGTTGACGTTGACGACCGGCGGACCTTCTTCACCCAGCGTCTTCCAGACGACGCCGCCCCAGCCGGCCTTGAAGGCGCGCTCGACATTGTAGGCCTTGTCGGTCGGTGGTGCGGATGCCAGCCAGAACGGGTTCGGGGATTTGATGCCGACGAAATTATTGCGGAGATCAGCCATGGTTCATTCTCCCCTTCACGCGACGGCAACGGCCGGCTGCGATACAGCGGCCAGAGCGCGGTTGATCGATTCGGCCGCATCGCGGCCCTGTGCTACGGCGGACACGGTCAGATCCTCGCCGCCGAGCACGCAGTCGCCGCCAGCCCAGACGCGGTCCAGCGATGTTCGCCCTTCCGCGTCGACAACGATGCGCCCGGATTGCAGCGCCACAACGCCAAGGCCGTCCGGTTCGAATGTCTGGCCGATGGCCTTGAGCACATGGTCGGCGACGATCGCGCCGGTTTCGCCGGTCGCAACCAGACGTCCGTCTTCGATTCGGGTGTAATCGAGCTCGATGCCAGCCACCTTGCCGTCGCGGGTGAGCAGGCGTTTCGGCTGCAGCCAGTGGCGGATGGTCACGCCCCTGGACGCTGCCAGATCCTGCTCGAATTCCGAAGCATTCATATGCTCCTTGCCGCGGCGATAGCAGATCGTCACTTCCTCGGCGCCCAGAAGCTTCGCCTGGACCGCCGCATCGATCGCCGTCATGCCGCCGCCGAGCACGACGACCCGGCGCCCGACGGGCACATCCTGCCTGGTTTCCGATTGGCGCAACGCAGCGATGAAATCGACGGCATCCTCGACACCTTCGGCGATTTCGCCTTCAACGCGCAGGGCGTTGACGCCGGCAAGGCCGAGGCCAAGGAAGACCGCATCATGCTTGGCAAGCATGTCGTTCAGCGAGAAATCCCGGCCGAGCAGCATGCGGTTGCGAATGTCGATCCCGCCGACCGAGAGCACATAGTCCACCTCTCTCTGGGCAAAGCTGTCAACGGCCTTGTAGGTGGCGATACCGTATTCGTTCAACCCGCCGGCCTTTTCACGGGCATCGTAAATCGTCACGTCATGGCCCTTGACCGCCAGGCGATGTGCGCAGGCAAGGCCTGCCGGGCCGGCGCCGATGACGGCGATCGATTTGCCTGTGGGTTCGGCACGGGCATAAAACTGGATGTTGTCGCGCATCGCGATATCGGTCGCATAGCGCTGCAACCGGCCGATTTCCACCGGGCGATGCTCCGCCGTGTTGCGCACGCAGGCCTCTTCGCAGAGCGTTTCGGTTGGACAGACGCGGGCACACATTCCGCCCAGAATATTCTGGTCGAAAATCGTATTGGCCGACCCCACCGGGTTGCCGGTCGATATCTGCCGGATGAACAGCGGGATATCGATGGAGGTGGGACAGGCCGTCATGCAGGGCGCGTCGTAGCAGAAATAGCAGCGGTCGGAGGCGACCAGCGCTTCGTGCTCATCCAGCGGCGGATGCAGATCGGAAAAATTCTTCTCGTATTCCACGGGAGACAGACGCCCGCTCACCAGTCCAGTTTCAGTCGTTCCCATTTTTTGCTCCCAAATGTCATGCCTCAGGATAGCGAAACGGTACCACGCTTTATTTTTTTATCAAACGGTAAAAAATCAAAATGTAAAAACGCCGGACGCTTGCCGTGCAGGCGTTCCGCGGGTGTATGCTTCTTCGGTGACCTGTCCATGTTTGACAGCAGCCTGCAAAAAATGTCAGCACTGAGGAGCAGGGAGATTGCACAGACAATGGCGCGCAGACCGGAAGGCAATAACAGGCTCGACGATGCCGCGCGGGCAGGCTGGCTCTATTATGTGGCCGGCCGCACCCAAGACGAGATCGCCAGCGCCATGGGCATATCGCGGCAATCGGCGCAGCGGCTTGTTTCCCTCGCCATGGCCGAACGCCTGATCAAGGTTCGTCTCGACCATCCGATTGCGGCCTGCCTGGAACTGGGGCTGCGTCTCAAGGAAAGATACGGTTTGAAGCAGGTGGACATCGTGCCAAGCGATCCCGGCTCGTTGTCCACGACTGCAGGTATTGCCGAGGCCGGTGCGGCGGAAATCGAACGCTGGCTGAAATCCGCCGATCCGATCATCCTTGCAATCGGCACGGGGCGCACCTTGAAAGCGGCGATCGACCAGCTTCCGGCGATGGAATGTCCGCAGCACCGTATCGTCTCGCTGACCGGAAATATCGGCCTTGATGGTTCGGCCGCCTATTACAACGTCATCTTCTCGATGGCCGATGCGGTGAAGGCCCGGCATTTTCCCATGCCTCTACCGGTGCTGGTCTCCTCGCCGGAAGAGCGGGCGTTGCTGCACAATCAGGCTCTCGTCAGGTCGGCACTGCAACTCGGCGCCGAAGCCAATGTCGCTTTCGTCGGCATCGGCGAACTGGGCGAACAGGCGCCGCTTTGCGAAGACGGCTTCCTGTCCCGGGAAGAAATGCTGCGCCTGATGGACGAAGGGGCTGCCGGCGAAATCTGCGGCTGGATGTTCGACAGGAACGGCCGGATGATGAGTGGAAGCATCAACATGCGGGTGGCCAGCGTGCCGTTACCGTCATGCGATTCGGCGACCGTCATCGGCATGGCAAAAGGCCAGAGAAAACAATTGGCTCTGGCCGCAGCGCTCAAAGGCCGCATCATCAACGGCATCATCACCGATGAGGCGACGGCAGAATTCCTGCTCGGGCAGTAGGTCACCGGAAGAACTATTATCCTTATACCTCAGGGTCTTGGCCATCCGTATTGCAATGCAGCGACGAATGCCGGTTGACATTGCGCGTCGATATGTGAGTAATTGCCCACGAGCAAGGCAAATGCTCATAACTCTTCTGGGAGGAAGATATATGAATTTGAAAACTTTTCTGCTGGGCACATGCTCGGCTGTCGTCATCGCGGGTTTCGCACAGGCCGAAACCCTCACCATTGCCACGGTGAACAATGGCGACATGGTCCGGATGCAGACGCTGACGGATGATTTCACCAAGGCAAATCCTGACATTCAGCTCGAGTGGGTCACGCTCGAGGAAAACGTTCTGCGCGAGCGCGTCACCACCGACATCGCCACCAAGGGCGGCCAATACGACGTCATGACGATCGGTACTTACGAAGTTCCGATCTGGGCCAAGCAGAGCTGGCTTCTGCCGCTCGACAATCTTGGCGCCGATTATGATGCGGCCGACATCATCCCGGCTATTGCCGGTGGTCTCTCGGTCGATGGCAAGCTGTATGCGGCACCGTTTTACGGCGAAAGCTCGTTCATCATGTACCGCAAGGACCTGATGGAAAAGGCCGGACTTACCATGCCCGACGCGCCGACCTGGGAATTTGTCGCTGACGCCGCCCGCAAGATGACCGACCGTGCGGCCGAGATCAACGGCGTCTGCCTTCGCGGCAAGGCCGGCTGGGGCGAGAACATGGCCTTCCTGACGGCTATGTCCAATTCGTTCGGCGCCCGCTGGTTCGATGAGAGCTGGAAACCCCAGTTCGATCAGCCGGAGTGGAAGAACACACTTCAGTTCTATGTCGACCTGATGAAGGATGCCGGCCCGGTCGGCGCGTCTTCGAACGGCTTCAACGAAAATCTGGCGCTGTTCCAGCAGGGAAAGTGCGGCATGTGGATCGATGCAACGGTTGCTGCATCCTTCGTGTCGAACCCCAAGGACTCCACCGTTGCCGACAAGGTTGGCTACGCTCTGGCGCCCGATACCGGTCTCGGCAAGCGCGGCAACTGGCTGTGGGCATGGTCGCTCGCTGTTCCGGCTGGCACGCAGAAGGCCGAAGCTGCCCAGAAATTCGTCTCCTGGGCAACGAGCAAGGCTTACCTTGATCTGGTCGCTTCAAAAGAGGGATGGGCAAACGTTCCTCCGGGCACGCGTTCCTCGCTCTATGCCAATGCCGAGTATCAGAAGGCCGCTCCGTTCGCCAAGATGACGCTCGACTCGATCAACTCGGCCGATCCGACAAAGCCGACCGTCAAGCCGGTTCCTTATGTCGGTGTGCAGTTCGTTGCCATTCCTGAATTCCAGGGTCTCGGTACGACAGTCGGCCAGCTTTTCTCGGCCGCCCTTGCAGGGCAGATGACGGTCGATGACGCTCTGAAGCAGGCACAGGATGTTACCACGAGCACGATGACCGAAGGCGGCTACATCCAGTAACGGAGGTGGCTCTATCGAGTGAGGCCCTTTCCCAAGGGGCGGCCTCACTCCGGGCCGCCCGTCCCAACGAACGGGCGGCCATATTTTCCGAAATGCCGGATATGTTTGTGCTTGGCGACCGGATGTGCGTCGCCGACGCCGTGCGCTGCAAGTGATGCGCCACCACAAGACCGAACGGTCCATCATCAATCGAGGGGGGAACCATGGCCACGCGACAGACCCAAACGCTTGCCCGGCTGATGCTGGCGCCATCCGTGCTTGCGCTTTTCATCTGGATGATCGTGCCGCTGGCGATAACGCTGTGGTTTTCCTTCCAGCAGTATAATCCGCTCAACCCGATCCGTGACGGCTTCGTCGGTTTTTCGAATTATGCGCTGTTCTATTCCAACCCCGCCTTTTTTCAGGCCATTCTCAACACACTCCTGATTGTCGGCAGCGTGCTTTTGATCACGGTCGTCGGCGGGGTGTTGCTTGCCCTTTTGCTGGATCAGCCGATCTTCGGGCAGGGCTTCGTGCGCATCCTTGTGATCTCGCCGTTCTTCGTCATGCCTCCGGTGGCAGCGCTTGTCTGGAAGAACATGATCATGCATCCGAGTTACGGTGTCTTTGCCGACATGGCGCGCTTTCTCGGCGTGCAGCCGGTCGATTGGTTTGCGCAATATCCGCTGTTTTCAGTCATCATCATCGTCGCCTGGCAATGGTTGCCCTTTGCCACCCTCATCCTGTTGACGTCGTTGCAGTCGCTCGACGGCGAGCAGATGGAGGCGGCCGAAATGGATGGCGCGAGCTTCCTGTCGCGCTTCTGGTATCTGACGCTGCCGCACATGTCGCGGGCTATCACCGTCGTCATCCTGATCCAGACGATCTTCCTTCTGTCGGTCTATGCCGAGATCCTGGTGACGACCAATGGCGGCCCGGGTTACGCATCCACCAATCTGCCGTTCCTTGTCTACCAGAAGGCCTCACTCGAATTCAAAATCGGCCAAGCATCGGCCGGGGGCATCATCGCTGTCATTCTTGCCAACATCGTCGCCTTCTTCGCCATGCGCGCTGTCGGCAGGAACCTGGACCGCTGAGCGGTAAACTGAGAGGAAAAGTCCATGGCACGCGCTATCAGTACCAAACGCAAGGTGTTCTTCACCGTTGCCGCCTGGGTCGTCGCTCTGATCATCTTCTTCCCGATCCTCTACACGATCATCACCTCGTTCAAATCCGAAACGGAGGCGATCGCCGGCTTCGACATGGTCCCGTCCTGGACCCTGGAAAGCTATGGCGCGGTGCAGGACCAGTACAATTACTTAAAGCCGTTCATGAACTCGGTCATCCTGTCCTTGGGCTCGACCGTCATCGCTCTGCTGATCGCCGTGCCGGCCGCCTGGTCGATGGCGTTCTCGCCGACAAAGCGGACCAAGGACATCCTGATGTGGATGCTCTCCACCAAGATGATGCCGGCCGTCGCCGTTCTGTTTCCGATGTACCTGATCTTCCGCAACTTCGGTCTGCTGGATAGCCGCATCGGTCTCACCTTCATGCTGACCATGATCAACCTGCCGATCGTCGTCTGGATGCTCTATACGTATTTTCGCGAAATTCCCGGCGAGATCCTCGAAGCTGCCCGGATGGATGGCGCCTCTTTGTGGAACGAGATCGTCTATGTGCTGACGCCGATGGCGGTGCCGGGCATCGCGTCCACCATGCTGCTCAACATCATCCTTGCCTGGAACGAGGCCTTCTGGACGATCCGCCTGACGGCCACCAACGCCGCACCGCTCACAGCCTTCATCAGTTCCTTCTCCAGTCCGCAAGGACTGTTCTGGGCCAAGCTTTCCGCAGCCTCGACGCTCGCCATCGCACCCATCCTGATCATGGGCTGGTTCAGCCAGAAACAGCTCGTGCGCGGACTGACTTTCGGTGCCGTCAAGTAAATCAAGAACTTAAAGAAACGACCGGGAGGCCAGCATGGGCAATATCACACTCAAGAAAGTCAATAAGTCCTTCGGCGCGACGCAGGTCATTCCGGGTATCGATCTGGTGATCGAGGACGGCGAGTTCGTCGTATTTGTCGGGCCGTCGGGCTGCGGCAAGTCGACCCTGCTGCGCCTGATCGCCGGTCTCGAGGACACCACGAGCGGCACCATCGACATCGATGGCCGCGACGTGACGGGGGAGGCGCCGGCCAAGCGTGGGCTGGCGATGGTATTCCAGTCCTATGCGCTCTATCCGCATATGTCGGTGCGCAACAATATCGCCTTTCCGCTGAAAATGGCCAAGATGGATCCGGCCGCCATCGACAAGAAAGTGACGGAGGCCGCGCGGGTACTTAACCTCACCAATTACCTCGACCGACGGCCGGGTCAGCTTTCCGGCGGTCAGCGCCAGCGCGTCGCGATCGGCCGCGCCATCGTACGCGAACCTTCAGCCTTCCTGTTCGACGAGCCGCTGTCCAATCTCGACGCCTCGCTGCGCGGTACGATGCGGCTCGAAATCAGCGAGTTGCACCATCAGCTCAAAACCACAATGATTTATGTGACCCACGATCAGGTCGAAGCCATGACCATGGCCGACAAGATCGTCGTGCTCAATGCCGGCAATGTCGAGCAGGTCGGCTCGCCGCTCGACCTTTACAACAAGCCGGATAATCTCTTCGTCGCTGGCTTCATCGGCTCGCCGCGCATGAACTTCGCCACCGGCCAGATGGCCGCCCCCTACAGCGCCCATACGATCGGATTCCGGCCGGAGCACATCAAACTGTCCAAGGACAGCGGCAGTTTTGCCGGCGTGGTCGGGGTCGCCGAACATCTAGGCTCCGACACCTTCCTTCACGTGCATGTCGAGGGGATCGGCATGGTCACAGTTCGAACGAGCGGTGACGTGCCTGTCGACCATGGCGACAAGGTCTTTCTCACCCCGGATGCCGATCGCATCCATCGGTTCAACGACAAGGGATTGGCGATCCGATGATGTGGTTGCAGGGAGGCCGATCGATGCCGACGTTCCCTTTGGACGGATGGGCAGGGCGTGGCATCTCACTGGCATGGCTGTGTTCCTAACCTCGCAGGAAGCTGACTATATCGTCGCCCAGACCTATAATGTCGATGGCGGCAACTGAATGAGCTGATCGAGGCTCGCGAAAGGATTGAAGACATGACCACCAAGCTCTCGCTCGCCACGCTCGACGCCGTCAAGGCGACAGCCGCCATTCCCGCCTATGACCGGGCAGCGCTGACCGCCGGCATCGTGCATTTCGGCGTCGGCAATTTTCACCGCGCCCATCAGGCTGTCTATCTCGACGATCTCTTTAATACAGGCAAGGAACTGGACTGGGCGATTGTCGGCGCCGGGGTATTGCCGTCCGATGAAGCGATGCGGACGAAGCTTGCCGAACAGGATTTCCTGACGACGGTTGTCGAGCAGGACAACAACAGGAGTGCAGCCCGGGTCACGGGACCGATGATCGATTATCTGCGGCCCGGACAGGCGGCCGCAACGATTGAACGGCTCGCCGACCCTGCCATCCGCATCGTTTCGCTGACGATCACCGAAGGCGGCTACTTCATCGATCCGGCGTCGGGAGCATTTAACCCGAAGCATCCGGCAATCGTCGCAGACAGCGAAAATCCGGACGATCCGAAAACCGTTTTCGGCCTGATCATTGCCGGTCTCAAAGCACGCAGGGACAACGGGATCGTTCCGTTTACCGTAATGTCCTGCGACAACATTCCCGGCAATGGCGAAGTCACGCATGCTGCCATCTTCGGGCTGGCCCGCTTGTCGGATCCGGAGCTTGCGGCGTGGATCGACGCCAATGTCGCCTTTCCGAACGGGATGGTCGATAGGATTACACCGGCAACGGGACCGCGAGAAATCGGTATCGTGGCGACTGAGTATGAAATCGACGACAACTGGCCGGTCTTTTGCGAGGAATTCAAGCAATGGGTGCTGGAAGACCATTTTCCGGCCGGCCGCCCGGCGCTGGAGACGGTCGGTGTGCAGTTCGTACCCGATGTCGCGCCCTATGAGCATATGAAAATCCGCATCCTCAATGGGGGGCACGCGGCAATCGCGTATCCGGCCGCCTTGCTTGATATCCATTTCGTGCATGAGGCGATGCAGGAGCCGATCATCCAGGCTTTCCTGGAGAAACTCGAAAACGATGAGATCATCCCCATCGTGCCGCCGGTGCCGGACACTGACCTTAAGGCTTACTACAAGCAGGTCGAGACCCGGCTCTTCAACCCGAAGATCGCCGACACCATTCCCCGGCTGGCGCAGGACGGATCGAACCGGCAACCGAAATTCATTCTGCCATCGACACTCGACCGGCTTCGCCAGAACCTTGACGTCGTGGGACTGTCGCTGGTCTCGGCGCTCTGGTGCCGGTATTTCGAAGGCATGAGCGACAGCGGCAAACCGATCATCTTCAACGATGCCAACGCCGAGCGGTTGCAGGCCGCTGCACTGAAAACCAGGGATGACCCGATGGCCTTTCTTGCGCTGTCGGATATTTTCGGCGAAGTTGCGCAATCCGAGCTGTTTCGCCAACGTTTTGCCCATGCCTTGAAGACGCTACGGGATAAGGGAACGCGGGCGACGCTGCAGCTCTATCTCGACGGCGAACTGGGGGCGTGAATGACATGACGGCCGCTTTTCCAGTTTATCCGGCTGTTCTGACAAGCGATGGTTTCGAAACGGGCGCCGCGGCTTCACGATGACAAGCATCCACCCGGCCAAACTGGTTATCTTTGATTGCGACGGGGTACTCGTCGACAGCGAGCCTCTGTCCATCGACGTTCTCATCAGGGTATTGCGCGGTGCCGGCGTCGATATGGATGCGGAGGAGGCGACAGAGCGCTTTCTCGGCAAGAGCCTGAAGACGATGTCGGATATTCTGCACGACGACTACGGGCTTGCGGTGAATGGAGAATTCCTCGAGCAGATGCGCGTCGATCTCTACCAGCGCTTCCGGCAGGAATTACAGCCCGTCGCGGGTATCGCGACGGCGCTCGACCAGCTCGATATTCCCCGTTGCGTCGCCTCCTCCAGCCAGATGGAGCGCATCCGTCTGTCCCTCACGATAACGGGATTGATTGGCAGGCTGGAACCGCATCTTTTCAGTTCGACCATGGTCGAGCATGGCAAGCCGGCCCCCGACCTCTTTCTTCACGCTGCCGCCGAGATGGCCACTCCACCGGAGAACTGCATCGTCATAGAGGATAGCCCTGCAGGAATTAAGGCTGCCAAGGCCGCCGGCATGCGCGTCTTCGCCTTCGCAGGCGCCTCGCATGCGCGCTCGAAACGGCATATCGCGGTGTTAAAGCAGCTTGCGCCGGATGTGCTGTTTGACGACATGCGGGAATTGATCCATCTTGTGCGCAGGCAACAAAGAGACGGGGCCTCTGGGCTTGATGCGTGATCTGATCGTTGCTGTCGATGTGGGAACCGGCAGCGCCCGTGCGGGCATTTTCAACAAGCACGGTCAACAGCTGGCCCGCGCGGATTATCCGATCGCGATGAACCGGCCGGAAGAAAACCATGCCGAGCATGACTCCGAAGATATCTGGTCGGCTGTGTGCATAGCCGTCAAGACGGCGCGCGCCAAAGCCGGTGTGCCAGCCGATGCCATTGTCGCTATCGGTTTCGACGCCACCTGCTCGCTCGTCCTGCGCGACAGGCAGGGCGCGCCCCTGTCGGTCAACCGGAGAGGCGATCCCCGATGGGATACGATCGTCTGGCTCGACCACCGGGCCCTGAAACAATCCGATTTCTGCACCGCGACCAAAGATCCCGTGTTGGATCATTCAGGCCGTGTCATGTCTCCGGAAATGCAGATGCCGAAGCTGATGTGGCTCAAGCAGACGCTGCCCGATCAATGGGAGAAGGCCGGCTACGTCTTCGATCTTGCCGATTTCCTGTCCTGGCGGGCCACTGGCAGCACTGCCCGGTCGCGATGCACGCTGACGGCGAAATGGAATTATTTGTCCCACAGGGACGATCCCTGGCAGGAGGGGTTCCTGGCGAAAATCGGACTGGAAGACCTGCGAGAGCGGGGTGGACTGCCTGACGAGACCTTGCCTGTGGGGCACTCGACCGGCTTGCTCACCGCTGCGTCCGCAGTCGAACTCGGGTTGCACCAGGGTTGCCACGTCGCAACGGGGCTGATCGACGCCTATGCCGGCGCGATCGGTGTGCTTGGCCGTTTCGCCGGTCAACCGGACAAGCTTTCACGGCAATTGGCGCTGATTGCCGGTACTTCGAGCTGCATCGTTGCCTTTTCTCGGCAGATGAAGCCAGGTTTCGGCATGTGGGGGCCTTATTTCGAAGCGGTCCTGCCGGAGAGCTGGCTGATTGAAGGCGGACAGTCGGCAACGGGCGCTCTGCTGGATCATGTCGTCCGCAGCCACAGCGCCGGGGGCGAACCCGATACCGAAGTTCACGGGCGGATCATCTCCCGCATTCAGGAAATGCGGACCGCACAGGGAGCGGAGTTTGCCGCGCGCCTGCATGTGCTTCCCGATTTCCATGGTAATCGCTCACCCTTTGCCGACCCACATGCGCTTGGCGTTATTAGCGGCCTGACGCTTGACAGTTCGTTCGACGCGCTCTGCAGACTTTATTGGCGAAGCTGCGTCGCTATCGCGCTCGGCATACGCCACATTCTCGAAAAGATGAACGAGGCGGGCCATGATTTCGAGACACTGCACATCACGGGGGGGCACGTCCGCAATCCGCTGCTGATGGAACTCTACCCCGATATAACCGGCTGCACCATGGTGGTCACTGAAACCAGCGACGCCGTGCTACTGGGGACTGCCATGGTCGCCGCCGTGGCCGGGGCGCTGTACCCGGATCTGGCGACAGCTGGCGCCGCCATGGCGCCTCCCGGATATGAGCGCCTGCCCAACCGTGCCATGCAGGCGATCTACGACCGGGACTACCGAGCGTTTCTCAGCCTCCACCGACACCGGGCTGAACTGGACGCCTTATAAAATCTGACGTCGTTGCTTTTTTTCTAAAAAAACTGACACTGCGCGGAACCTTTTATCGGGATCGTCATTATTGGGGTGTCCGGACAATGGTTCTCATCGCCCCCAATGCGAACCAGTCTACAAATCCGGAGTTCCAACTCACACGCCCCCTCGTGAGTTGTCGATATCAGCCAGTGTCTTCCCCGGACACTGGCTGTTCTTTTTCCGCCGACACCATCCAGAGCAGTCGGCATCTTGGGCCGCTATTCCTCTGTTTCCGTAAGGATTTCGTATTCCTGCGCTGGAATGGCAAGACGATATTCGACGAGATCAGCGGTGATGCGGTAAGTGGCTTTCCCGCCGATCGCAACAGGCACGACCCGTTCGAGAACGGTCCGGGCAAAGCTTGTCTCCTCCCTGTCCTCCCGCCAGGAAAAAGCCGCAGGCAGACGCTCCTTCCATACGAGTTCGATCGCGGCTTTGTCGTCGAGCGTGGTTTGCGTGCAATCGATGGTCACTGCGTTTGCGCCTGCTGCGACAGCGCCGCGAGAGGCCGCATCGACGATGAGCTCGTGCAATGCGAGGCCGATGTGAAGAGACGCGTTCGGAGACAGATGGGCATTGACGCCGTGGACGGCAATCCGGGTGTCTATCGAGGGCCAGTAGGCGCTGAATTGCCGTTCGGCAAGCGTAAAGAGAAAGGCGCCGCGCCAGCTCGAATCAGTGACCAGATCCTGCGAATATGCAAGCGACTGTATACGGCCCCGGAACTTGCTGAGGAAATAATCCAGGGATAAAGCTTGCCGGGCGGTCTGGGTTGCAATGCCCTGAACGATGGCAAGAAGGTTCTTGGAGCGGTGGCTGAGTTCCCGCAATAAGGTCTTCAGCACACGCTCGCGACGGCATGTCTCCGATATATCGGTGAAAACCGACAGAATGCCTGTCTCGCCCCGAACATCAATTCGATCAATATCGATCCGGTAGGTCAGGATACCGGCAGCAGTTGCGAAATTGATTTCAGTAAAGGCAGGTGTGTTGCGGCTTAGTACCTCCATCTTCAATGCGCGCAGCCGCCCGCTTTCACTTGAGCCAAATACTTCCTCATCACCCGCCCATGTCAGCGGCCTCAAACTGTCCGGTAAATTCCCCGAGCGGACGACGGTCAGATCGCTGGTCTGGCAAAGATAGCCCAATCGGGACTTTTCCAAAATCAGCTCTGTCAGGACAGCGTCTGACTTTTCCCCCATGGTAGAAGGGGCCGACTTTTCTTCATTGCCCACGCGATACGCCTTCCGTCTTCGTGACTGACGCGCTCAGCGCCTGCGTGAGGCAACCACCCCGTGATCGCCGTTGATCCAGACGGGAGGGCTTTCAGGTCGATCCGCAGGTGCTGGTCGCTCCCTGCTTATTGAACGATGTATCCTATCGGAGTGTTCCGGGGATAATAGGAATTAGGCTGCGGCCTTGGTCGATTCATTGAAGAACAAAGCTTGGCTGATCAACGCTTTGACCATATCCGGATTGAACGGCTTGGTGACAAGGAATGTCGGCTCCGGGCGTTCACCTGTCAGCAACCGCTCAGGAAATGCAGTAATGAAGATGACAGGAATGGACGCGCTTTTAAGAATATCATTGACCGCATCGATGCCCGAGCTGCCGTCTGCCAACTGAATGTCGGCCAGAACCATGCTCGGCTGCGTCTTGTTGAAGAGCGCAACCGCTTCATCGCGGGTTCTCGCAATGCCCGTGACGTTGTGGCCGAGGCTTTCCACCATTTGTTCGATATCGATGGCGATCAGCGGTTCGTCTTCTATGATCATGATGTCGGTCGCCACCTGGCGCGAAATTTCTTCCGAGGCGCGCTCGAGCAGGCCGGTCATTTCGGTATCGCTTGTGCCGAGAACCTCTGCCGCCTCGCTCGCATGAAAACCCTCGACAGAAACGAGGAGGAACGCCTGACGGGCGAGAGGGGACACCGACCCCAGGTTTATCGATGCGCGTTTCTCCCATGCAAAGGGAGAAATCGGTTCCGGAATAGAGATGGCCGAAGAGCCGAAAATCCTCGCATAAAGTTGAAACAACGCTACCCTGTCGCTGCTCGCTTCCGGAAAAATCGTAACATCCGCAATAAGGGCCTCAAGTACAGCCGCGACATAGGCGTCGCCGGACGTCTGCGATCCTGTCAGCGCACGTGAGTAGCGGCGCAAATAGGGCAGAAACGGAGCGATCCGGGTGGAAAGTGACATATATAGACTCCTCAATCTGGTCTCTCTGACCATAACAGGCGGATAAACGCCGAGGTGAAAAAAAAGTTCCCGGGAGCGGGAACGATTTTTGACGTCACGCATTGTAGTGCAAGATGAACATCTGAAGGTATTTTGTCTGTATGAGCTATAAAACTATGGCAGGGGGCGAACCTGCTACGATGGTGCGCGCCGACAACCCGAATGCGCAAATTGCCGCGAAACTCCGTGCACTTTACGTGTCCGTTCAGGAAGAAGCCATCCCGGATCGGTTCCTAGATCTGTTGGACAAGCTTGATGCCGTCGAGCGGATGTCATTGCCGGATACAGCGAAGTGAACGGCACCATGACAACACCAGAACCCAGTTTCAAGCGCGAGATGCTTGCTGCCCTTCCGAGCCTTCGCGCTTTTGCCATGTCGCTGATCGGGCGGCATGATCGCGCCGACGATCTCGTACAGGATACCATCATGAAGGCCTGGGCCAAGCAGGACCATTTTGAGATGGGCACCAATATGAAGGCCTGGCTGTTCACCATCCTTCGCAACGAGCTTTACAGCCAGATGCGCAAGCGCGGGCGCGAAGTTCAGGACAGCGACGGCTTCTTTACGGAGAGCCTCGCCCAGCATCCGGCGCAATACGGTTCGCTGGATCTCCAGGATTTCAAGCGCGCGCTTGAGACGCTGCCGCCGGACCAGCGGGAAGCGATTATTCTTGTCGGTGCATCGGGTTTTTCCTACGAAGAAGCTGCGGAAATCTGCGGGTGCGCGCTCGGGACGATCAAAAGCCGCGTCAACCGTGCCCGCCAGCGTCTTCAGGACATTCTTCAGGTCACCGGCGAGAGCGAGTACGGGCCTGATTCTACCTCTGCACCGATAACGTCGCGCGCTTTTGTCTCGTGAGTTCAGGAATACCTCGTTGCACCAAGTGTTTCGTTTTTCCAGGCGTTGCGTGGTGGCCGTCATTTCGTGCAAATAGGGGAGGGCTTGCTGCCGGCAGGCGGAAGCTTGATTTGATGCCGAGACCGGCTGGCGACTGGGTGTGAAGTCATGACCGAAGTCAATATTGATCTGCCGACGGCGGAAGCAGATGTTTTACGGTCGGCGAAACGCCTTTCCGTATTGCGGTCGGCAGTTATCGATCTTCCCGCACCCGATCTGGATCTCCGCGATATTACAGAGATCGCCGCGGATCTTTTCGATGCGCCCGTTGGCCTGTTGACCCTTGTCGATGAACGCGACCAGTGGTTCAAGGCAGCAACAGGAACCGATCAGACACGCGCTTCATCGGAGGCGTCGTTCTGCGTCCACACGATTTCAGGCGGGTTGCAGGACGCATTCATCGTTAACGATGCGACCAGGGATCCACGCTTTTCCAAGCAGCCGCAGGTGTCTGGCGCACCCTTCTTGCGATTTTATGCCGGTGTGCCGCTCGTCATCGAGGAACAGCCCATCGGCACGCTGTGCGTTTTCGACGTGAAGCCGCATGACACGGTTACGGACCGGCAGATTGTCCAGTTGCAGCGGCTGTCGAAGCTTGCCGCACACATGCTTAAGTTGAAGCACGAGGCTCACCAACGGGCGTTGAAGGAAGCCGTACTGACCCGCGAGGAGCAGCGACATGCGATGGCGCTGGATGCGGCCAATATCGGCAGCTGGTTGTGGGATGTGCGCTCCGGCAATGTGTCATGCAATGCGGCGATGTTGCGGATGTTCGGCATGCAACATTCTGGTGTCGTTCAGGCCAGAGATATTTTTACCGCAATTCATCCTGATGATCGCGTGGCGACTTTGTCCAAGTTGCGGTCGGCGATGGCGCAGAACGACGAATATGACGGCACCTTCCGGGTCGCGCCAAGCGGTCGGTGGCTGCTTGGACGCGGCCGGGTCCATGAGCGTGATGCAAACGGCAAACCGACGCTCTTTCTCGGCATCAATATCGATGTCACCGAGCAGCAGGTTTCGACCCAGCGCACGCGCCTGCTGCTGCGTGAACTCAACCACCGGGTCAAAAACACATTGGCGATGCTGCAATCGCTGGCCCGCCAGACCCTTCGCCAGACGAGCGATCCACAGGAATTCATGACCGCGTTTGCCGGCCGGCTCCAGTCGATTTCCGAAGCGCACGGGCTGCTTTCCGACCACGAGTGGGGGGAAATTCATCTTTCGGCCCTGCTTGCCAGGCAGTTGATGCCGCATGTCCGCGACTATCAGAAGCAGATCGAAATACACAAGGACGAGATTCTGCTTGGTCCGGATCAGGCCGTTGGTCTCGGCCTGGTTCTCCATGAACTTGCGACCAATGCGGCCAAATATGGCTCGCTGTCCGTTTATAATGGCAAAATCGTTCTAACGGCGCGCAGCGTCGACGAGGATGGTCGGAAAGTGCTGCATATGACCTGGACGGAAGTAGGCGGACCACCTGTCAGCGAGCCTACCCGGCGTGGTTTCGGCACCATCCTCATCGAGCGCAGCCTGGACAAGGTCATGGGCAGTTCCGTGAAGGTGGAGTATCTTTCAGCCGGCCTTACAGCTTTGATACGGTTGCCTCTTTAGGACGTGATGGCTCCGTAGCTGGCGCTTGCGAGACATCACTGGCGCTTGCGACCGGACTTTCGCATCAACCCCAGAACCGTGCCTACCGCAACGGCTGCGCCGGCTGCGGCGAGAGGACGTTTGCGGAAAATCGTCAATGCGGTCGCCACAGCGAGACTGGTCTGCGTCTTCGAGTTCCGCCGCTTCTCCGCCGCCAGGCGCCGGTCACGGGCATTCATCATGGCCATGACGGCGATCAGGAGTATTCCGACAGCCAGAAAACTGCCGGCAAGAATCAAAGTTGCCTGAAGTGGGGTGTAGAGAGAACTCAGGTAAATTGCCGCAGCCGTCATACCGAAAATATAGGCCGTCAGGAGAAACACCATGACCATGGCCCAAAGGGCACTGTTGCGCTTCAAACGCGCAATAATAACGCCAATATCCGACATGACGATGCCCGAAAGCATAGCGGCCAGAGGACCCATTTTATTCTCCAAAGCAAGCTGCTGCAGTCATGGCTGCCGCAATTCCGGCAGCCATTTCTGGAAGGTCGCAGTTTAACGGCGGCTGATGAGGACTGCAATCAGAAGTCCGAAGGCAGCGGCGGCGCCCAAGGTTGCGACGGGGTGTTCTCGCACGGTGGTGCGAACCTGGCGCTCTGTCACCGCGAAACGGTCGCGAAGGTCCGACAGGATCTGCTCACTGTTTTCCAAGAGGTCACTGAGACTTGCCTCGGCCTGATCGCGAACATCATGGGCGCGGGCTTTGACTTCGCCGGATGCCTGAGCACTCCGGCGGGACAGCATTTTGCCGATGGATGCCAGTTCATGGCGCAATTCCGCCACCTGGTCCTCGATAGGGGTCTCGGCGAAACGTTTTTTTGCGCTTGAACCGGAAAAAAGGCCTGCTGCCATGATGAAACTCCTTCTTAAAAAGGGATTGGACGCAGGGATGCGCCCAAAAGAGTGCCGACGCGAAGAAAAATTCCGGCCGGCGGTTCACACGAATAACGCGCAAACCGGCATATGGTTCCGGCGGCAGAAAGCGCCCGATCAGCCTGCGGACTGGGGCAGGACGAATGGCACACCGTTGGATGGCAGTGCGCTGACCCGCATGGCGCAGCCGAATACCGCCTCCATGACCGCATCCGTCATAACCTTGCCCGGTGCGCCGTCCGCGTAGACACGTCCGTTCCGAAGCATGACCATCCGGTCGGCAAACATGGCGGTGAGGTTGAGATCATGCATGATGGCGATGACCCCGCCACCGCGGCGGCAGAAATTGCCAGCCAGGCGCATGATGGTCAGCTGGTGGCGGATATCGAGGCTCGATACAGGTTCGTCGAGAAGCAGGAAGGTCGGTTCGCCGTCCACCACGGGCTCCCAGATCTGGCAGAGCGCCCGGGCGAGCTGGACACGCTGCTGCTCGCCGCCGGAGAGCTCCTGGTAGAAGCGGCCGGCGAAACCGGAGAGGTCGACCGCCTCCAACGCTTCCCTGACGATCCGATCCATTTCCGCCGGGCCGACCGCCGTGCCAACGGAAAGACCCATGCGAATGATTTCGCGCACCGTGAAGGGGAAGGAAATGACGGTGGATTGTGGCAGGACCGCGCGCTTCATCGCCAGTTCCCACGGCTTCAACGTCGCGATGTCGCGGCCGTTGATGCTGATCGTGCCGCTATAGGCGATTTCACCTGCTATTGCCTTCAGGCTGGTGGTCTTGCCGGAGCCGTTCGGGCCGACGATTGCCGTCATTTGCCCGGCCGGAGCCTCCAGTTCGATGCCGTGCAGCACCTGTTTGCCCGAAAGCCGGACGGAGAGGTTTTGGACGCTGATCATGATCTGTCCTTAAAGCCCCATATGGCTGCGGCCGCGCAACAGAACCCAAAGGAAAAAGGGTGCGCCTGCAAATGCCGTGATGATTCCGATCGGCAGTTCCGCCGGCGGGACGATGGTGCGGGCGACCATGTCTGCGAAAATCAGCAATATACCGCCCAGCAGCGCTGACGCTGGCAGCAGATAGCGGTGATCGGGTCCGATCACGAGGCGCAGCACATGCGGCACGACGATGCCGACAAAGCCGATGCCGCCGCTGACCGCTACCGATGCGCCCGTGGATGCCGCGACGCTGACGATTGCAATGTTCTTCAGGCGCTGGACCGGCACGCCCATGTGGAATGCGGCGGCTTCGCCAAGCGTCAGGGCGTTCAGCCCCCGGGCGAGAAACGGAACCACGGCAAGCGAGGCGAGGATGATCGGCCCGGCCGACAGGATCTTTGTCCAGTTGGCGCCGGCAAGCGAGCCCAGCCCCCAGAAGGTCAGGTCGCGCAGCTGCTTGTCATCGGCAATGAAGATGAGGATGCCGGTAACGGCACCCGCCAGGGCGCCGAGCGCAATGCCGGCGAGAAGCATGGTGGCAACCGAGGTCTGGCCGCCGCGGGTCGCGATCCGGTAGAGCAAGAGGGTGGTGACGAGACCGCCGAGAAAAGCGGCAACCGGAAGGGTGTAAAAGCCGAAGGCAGAGAACAATGGGCCGAAGAAGGTACTGCCGAGCACGATCATAGTCACCGCGCCGAGGCTTGCGCCGCCCGATACGCCAACGAGCGCCGGGTCGGCCAGGGGATTGCGGAACAGCCCCTGCATGACCGCGCCCGAGACGGCCAGCGACGCCCCGACCAGAAAGCCCATGACGGCACGCGGCAGGCGGATATCCAGGATGATAATCCGGTCGCGGGCGCTGACGGCCTGTTCGGCGCCGTCCATGCCGAGAAGCCAACCCAGCACATTGCCGAGCGATGCGTCGGCTGCGCCCGTCATGATGGAGGCGATGAAGATCGCTGCAGTGAACACAACCAGCGCAACGATCAAAAGCTGGGCCAGGCGCGACCGATCGCCGGTGGTCCATCCGGCTTTCAGTTGCGCCAAGCCATAGCGGTTGCCTGCCGCCATTTCACTGCGAGGCATTCGTCTTCTTTCCATATATGGCGGCATTCAAGGTGCGCACCGTCCCGGCTGTTCGCGGGCCGAAGCCCAGGAGATGCAGGCCATCCATGCGGATTACCGTCTGGTTCTTTGCCGCCGGGGTCAAGCTAAGGGCCGGATGCGAGAACAGTTCCGTATCGGACGCCGCGTGGCTTCCACGACGATCCATCATCAGGATGACATCCGGCTTTGCTTCGATGATCGCTTCGTCCGTCAGGGGCTTGTAGCCTTGAAAATTGCCCGTGGCGTTGAGCGCGCCCGAAAGGCGGATGACGCCATCGGCCGCGGTTCCGGTTCCCGACGCCATGATCTTGCCGTTCTGTGTGCTGAGGATAAACAGCACGCGCTTGCGCTCGCTTTGCGGGCGCGCGGCGGCGTCCGCAACGGCTGCATCCAGATCGGCTCTGACCGTATCGGCAAGTGCCGTCGCCTTGTCCGGCACGCCGAGAAAATCGCCGACAGTGCGGATCTTGGCAAGGATGCCATCCCGGCTATAAGCTTCCGGAACCGTCTGGAACGGGATATTGGCCGCCTTGAGGATATTCAAGGCCTCGGGCGGCCCGCTGCCTTCGACCGCAATGATCGCGGAGGGATTGGTGGCGATCACCCCTTCCGGCGAAAGCTGGCGCATATAGCCGACATCGGGAAGCTTCATGGCCGATTCCGGATAAATGCTGGTGGAGTCGCGGGCGACGATCCGCCCTTCCTCGCCAAGTGCGTAGATGATTTCGGTCACTGCGCCACCGATCGAAACCAGCCGGGAGGCATCCACCTTCTGCATGTCCTGTGCAGCGGCGGCCGCGATGAAGGACGGGCCATGCGGCGAGAGCGCTGGCATCACGAAAGGCGCGGTCACGGCAAAAATCGCCAACGCCAGTTCCCAGGACCGCAATCGGCGAAAATCAGGGGCATATTTCATCGCGATGTCCTTCAAGCGGCGATCGTTGTGTCGAGCCGGGCGAGATTTTCCATGATCGAGCGCCATTCGGGCCGTTCCGCCACACCCTCCTTGCGCTTGCCGAAATACTGGATGACCATGTCACCCTTGGCATCCAGCGCTTCCAGCGAGGTCACGTGACCGTCGGCGGTGGGCTTGCGGACCGCCCAGACTTCGGCGAGATGATCTGTGCGCAGATGCAAGTGAAAGGTCGGGTCCATGACATTGAGCCACGGCCCCATGGTACGGACATTGGCGATGGGTCCGGAGTGGATCTGGATAATGCCGTGATTGCCGACGAAGCACATAATCGGCAATTCGATTTTCGCGGCTTCGGTCAGCATCGTCTCGATCGAGGACGTCTGAAGCTTCCAGGCGTAATCTTCGCCAACAGACTGCAGCGCCCGCTGACGGCCGAGCTTGAGCCGGCGCAGAAGGCCGTGGAACTGATGCGTGTCCGTCATCCGGCTCCATTCGTCCCGCAAGGTTGCGACATCGACGTCGGTAATCTCATCTTCAGCAGGCGTCGTCGCACCAAGGTCGGCGGAAAATTCCTGCGACTGGTCTTCCAGTTTCAGCGCCTCGACGATGCTGTGATAGGCATCGAGGTTCGAGGCCTCGCGCAGGTGGATCTTGTGGACGGCCGTGCCGGCCCTGTCGAAGAACTGCAAGCTGCGACGCACATTGTTGTCGGCGTCGGTTTTCGTCACCGCGAAACCGTGCGCCCATACGCCGGGAAATATCCTGAGATCGATATTGTCGCCGAGAACGATGGCCGAATTCATGCCGGCCTTGATGTTTTCGAAGATACCGATCTTTTCATGAACGGCGCTTTCGTTGCGCGTCAGGGCCATGACTTCGCCGAGTTCCGCCACGCGCTCCAGCAGGCTGCTTGCAGACCCGTCGATTCGCACAGCGCTCAGTCCGCATTCGGCGGCAACGAGGGCGGCTTCTGAAATCCCGAGCCGGGCAGCAGTGTCACGTTCCCGCAAGCCCGGATTTTCGCTGCGGAAGGCGCGGATTTCGGACGGTGTCGGACGGGTATTCTGGGTCATGGAAACAGGCCTATTTGTTCAGGATAAGTTTGCCCTGGCGGGTGATTTTCATGCGATAGATCGAGCCGTCGTGGGCGATCAGGATTTCGGTCCTGCCGCGAAAAAGCTCGCGGCTTTCGATGATGTGCGGCGTATGGGCAATCGGCTTGGCGGCCGGCGCTGCATCTTTTTCATTCATCTTCACAGACGTTCTGTCCTGGTCGCGGCTTCGGAAACAGGTTTGGAGCCTGTTCGACGGTGTGGATTGCTCTTGCTATCTTGACTTCATTACTCATCTTTTATTATGCACGCAATACAGGATTTAATGACTCAAGTTTAATCACAGCCCCAGCGGCGTGTACGGCATGCAGTCTAATGGCTGGCAACGAGACGCAACCCAGGAATGGACAGCACATGAAATTTGACCGATTAACCCGCCTGGCTTTGTTTGCCGTTCTTTCCGCCGGCACAGGCCTTTTGTCCGGCGCGGCGATGGCGCAGGAGGCGACGGCAGGAAATCTCTCGATCGAGATGAACGACCTTTCGCCATCGGCCAAAGGCTGCAAACTGACCTTCGTGGCCGGCAACGGGCTTGGGCAGTCGATTACCAAGGCGTCTTTCGAATTCGTGCTGTTCGACGCCAAGGGTCTCGTCGAGCGTATGGCGGTTCTCGATTTCCGGGATCTGCCTGCCGGCAAGACCAAGGTTCGCCAGTTCGATCTTCCCGGTACGCAATGCGAGGCGGTCAAGAGCCTTCTGATCAACGATGCGCCGGTTTGCGAAGGCGAGGGCTTGGCCGGGGATGCCTGCATGAAAGCCCTGCGCACCGGATCGAAATCTTCCGTCGAACTGAAAGGATGATGCGGCTTTCGCATCGGTATCTGCGATGAAAACAACGGTGAAATGGACAGGGGCCATCGTCCTCTCGCTGCTTGCGCATGCAGGTATCGCCAAACTGCTCGAGCCGGGCGAAGCGCCGACGGAGCTTGCGATGATCCAGGGCGGCGAGGCCATGGAGGTCGCGGTGCTCGGCAATGCCTTCGAGGAGGTGCTGCAGGCGGGAGATCCCGCGGAAGAAGTCGAGCCGTTGGAAGCCGAACCCGAAGAGGTTGAGCCGGAGCCGGTGGAAACGGCCGAAATCGTACCGGTACAGCCCGACATTGTGTCGGAGACGCCGAGCGATATTGTGCCCACCGAAGCCGACATCATCCTCCCTGCGGAAGACATCGTACCGGTCCAATCCGAGCAAGCGGAAATCACCGCCACGATCGCACCTGTGGAGACAGTGGTTCCGGAGGAAAAGCCCGAGCCGGATATCATCAAGCCCGAGCCCGAGAAAAAGCCTGAGGCGAAAAAGAAGCCCGAGAAGAAAAAGCCGCGCAAGAAAGACGTGAAGAAGCGGGCGGGCGATGCCGGCAAATCGGTGGTTGCCCAGAGAAAGGGGCAAGCGGACGGCATCGAGGGGGCTGCCGCCAACTCTTCCACCGGCAAGAAAGGCAATGCGTCCCGGCAGGCGGGCAATGCCAATATGTCCAACTACGACGGAAAGGTTCGCGCCCGGCTGAACCGGTCGTTCCGCTTTCCCGCTGCGGCGAAGCGCGATGGCGCACGGGGCGTCGTCCAGGTGCAATTCACGGTGTCATCCGGTGGCGAAGCCGGCAGTATCAGGATCGTCAGGAGCAGTGGCCATCCGGCACTCGATCAAGCCGCACTGGAGGCTGTGCGCCGCGCAAGCCCTTTCCCGAATATACCCGAAAGTGCTGGCATCAGCAGCAAGGCTTATACGATCCCGCTGCAATTCGGGATCCGTTGACTGCCGTTTCACGGATCCGCAGTCCTCAGAATAAAAATATGAGTATTTTTGTCATCTTTATGCTTTACGGATTTTATCCGGTTCAATAGGGTGCAGCACGATCGGCCGAACAGGCGATTTTGAAGAACGAGCGGAGACTGACCATGGGCGACAGACGGAACCAACTGAAGCCGAAGCAGAAGCAGAGCAGAGAACCGGAAGCCCAGAACGCTACCCAGAAAAAGGCGGGTGCCGGCAAGCTTGAAGGCCGCAGCTTTCTTTATGTCGGTGGCCGGGATTGCCAGGTGGCGCATTTGCGGCAGATCGCCAGTTCCCATGGCGCCGAATTGATCCATCATGACGGCGGGTTGCGCGAGGCCGTGTCGCGCATTGACAACATCCTTCCTTCCGTCGACTGCGTTTTCTGCCCGATCGACTGTATCAGCCATGATGCCTGCCTGCGGGTGAAGACCGGCTGCAAGAAATGGGGCAAGGCCTTCGTTCCCTTGCGCAACGGCAGCAAATCAAGCCTTGAACGCGCCTTTCTCGATTTGAAGGAAAGCCGCGGCAACGCCGGTTGATGCTGTTCGACAGCGCGCCCTCGCACCGCTTTACGGAGATGACAATGACGGACGATCGCCTGGACCGGTTCACCATGATCGGGCTGCACAAACTCGCGGCCGGGGTCGGAGACGGGCTGGTTCCTGAGCTCTATGAGTTGCTGTCGCGCCCGATGTCACTAGACAGGGGCGGTGCCGTCATCGCACAGTTTCCGCGCGCTCGGGCACGCGGCGCCGTCCGGCCGGAGTTTGTGATTGCCCATGCCTGCAAAGACAATATTCTGCGCTTCCCCGATGAAGCGACGAAACGGGCTGGAACGAACAACAGGGCATAGGGAATATCGCATGTATTTTGCCATGAACAGATTTAAGATCGCCGCCGGTCACGAAGAAGCCTTCGAGACCGTGTGGGAGGATCGCGATTCCAGTCTGGCCGAGGTGCCGGGCTTCAAGGAGTTTCGCCTGCTGCGTGGGGACACGGTACCCGAGGAAGGCTATACGCTGTTCGTCTCCAGTTCGATCTGGGAGAGCCGTGATGCCTTTTCGGCCTGGACCAGGTCGGAAAATTTTCGGGCCGCACACAAGAATGCCGCCGAAAACCGCGCCATGTATCTCGGCCCGCCAAAATTCGAAGGCTTCGAGGCCGTGGAAGGCGCTTAGCCCAGATCTGGTTCAGGTCGTGCCGGCTTAAAGAAGGCGCCGGCGGCAATGGCCAGCCAGCCAAGCATCATCACGACACCCCCGGTCGGCGCCGACAGGGGGAACAGGCCGTGCCCGGCAACGTGCCGCAGGGTAAGATCCGCGGCGAACAGCGTTGTGCCGACGGCAAGCAGCAGCGTTGCAAGCGCCGCCGTGCGGATCGCCTGCCATCCGGCGTGAAGCGCGACGAGGGCAGGAGCGTGCGCCAGGCAAAGCAAGGATGCGCTGCCGAGCAGTCGCGGATCGGCACCATGCGAGGCGGCGGCGGCACTGGCCACGCCGAAAAGCCCCATCAATCCGGCGATGAACAAGGTCACAGGTTTCAAGCTGTCGCTGCGCATTATCTGTCTTCCCTGTTCTGCATATGGTGGGCGAGCCGGGTGACCGGTTCGAGGATGACGGACCGGAGTCGAGGATGGGCAACGGTCTCCTCCAAGGCACGGGTAAAGCAGAGCAGCCACTCCTCCCGCTCTTCAGGACCGATGGCTGCGCCAAAATGGCGGCTGCGCAGTCTCGGATGACCATGCTTGTCGGTATAAAGCGGCGGACCGCCGAGCCATCCTGTCAGATAATCGGTGAATTTTGCCTCGCTTCCCGACAGGTCGGCAGGGTGAAGGGCTCGGCAGCGCGCCGCCTCCGGCAGCGTGTCCATCAGTTCGTAAAATCGACGCGTAAGGCTTTTCACCGTGCTGTCGCCGCCAATGGCAGCATACAGCGTTTCCGTCGTGGGTTCCGTCATCATCCGATCCTTGTGCACACCGCTTCTACCGTGGCAACGGCGTTGGTTCCAATGATTTTCCGGCGGTTTTGTCTCTTGCGGCATTTGATCGCGCTGGACATGCCAGCGACAACCGTTCAGACGATACACCCGTGAGGCCGGGCCGACCTCACAATGCTTCCCCAACAACAGCTTAAGCAGGAATGCGTGATGAGCCAAACCATGATCTACGCCATGCTCGTTCTTGCCATCGTATTCGAGGTGCTCGGCACCTCGGCGATGCAGGCCGCACAGCATTTTACGCGGCTGGTGCCAACCCTTGTCATGGTCGTCTGCTATGCCATCGCCTTCTACTTCCTGTCCTATACGTTGAAATCGATTCCTGTCGGTATCGCCTATGCCATCTGGAGCGGACTCGGAATCGTGCTGATTTCTCTCGTCGGCTATCTCGTTTTTGGGCAGAAACTCGACCTTGCCGCCGTGCTGGGTCTGGGGCTGATCATCGCCGGTGTCATCGTCCTCAACGTCTTCTCCAAATCCACCTTTCACTGACGCGAAAAAACAGCGGGAATCCGGATGGATTTGGTCTTGCTAAAGCGCGAATCGGTGGCTATCGCTCGTGATTGAAAGCGCTTTCAATCGATCGGTGAAAAAGGAAGACCGGCATGGCCATTAAGGCGATTGTGTGGGGTGAGAATATCCACGAACAGACCAATGCAGTTGTTCGCGAGATTTATCCTGAGGGTATGCATGCGACGATTGCCGCCGCGCTGAACGAGGATGATGCGATCCGCGCGGAAACCGCGACCTTGCAGCAACCGGAGCATGGCCTGACGGAAGAGCGGCTGGCCGATACGGACGTGCTTCTATGGTGGGGCCACAAGGATCATGGTGCGGTCTCCGACGTCGTGGTCGAGCGTGTCGCCAAGCGGGTGTGGGAAGGCATGGGCCTGATCGTGCTGCATTCGGGCCATTTTTCAAAGCCGTTCAAACGGCTGATGGGCACGCCCTGTGCGCTGAAATGGCGCGAGGCCGGCGAGCGGGAACGTCTCTGGGTGATCAACCCGCGGCACCCGATCGCCGAAGGGCTGGATGAGCATTTCGTTCTGGAGAACGAAGAGATGTACGGTGAGCAGTTCTCAGTGCCCGAGCCGCTTGAAACCGTTTTCATTTCCTGGTTCGCGGGCGGCGAGGTGTTCCGCTCGGGCCTGACATGGCGGCGCGGGGCCGGAAACATCTTCTATTTTCGTCCGGGACACGAAACCTATCCGACTTATCACGACGCGAATGTGCACAAGGTCCTGCGCAATTCCGTGAAATGGGCCTACAATCCGCAAGGCACCTACACGGCTATCCACGACGCGCCGAACGTGCCCGTCGAGCAGGCCCTGGAACCCATCGTCGAGCGCGGCCCGCGGCTGCATCAGGATGGGGAGGAAGGCTACAAATGATCAGGCCGGTCCGTCTTCTCATTCTTGGAACCGGCGGCATGGCCAACAGCCATGCCATGAACTTCTCGACGATCAGCGATGCGCAACTGGTGGCGGCGGTCGATGTGGATCTCGTTAGGGTGCAGGGTTTTGCGCTCCGGCATGGAATTTCGAACACCTTCACATCGCTAGACGAGGCGATCGCGTGGGGCGAATTCGACGCGGTGGCCAATGTCACGCCCGACAGCATCCATTATCCGACGACGCTGAAGCTGCTTGCCGCCGGCAAACACGTGTTTTGCGAAAAGCCGCTTGCCGAAAACTATGCCAAGGCCGACGAGATGGCGACGCTTGCAGGCCAACTCGGCCTCGTCAACATGGTCAATCTCACCTACCGCAATGTGGCGCAGGTGCAGGCGGCGCGGCAACTGGTGCTGTCGGGCGCTATTGGCACGGTTCGCCATGTCGAGGCCTCCTACCTGCAGAGCTGGCTCGTTTCGAAAGCCTGGGGCGACTGGGCAACGGAATCGCAGTGGCTCTGGCGCCTGTCGACAAAGCATGGGTCCAACGGTGTTCTCGGCGATGTCGGCATCCATATTCTCGATTTCGCCGGTTACGGTGCAGCCACCGATATCGATCATATCTTTGCGCGGCTGAAGACCTTTGAGAAAGCGCCGGGAAACCGCATCGGCGAATATGATCTGGACGCCAACGACAGCTTTACCATGACGGCCGAATTTGCGAACGGCGCCATGGGCGTCATCCATGCCAGCCGTTGGGCGACCGGCCATCTCAACGAGCTGCGCCTGCGCATGCATGGCGACAAGGGCGCTATCGAGGTCTTCCACTCGCTCGACCGGTCGACCCTGCGCGCCTGCCTGGGGGACGATGTAGAGAAAGCCGTCTGGAAGGAGATGGAGGTCGAGCCGGTTTTGACCAACTACCAGCGCTTCGTCGATGCTGTGCTTGCTGGAGAGACGCGGGAACCGGATTTCCGGCATGCCGCCAATCTTCAGAGGATTCTCGATCTGGCCATGGAAAGCCACAGGGAGCGCCGGGAACTTGCGGTCTGACGTCAGGTGAACGGCGCCCGCCCGGTGGAGTTGCGAATGACCAGCTCTACCGCCCAGACCTCGCGCAGGGTCTCGGGCGGAGATCCCTGTAGAAGCTCCAGCACCATTTCGCCGATCCGCGCTCCCGCCGCCCGGATGGACGAACGGGTCGTGGACAGCGACGGGATGAGGTTGTCCGGGCTGATATAGGGAAAGACGTCGTCATGGGCGATCAGCGATATGTCGTCGCCGATCCGCATTCCGGCAATCCGTATCGCCCGCATCGCGCCGAGCGCCGTCATCATCGATCCCGCGACGACCGCCGTCGGCTTGTCGCTGCCGTCGAGCAAATCGCGCATCAGCCTGAAGCCGGCCTCGTCGGTAAATTCACCATGCGCCGCCAAGGCCGGATCGGATTGGATGCCGCGGTCGGCGTGGGCGGCCTCGTAGCCGCTCTGCCGGTGCATGGCAAAGATCCGGCCGCTAAAACCGTTGAGCAGGGCTATCCTGCGATGGCCGAGATCGAGCAGATGCCCGGTCGACTGCCGCACGGCTCCGAAATTGTCGATGTCGAGCCAGCCGAAATGCCCCTCGCTTTCGGTGCGCCCGTGAACGATGAAGGGCAGGTCGAGCGCCGTCAGCAGCGCAATTCGCGGATCATCCCGGAAGGGCGAGTGGAGAACGACCGCATCCACGCGCTTGCTGGCTGCCAGCCGCCGATAGGTGGCAAGTTCGGCCTCCTGCGTATCGACGGTCGAGACGAGGATGTCGATCTCCTCCTGCTGCAGTCTGCCGCCCAAACCACCCATGAACTCGCTGCTGTGCGGCCCGAATTCGCCGCCGCCCTGAAGCACGATGCCGACCGCGCCGACCCGGCCGGTCGCGAGGCCGAGCGCACTTGTGTTCGGCCTGTAACCGAACTCGCGCGCGGCCGTGATCACCCGTTCCCGCGTCGATTGCTTGACCTCGGGATAACCGCTCAGCGCGCGGCTGACCGTTGTCTGCGAGAGTTCCAGCTTCTTTGCGAACTCCTTGAGGTTCATGGCATCGTCTCCTTCCCGCCGGCGCAGTTGCCATATTGCGAACCGGTGGTTCACGGACCCGTCGTCTGTCTTCAAGCACTTATAACAGCGCCTTTTTTGCCGGTGGGGAAAATTCTTGAGACCGCATTGTTATTCGTAACCGGTTTGAATAGCATCGCATTCTTGACCGGATGGACAAAATCGATTTGTCCTTCACACAAGGCAAGGATCTGGAATGCAGGCAGTGTTCGACGGCCACAACGACGTCCTGCTCAGACTGTGGAGCAATGCCAGGAAGGGTGCCGATCCGGTTCTTGAGTTTTCACAAGGCACGGCGGAAGGCCACATTGACGGACCGCGCGCCAGGCAGGGTGGTCTCGCGGGCGGCCTGTCGGCGATCTACATACCGTCCAACCATCTGGTGCTGAAGACGCCGGATGAAAACGGCCACTATGCGACGCCTTTGTCGGAGCCGCTTGAACGCCAGCCATCGCTCGACGTCGCCTTGGAATTCGCAGCGATCGCGTTGCGCCTTGACCGCGCCGGCGCATGGAAGCTTTGCCGCTCGACGCAGGATATCAGGACGGCGATGGAGGCCGGTGTCTTTGCAGCCGTGCTGCATATGGAAGGCTGCGAGGCGATCGGGCCGGAGCTGACCGAACTGGAGACCTTTTACGCCGCCGGTCTGCGGTCGCTCGGACCCGTCTGGAGCCGTAACAATATTTTCGGACATGGCGTGCCTTTCGCCTATCCGATGAGCCCCGACACGGGACCGGGGCTGACCGATGCGGGTTTTGAGCTGGTCCGGAGCTGCAACAGGCTCGGTATTCTGGTCGATCTTGCGCATATCACCGAAAAGGGTTTCTGGGACGTCGCCCGAACCACCGACCAGCCGCTGATCGCCAGCCATTCAAACGCCCATGCGCTGACGGCCGTCGCGCGCAACCTGACAGACCGCCAGATGGACGCGATCCGGGAGAGCAGGGGGCTTGCCGGGCTGAACTATGCGACCACGATGCTCCGTCCCGATGGCCTGGAAAACGCGAAGACGCCGCTGTCGGACATGGTCCGGCATATCGATTACATGGTCGAGCGCATGGGTATCGACTGCGTCGCGCTTGGCTCGGATTTCGACGGCGCAACCATACCGGAGGACATCAGCGATGCCGCAGGCAACCAAAGCCTGATTGCCGCCCTCAAGGGTGCCGGTTATGGTGATGCGGAGCTTGCCAAACTGTGCCGCGACAACTGGTTGCGTGTTCTGGCACTGGCCTGGCACGAAGCGCCCTGAGCGATAGAGTTCATACAATCAGAAAAAGGGAACGGAACAATGATGCATTCACTCAACAAGCATATGCGTAAATTGACGGCAGGTGCCGCCCTCTCGCTGATCCTTGTGGCCGGTGCGCCCGCCTATGCCGAAACGCCCGCCGATACGCTGGTCGAGGGTTTTGCGTTCGACGACATCATCACCATGGACCCGGGCGAGGCCTTCGAGCTCTCCACCGCCGAGGTGACATCTAACACCTACAGCTATCTCGTTCGCCTCGATCTCAACGACACCTCCAAGATCGTCGGCGACCTCGCCGAAAGCTGGACGGTGTCGGACGACGGCCTGACCTACACGTTCAAGCTGAAGCCCGGCCTGAAATTCGCCTCCGGTAATCCGGTCACCGCAGAGGATGTCTCCTATTCCTTCGAGCGTGTCGTCAAGCTCGACAAGAGCCCGGCCTTCATTCTCACCCAGTTCGGCCTGAGCGGCGACAATGTGACGGAAAAAGCCAAGGCTTCGGATGAGAACACCTTTGTCTTTACGGTCGACAAGGCCTATGCGCCCAGCTTCGTTCTCAATTGCCTGACGGCGACCGTCGGCGCCGTGGTCGACAAGAAGCTCGTTGTGGAAAATGCAAAGCCCATGACGCCATCGGCCGAGTACAAGTACGACACCGACTTCGGCAATGAATGGCTGAAGACTGGGTATGCCGGATCCGGCGCTTTCAAGCTGCGCGAATGGCGTGCCAACGAGGTGGTGGTACTGGAGCGCAACGATAATTATTACGGCGAGAAGGTGCCGCTCGCCCGCGTCATCTACCGCCATATGAAGGAAAGCTCCGGCCAGCGCCTGGCGCTGGAAGCCGGCGATATCGACGTTGCACGCAATCTCGAGCCCGGCGATCTTGAGGCGGTGGCGAAGAACACCGATCTCGCCGCCACCAGCGCCCCGAAGGGCACCGTCTATTATTTCAGCCTCAACCAGAAGAACCCGAACCTTGCCAAGCCGGAAGTCGCGGAAGCGTTCAAGTATCTGGTCGATTACGACGCCATCGGTTCGACGCTGATCAAGGGTATCGGGGAGATCCACCAGACATTTCTGCCAAAGGGGGTTCTCGGCGAACTCTCGGAAAATCCCTACAAGCTGGATGTCGCCAAGGCCAAGGAATTGCTCGCCAAGGCAGGCCTTGCCGACGGCTTCACGGTGACGATGGACGTCCGAAATACACAGCCGGTTACCGGCATTGCCGAATCCGTGCAGCAGACGCTGGCCCAGGCCAATATCAAGATGGACATCATCCCGGGCGACGGCAAGCAGACGCTGACGAAATACCGGGCCCGCACGCACGACATCTATATCGGCCAGTGGGGACAGGATTATTTCGATCCGAATTCCAACGCCGAGACCTTCACCGTCAACCCCGACAATTCCGACGAGGGCAAGAACAAGACGCTTGCCTGGCGCAATACCTGGGATGTGCCGAAGGAGTGGACGGAGCAGAGCAAGGCGGCGCTGCTTGAAAAGGACGCTGCCAAGCGTGCCGAAATGTACAAGGACCTGCAGAAGAAGGTGCTGGCTCAAAGTCCCTTTGTCATCGTTTTCCAGCAGACCGAGGTGGCCGGCTACCGCGCGAACCTGAAGGGCTTCAAGCTCGGCCCGAGCTTCGATACCAACTACGTCTTCACCGTGTCGAAGGAATAGTTCGGGGCAAAGCCGGTGAGCCTTCCCGAAACCGTAGAATTGGCCGGGCGCGGACGCGCCCGCGCCAGGGGATGGGCAGGGACCGCCTTGCGGTTCCTGGTCGTCATCGTCACGACCTATCTCGGCCTGCTGGCCGTGACCTTTTTTATCGGCCGCGTCATTCCGATCGATCCGGTGCTGGCGATCCTTGGCGATCGGGCACCGGCGCATGTGGTGGAGCGGACGCGGGAGGCGCTGGGGTTCAACAGGCCGCTGTACGAGCAGTTCTTTTTATACGTCCGGGACGCCCTGACCGGCAATTTCGGCACCTCGGTTCTGACGACGAACCCTGTCATGAGCGACATACGCCGGGTATTCCCGGCAACGCTCGAACTGGCGACGCTGGGCACGCTGATCGGCAGCCTTATCGGTGTGCCGCTCGGGGTGCTAGCCGCCGTCAAGCGCGGCTCGATCGCCGACCAGATCGTGCGAATCGTCGGCCTTGTCGGCTACTCCGTGCCGATCTTCTGGCTGGCGCTTCTGTCGCTGCTTCTGTTCTATGCCAAGCTCAGATGGGTCGCCTTTCCCGGCCGCATCGACATCGTTTATGAATACAGTTTTACGCCCGTTACCGGCCTCTACCTGCTGGACTCGGCGATGCAGGGGCAATGGGATGTGTTCCGCGACGTCTTCCGTCACATCATCCTGCCGGCCAGCCTGCTTGGCTATTTCTCGCTCGCCTATATCAGCCGCATGACCCGCAGCTTCATGCTGAACGAACTGAGCCAGGAATATATCGTCGCGGCACGCGCCAAGGGTCTTTCCGAAACCCGGATCATCTGGGGCCATGCCCTGCGCAATGCCGCTGTGCCGCTGGTCACGGTGATTGCGCTCTCCTATGCGGGGCTGCTGGAAGGCTCGGTGCTGACGGAAACGGTTTTCGCCTGGCCGGGGCTTGGCCTCTACATCACCAATTCCCTGCAAAATGCCGACATGAACGCGGTTCTCGGTGGCACGATCATCATCGGCTCCGTTTTCATCGCCATCAACATCCTGTCGGATCTTCTCTACAGGACGCTTGACCCAAGGACGCGCGCCAAATGAGCGAGATGACACCGTCCCTTCCGATGAACCGCCGGGCGTGGCTGATGACCGACCGGCCGCAATCGCGCCTGCAGGCTCGTCTCGGCCGTGCCTACATGACGTGGCGGCGCTTTTCCGCCAACAGGTTGGCGGTCATCGGGCTTGGCATCATTCTCCTGCTCATCCTGATCGCGATCTTCGCCGATGTGCTGGCGCCGCATTCGCCCGTCATCGGCAATCTTGGCGGCGCCCGCCTTTTGCCGCCGGGGAGCGAGGGCTATCTGCTCGGCACGGACGACCAGGGCCGGGACATTCTCTCGCGCCTGCTGCACGGCTCGCGGCTGACGCTGTTCGTCATCGTGCTGGTCGCGATCATCGCGGCACCGATCGGCCTTCTCGTCGGCGCCGTCTCCGGCTATGCGGGCGGCTGGGTCGATGCCGTCCTGATGCGCATTACCGATATCTTCCTCGCCTTTCCCAAACTCGTGCTGGCGCTCGCCTTCGTTGCCGCCATGGGGCCGGGCATCGAGAACGCGATCGTCGCCATCGCCGTTACCTCCTGGCCGCCCTATGCGCGCATCGCTCGGGCCGAGACGCTGACGGTGCGCAATTCGGATTATATCTCCGCCATCCGGCTGATGGGGGCGTCGCCATTTCGCATCGTGCTGCGCCATGTGATGCCCATGTGCCTGTCGTCGCTGATCGTGCGCGTCACGCTCGACATGGCCGGCATCATCCTGACAGCCGCCGGCCTCGGCTTCCTCGGTCTTGGCGCACAGCCGCCGCTTCCCGAATGGGGGGCGATGATTGCTTCCGGCCGCCGGTTCATTCTCGATCAGTGGTGGGTCGCCACCATGCCCGGCATTGCCATCCTCATCGTCAGCCTCGGCTTCAACCTGCTCGGCGACGGGCTGCGCGACGCGCTTGATCCGAAGGAAAGCGGCCAATGAACCCGATGCTGACCGTAGACGATCTGAGGGTAAGCTTTCCCACGCGCAGCGGCGTGATTGAGGCCGTGCGCGGCGTGTCTTTCACGCTCGGGCGCGAGCGGTTGGGCATCGTCGGGGAGAGCGGATCCGGCAAGTCGCAGACCGGCAGGGCGATCATGGGACTGACGCCGCCGCAGGCGCGGATTTCTGCCGGGACACTGAACTTCGACGGTGTCGATCTCCTCTCCATTGCGCCGAAAACCCGGCGTTCCCTGCGCGGCAGCCGGATTGCGATGATCCTTCAGGATCCGAAATATTCGCTGAACCCCGTGATGAGCATCGGCCGTCAGATCGTAGAGACGCTGCGCACCCATGAGGCTGTGAGCAAGAAAGAGGCCCGCGACAGGGCGATCGCTATGCTGGAGGCGGTACAGATTCGCGATGCAGAGCGCGTTTTCGATCTCCATCCGCACGAGGTCTCCGGCGGCATGGGCCAGCGGGCAATGATCGCGATGATGCTGATCGCCTCGCCGGAGCTCTTGATTGCCGACGAGCCGACATCGGCCCTCGACGTCACCGTTCAGCTCGACGTCCTCAGAATCCTCGACAGGCTTGTGGCGGACAGGGGCATGGGGCTGATCTTCATCTCGCACGATCTGCGGCTGGTGTCGTCCTTCTGCGACCGGGTCATCGTCATGTATGCTGGGCGGATCGTCGAGGAGATCAAGGCGTCGGATCTCGGCAATGCGAAGCATCCCTATACGCAGGGCCTGCTCAACTGCATGCCGACGCTCGGCACCAACAGGCACCCGCTACCGGTGCTCGACCGCCAGCCGGAGTGGGCGGCATGACGGCGGCGGTCTCTATCGAAAATCTGACGGTGATCTACGATGCGTTCCATGCGCTGAAGGATGTCAGTATCACCGTGGCGCCGGGCGAATCCTTTGGGCTGGTCGGAGAGTCAGGTTCCGGCAAATCGACCTTGCTGCGCGCCATCGTCGGGCTGGCGCCGCTTGCCTCCGGCAAGATCCTTCTGGACGGCATGCCGCTTGACGCAAGGCGCCGCGACAAGGCCTTCTACCGCAAGGTCCAGATGGTGTTTCAGGATCCCTACGGCTCGCTCCACCCGCGGCAGACCGTGGATCGCCTGCTGCAGGAGCCGCTCGACATTCATTCCGTCGCCGATTCCGAGCGCCGCATCCTGCGGGCTCTGGACGAGGTCGGGCTCGGCTCGTCCTTCCGCTTCCGCTACGCGCACCAGCTGTCCGGCGGACAGCGCCAGCGCATCGCCATTGCCCGCGCCCTGATCGTCGAACCGAAGATCATGCTGCTTGACGAGCCGACCTCGGCCCTCGACGCCTCCGTGCAGGCCGAAATTCTCAACCTGCTCGAACAGGTCCGCCGCGACCGCAAGCTCACCTACCTCATGGTCAGCCACGATCTCGGCGTCGTCACGCATATGTGCGAGCGGCTGGCGGTGATGAACAGCGGCAAAGTAGTGGAAGAACTGACAGCCGGCCAGCTGACCTCCGGGCAGGTGAGGGAAACGTATACGAAGAACCTGATGGTGGCGAGCAAGGGCTTCGTGCGGGCGGCTGCTGGAGAACCAGACGCCATTCACCGCCTGTAGAAACACGGGCAAGGTTCTGCGGACATCGACTGATGCGTGCTTTCGACAAGTTGGTTTTGTCGAAGCGGCTGTCTCGTTGATCACGGCCGGCGCATTGCCGGAGGGCTCGAATTCAGCCGGTTCGCGTCATATGTTCCGGCGCCATGCGCCGGGGGTTGCGCCGACGATGGCCGAGAACACGCGGGTGAAATGGCTCTGATCCGCAAAGCCGCAAGCGATGGCGACTTCGGCAAGCGGTGCATTGGACGAGCGGAGCAGGTCTCGGGCGCGTTTGATCCGTTCGCCAAGAAGCCACTGGTAGGGCGTCACGCCCGTCGTTTCCCTGAAGGCACGGATGAAATAACCGCGTGACAGGTTACAGGCCTGGGCAACGTCCAGAACCGAAACGTCGCCTTCAAGATTTTCGAGGATGATGCTTTTTGCCAGTTCCTCATGCGCGCGGGACAGGCTTGCCGTTCGGCTGGCGGTCTGGGCCTGTCGTCCACCGTAGCGCTGCACAAGATAGGCGCCGATCGCCGTCGTCATCTGATCGACGAACAGGGCGCTGGCCTCTTCCGGCCTTTCGAGCGCCGGGATCAGCGCGCGCGCAAGATTGGCAAGCACGATATCCTTGGACGCCGTTTCAGCTGCCAGTGACGTAACGCCGGCAAGCTCCGCCTCGTTGGCGATTCTTTCGAGAGATGCAGGCGATATCTCGAACAGCATGAAATCGAACGGGTTGCTGAGATCTGCCGTGTAGGCTTGAGCGAGATCGCGAATATAAATCGCGTTTTCGGTGAAATCATGGGACGATGCATGATGTTCATGGAAAATGTGCCGTCGGTGGCCACCAGTCAAAGACACGCCGATGACGAAACCGCGATCGCTGGCCGAGGTCTTGACTTGATCGAGCCTGGTTTGGCCCGTCGCCTTTCGGAAGATCCCGATGTCTGCGGTCGTCAGGCTCTGGCTGATTGCCAGCTGTTTCAAAGGGCAACCAAATCCGTCGATCACGTGTTGAGCCGAAGACTGGGTTTTAGGAGTAGAATCAGAGATCAAGACGTATAATTTCCCTCTGGAGCCATGGGTGCCCGCCTTGGCGGGTATGAGTGAGGATTGGCATTGCTTTTCCGCTAGTCTGTTAAAATCTCTGCGGAAAGGATCCTTTTCTTCAAGATCGGCGTTCTGATGCCGCATAGAACGGGTATGCCGCGTCTGCGTTCCGGCTTACCGCTTCCTGGGCGGATGATCGATACAAATATGAGTGAACGGTTGACCGTCAGCGACAGAATTGCAGCGGGTTTCGGTGTCGGGGCGGCAAGGGAACTGGTCATTGTGCCATTCCGTGACGCAAAACTTACGATTGTACATCTTTGCCGTTTTTATGAAGGTGGCGACGATCCGGTGTTTCTTCCGCCGGAAGATGCATTCCTCGTGATGCTGTATCTCGCCGATGTCGACCACGCCGACATCCGTCCGGGCGGTACACTGGAATCGTCGAGACACTACCCCAAAGGCTCGATCTGTCTCATCAGCCTGAAAAAAGGGGCTGCCATCGCAGTCAGTGGTTGCCTTGAGGCGCTGGTGTTTCATGTTCCGAAGGCGCATCTCGTTGAACTCACCGCAGAGGCCGGCGAGCCGCAAATTGATGATCTTGAGACGTGCCGAGGGGTTGACGATCCGGTTGTTCGAAATATCGGTGCGGCTCTTTTGCCGATGTTCGACATGCCTGAAGAGGTGAGGGACAGCTTGCTTGCGCATGTCGGGCTGGCTTTCAACGCCCATCTCGCACACCGGTACGGGAGGTCTCCCGCCCAGAGGCTTTCGGCCAGCGGCCGTTTCTCTCCCTTGCAGGAAAAGCGCGTCAGAACCTTTATCGCCGCCAATTTGTCGCGCGATATCCAAATCCACGAGATTGCCGATGCGAGCGGGTTTTCCGCAGACGAATTCCGCTCGGGCTTCCTGGCCACGACCGGGCAGTCTGTCGGTGAGTGGCTTTCGGCACGTCGGGTGGAGCGGGCCAAGGCGCAACTGGCCAAAACGGCTGAAAACATGGCTTCGATCGCCAGGGCATGCGGCTTTCAGAACGAGCACGCTTTCACCGACATCTTTACCAGATCCGTCGGGATGCCGCCGGCCGCGTGGCGCTCAAGCAACCGTCATTGACGGACGCGGGGTCGATCTGGATGCCGCCAAGCCGCGGCGGCATCCAGATGCATTGCTGATCAGGCCTTGATGAAGGCAAGCAGGTCGGCGTTCAGGACATCGGCATTGGTGGTCAGCATGCCGTGCGGGAAGCCCGGATAGGTTTTGATCGTACCGTTCCTCAACAGCTTGATGGCCTTGTGGGCGGCATCGGCGATCGGCACAATCTGGTCGTCTTCCCCATGCAGCACCAGCGTGGGCACACTGATCGCCTTGAGGTCTTCCGTCTGGTCGGTTTCCGAAAAGGCCTTGATGCCATCGTAATGGGCCTTTGCGCCGCCCATCATGCCCTGACGCCACCAATTCTGGATCACGCCTTCGTGGACCGTCGTTCCCTCGCGGTTGAAGCCATAGAAGGGGCCAGCGGGCACGTCGCGGAAGAACTGCGCGCGGTTGGCGGCCAAGGCCGAGCGGAAGCCGTCGAAGACTTCGATCGGCAGGCCTTCCGGATTGGCAGCCGTCTTGAGCATCAAGGGCGGTACTGCGGAAACAAGGACCGCCTTGGCGACGCGACCGGCCGGCTCGCCATGTCTGGCCACATAGCGGGCAACTTCGCCACCGCCTGTCGAATGGCCGATGTGGACGGCATTTTTGAGGTCGAGCGCTTCCACCACGGCGAATGCGTCGGCAGCGTAGTGGTCCATGTCATGACCATCCGAGACTTGCGTCGAGCGGCCATGGCCGCGGCGATCATGGGCAACCACGCGGTAGCCCTGACCAAGGAAAAACAGCATCTGGGCATCCCAGTCGTCGGACGAAAGCGGCCAGCCGTGATGAAACACAACCGGCTGTGCGTCCTTCGGACCCCAATCCTTGTAGAAGATTTCTGTGCCGTCTGCGGTGGTAACGAAGCCCATGGTCTTTTCTCCTGTATTTGCTGGGATGAGAGTGGCAGCGGGTGTCGCTGCCGAGGTAAAGCGGACTGGAAACAGAAGGCTTGCGGTGAAAACTGCGCCAGCATGAAGAGCGCCACGGCGGGTAAGGGATAATGTTGCTTCGGTCATGGCGGCTCTTTCATGGTTTAACGGGTGGTTGGTACTTCGGCTGCCGTTTCAAGCAGTCATGATTGACGGTCGCTGAAAGCGGCAGTTGCCGGCCGTTCCCGGTCCCATCTAAAATCGTCAGGTTGCCTTCCCGGGTTTGTTGATCGAGAGAAGGTGCCGGACAACCGGCTTTTCCGGGCCGTTATGAAAAGCAAGAACCTTGCTCTGGAGGTCTGCATCCGCATTCGATACGCGCTTGTGCTGCCTCAGGTGTTCGGCCCATGATTCGACCATGAACCATTCCGTGATCTTTTCCGGATCGGCGGAATCTTCCGTTACGCCCCAGCCATAGGCCCCGTCGCGGCGACGTTCCGATGACATGTCGTCCAGGGCATGCAGGAATTTCGCACGATTGTGCTTTTCGACGTGGTAGTCGATCAGGATGAGAACCGGACCACGGTCATGCGCCACAGGTTCGGCGACGAGCGGCTCCGGCCAATGGTTGGACGACATGAGATCCGTCTCGCCGGAAGGCAGCTTGATGCGGTGCATGATGAAGCCTGCGACGAGCAGTCCGGCCGCTCCGATCAGCAATGTAGCGGGCACGCCGACGGCTTCCCCGACGGCACCCCATCCAAGGCTGCCTGCCGTCATCGCGCCGTTGAAGACCGTGAGATAGACGGCAAGGCCGCGTCCCCGCACCCAATTGGGCAGAACAGCCTGCGCCGCACCGTTCAGGGTGGTGAGGGCGGTGATCCATGCGGCTCCGAGAAAAAGCAGAATGACAACCGCCAGCCATTGCGGCGGCGCGAAAGAGAGGGCTCCCATGACGACCGCCGTGACGATGGCGGAGCCCAGAAGAAGGGCGTCGGAATTGAAGCGTTGCCGCAGCGTCGGCATGACCAGCGCGCCGCCTATGGCGCCCGCGCCAACTGAACCGAGAAGAAGTCCGTAGAAGCCTGCATCGCCGCCCAGAAGCTGGCGTGCCACCAGCGGAAGCAGCGCCCAGACCGCACTGGCAAAGGCGAAGAAGATCGCCGCCCGCAGCAGCACGACGTGCAGAGGTTTGCTGGCGCGGGTGTAGCGCAGTCCGGCGCGGAATGCGCCAAAAAAATTCTCCGACAAGGCATCGTCGGCGTTTTTTGCGCGCGGCCACCAGATCAGCGCGGCGATGACCACGATGTAGCTGGCGACGTCTGCACCGTAGGTGACGGCGGCTCCAAAAGCCGCGAGCAGCAGGCCACCGGCCGCCGGGCCGATCGAACGGGCGATGTTGATGCCGAGCGAGTTGAGTGCGACGGCGCTCTTCACATCTTCGCGTGGCACCAGCTCGGGCACGATCGCCTGCCATGTCGGTCCCATCAGGGCAGCGCCGATCCCACCCAGAAAGGTCAGCCCGATCAGGGCGCTGACCGAGAGCATGCCCATGTGGGACAGGATCATCAGCGATATGCTGACGGTGGCGAGCAGGAGCTGGACGGCGATCAGGAACTTGCGCCGGTCGAGGATGTCCGACAGCACCCCGGCGGGGATCGCCAGCAGAAAGATCGGCAAGGTGCCAGCGGCCTGCACCATGGCGACGGCTGCCGGTGCGGCCGACAGATCGGTCATCAGCCACGAACTGGCGACATCGCGCATGAAGCTGCCGGTGTTTCCGAGAACCGTTGCAGCCCACAGGACAGCAAACACGGGTTGGCGGAGCGGCGCGAAACCGCCGCCGGACGATTTCGTCGCGCTCATTTGCTCGCTCCCTTCGTGAGGTCGGCGATGGCGACGATGACGAACGCTCCGGCAAGGCCAAGATGTTCGAAGAATGCATTGGTTGCCATCATGCGCTCCATACCAGCCGGCATGTTCCAGAACCGGAGAGCGACAAAGGTTGCAAGAAGCGTGAAGATGGCAAGCGCAATCGCGCCAAGCCAGCGGAAGAAGCCGGACAGAACCATGGCGGACGCCGTGAGTTCGAATGCGATGACGGCAATTGCGAAGAATGCCGCAGGCTGGAGGCCGAAATGCTCCATTTCGGCTATGGCACCTTGAAAATCGAAAAGCTTGGTGAGCGGCCCCTGAATATAGGCGGCGCATAAGGCAAGCAGCGCGATGAAACGCGTCACCGGCGCGGCAGCGACATTTGCGAGCAGCGCGCCTTGGCGTCCCGTGGATGAAGAGTGATCAATCATGTCTGCTCCTGTCATGTTGGCCGGTCGAACCGAGCGGCATTGTTTTGGCTGGTGGAGCGATATTGGCCAGAAAGATGTCCGCCAACAATTGCATCAATAGTTCTCAGTTCGTTGCTATTTTTGCAATAATTATCTCGCTCAAACGGGCAGTGGTAGCTGCCCGTTCTGTTCGTCCAGCGCGATGCGGTGCGCCTTTACACGGCCCAGCAGGAGCATCCGAGAGCACCGAAGAAGCCTTTGAGATCGGTGATCGGCAGCTTCGAGGTCCAGGCGCCTGCATGGTCGTGGCCGTGAACGCCACAATCGCTGGCACATCCGCATGTGGAGATCGCGGTTCGACGCAGCGAGCGTTCGCCGGCGCCCTGTGGTTCGCCCCAGGCTGCGTAACCGCCGAAGGTTCGCACAGGCGACCAATCGGGCATGGCGGGCGGCACGTCGTTCTCGTCGAGCGTCTTGAAGTCTCCTGCACCGTAGACGATCTTGCCACCAACCATTGTCAGCTCAGACACCAGGAACGAGATCTCGTCCTCTGCGCAGGAGAAGAAGTCCTTGTCTGGCACGACGAGGTCGGCGAACTGGCCCTTCTCGATGCGGCCCTTCTTGCCTTCCTCGTTGGAGAACCAGGTGACTTTTTCCGTCCACATGCGCAGCGCCGTTTCGCGGTCGAGGCAGTTGGCGCGCGGATAGAGCTGCAGGCCGCCAACCGTCTTGCCGGTCACCATCCAGGAGAGCGAGACCCAGGGATTGTAGGAGGCGACGCGCGTTGCGTCCGTGCCGGCCGAGACGTGGACGCCCTTGTCGAGCATCTTGCGGATCGGCGGTGTCGCTTCGGCGATGCCGTGGCCATAACGCTCGACAAAATATTCGCCCTGATAGGCCATGCGGTGCTGGGTGGCGATACCGCCGCCCAGTGCAGCGATCCGATCGATGGAGCGGTCGGAGATCGTTTCGGCATGGTCGAAGAACCAGTTGAGGCCTTCGAGCGGGATATCCTTGTTGACCTTCTCGAAGACGTCGAGGGAGCGGCTGATGGTTTCGTCATAGGTGGCGTGAAGACGCCAGGGCCAGCGGTTTTCGGCGAGTATCCGCACGACGCCTTCCAGTTCCCCTTCCATTTCCGGAGCCAGCTCCGGTCGCGGCTCGCGGAAATCTTCGAAGTCGGCTGCGGAAAAGACCAGCATTTCGCCGGCGCCGTTGTGTCTGAAATAATCGTTGCCCTGCTTGTATTTGACCGATTGCGTCCAGTTGAGAAAGTCTTGCCTCTCCTCCTTCGGCTTCTGCGTGAACAGATTGTAGGCGAGGCGGACGGTCAGCTGATTTTCGTCCGACAGCTTCTGGATGACGGCATAGTCATCCGGATAATTCTGGTAGCCGCCGCCGGCATCGATGACGCCGGTGATGCCGAGGCGATTGAGTTCGCGCATGAAATGGCGGGTGGAATTGACCTGGTAGTCGAAAGGAAGCTTTGGCCCCTTGGCCAGCGTCGAATAGAGAATGCCGGCATTCGGCTTGGCCAGAAGAAGCCCCGTCGGGTTGCCGTTGGCGTCGCGGGTGATCTCGCCGCCGGGCGGGTTCGGGGTATCTCTCGTGTAGCCGACGGCGCGAAGAGCAGCGCCATTCAGCAGCGCGCGATCATACAGATGCAGCAGGAACACAGGGGTATCGGGTGCGATGGCATTGATTTCGTCGATGGTCGGCAGGCGCTTTTCGGTGAACTGGTGCTCGGTAAAGCCGCCGACAACGCGCACCCATTGTGGAGCAGGCGTAATCGCCACCTGTCGTTTCAGCATGTCCATGGCGTCGGCAAGCGAACGGACACCGTCCCAGCGCAGTTCCATGTTGAAGTTGAGACCGCCGCGCACGACGTGGGTGTGGTTGTCGATCAGGCCCGGCAGGACGCGCTTGCCCTTGAGATTGACGATCTTCGTCTTCGGCCCGGCGAGCGCCATGATTTCGCTGTCGGTACCCACCTCCAGGAACAGGCCGTCCTTGATGGCGATGGCGGTCGCATTCGGGTTGGTGCGATCAAGGGTCGTGACCAATCCGTTGTGAAGAACGATGTCTGCATGCATGGACGTGGCTCCGGTCTGAGAAGGATCGGCGGCATGGGCCGGCGAAAACAGATTTGGAAAAGCAAGGCTCGATGCTGCCCCCAGGAATGTGCGTCGCGTCGTCATCAGCTTTTCCCCGAGGTCGGTTCTTCGCGCGGCAATGTCGCCTCCACGGCAGTCACCCCGCCCTTCGGGAGGTGGCCGAACATGTGCGGCTTGACCTGATGAAGCCAGGATACCGCAGCCGGCTCGCGGCTCCAGATGTTTTTCGCCAGCGGCACGATTTGCTCGCCGACCAGAATGCCAAGCAGGCCGACAAGTGCAACGACCGGCGGAGCAGGCGAGCGGACATTGAGAAGCCCGTAGATAACCCCGACGAGGAGGCCGACGGCGAGCGAGAGAAGATAGATTTTCATCCGGCGTTCCCTTCCAAAAGAGTGCCCCGCCAGGCGGATCCGGACGGGGCTGTTTCAGATCAGATGGCGGCCGGGTTCGGGCCGATGCGCTTGCCGTGGCTGACGCGCTCGGCGCCGCCGTGAACGTGCGTGACGGCGTAGTCGATGCCCATACCGTAGGCGCCGGAATGCTCCTTCACCAGTTTGGTGACCGCGTCATAAGTCTCCTTGCGGGCCCAGTCGCGCTGCCATTCGAGCAGAACCTGCTGCCAGGTGACGGGCACGACACCCGCCTGTACCATGCGGTCCATGGCGTACTTGTGGGCATCGACCGAGGTGCCGCCGGAGGCATCGGCGACCATGTAGATTTCGTAATCGGTGTCATGCATGCAGGAGAGCGCGAAGGTCGTGTTGCAAACCTCGGTCCACAGACCGGCGACGACGATTTTCTTGCGGCCGTCAGCGGCATGCTTGGCCAGTGCGTCGCGGACGTTCTGATCGTCCCAGGAGTTCATCGAGGTGCGCTCGAGAATGTCGTTCTCCGGAACGACGGCAAGCAGTTCGGGGAAGGTGTTGCCGGAAAAGCTGTCCGTTTCGACGGTGGTGATCGTGGTCGGAATGTTGAAGATTTTGGCCGCCTTGGCCAAACCCACGACGTTGTTCTTCAGAACCTGCCGGTCGATCGACTGGACGCCGAATGCCATCTGCGGCTGCTGGTCGATGAAAATCAGTTGGCTGTTCTGCGGGGTGAGGACCTGGAGCTTGCTGGACATGGTATGTTTCCTTCTCGTTGGGTTGGATTAGGCAATGGGGCAGGGAAGGCGGCACGTCTTGAACGTTATGCCGCCAAATTGTTTCAAAGCGACGTCGGCCGACGTCAGGCGGCGAGCGGGGCCAGTCCGGCCTCGATCTGATCGCGGAAAGGCTCGTAACGGGCAGGCAGCTTCAAAACCTCGCCGAGATGCGCTGTGTCTTCGTCGCGGTCAAAACCAGGCTCGTTGGTGGCAATTTCAAACAATATGCCACCAGGTGTGCGAAAATAGATCGCCCAGAAGTAATCGCGGTCGATGACGGGCGTGACCTGGTAGCCGGTATCCATCAGGGCCTTGCGGACTTCGAGTTGTTTTGCGCGGTTCTCGACGGCGAAGGCGATATGATGAACCGAGCCAGCACCCTGCCGTGCGAACGGCGTTTTTGGCAGGATTTCCAGATCGATCGTGTCGGCGCCGTTGCCACCCGGGATGATGAAGCGCGTCACATCGCCTTCCGACTCGGCGCGTTGGTAGCCCATGAAGCCGAGCAGTTCGGCGGTAGCGGCGGTGTCATGCAGGCGAAATTTCGCACCCGAAAATCCCCGGATGGCGACGCTGTCGTCGATACCGGCACCGTTCCAGGCCTTGCGGCTGTCGTCGGCCGTTTCGATCAGGGCGAAGCCTTCGCCGTCCGGTCCATTGAAACGCAGGCTGTTGGCGCCGAAAACTGTGCCGGTCTGAAGATTGCCGGTCCCTTTGGCTGCCAGACGATCCTGCCAGAAGGAGAGGGAGCCCTTGGGAATCGCAAACTGCGTTTCGCTGACTTCGCCGACGCCGGGCCTGCCGCGCATGACGTCCGGGAAGGGGAAGTAGGTCATGACCGTGCCGGGGGTGCCGGCCTCGTCGCCGTAATAGAGGTGGTAGACATTCGGATCATCGAAGTTCACGGTCTTCTTGACGCGGCGCAAGCCGAGACTGTCGGTGAAGAACGTGTTGTTCTGGCGGGCGTCTGACGCCATCGATGTGATGTGGTGCAGTCCCTTGATATCCTTGATCATGATGTTCGCCTTCCGTGGCTGGCTTGGGTTGTCTTGTGTGATTGAATATCTACCCCCGTTGATCGTCGTCCGGAATTGCAATAATTATTTTCAATGTGTTGCGCTGGATGAAATAACAAAATGAACGATTAGAAGGCTCTTCGAACCTTTCTCCTTGCTGCGGAGAAGCGGAACTTTGCCCAGGTGGCGGGGGAACTCGACATGACGCCGGCAGCCGTCACGCGGGCAATCGCCGCGCTGGAGGACGATCTCGGCGTGCAGCTTTTCGTGCGCACGACGCGGCAGGTGTCCTTGACGACGGATGGTGAGATCTTCGCCGCGCAGATACAGCCGGCCGTACAGGCGCTGGAAGATGCCAGAAAAGATGTGGTGAACACCCACAGGGCCGATCACGGCCGTCTCAGGATCAGCGCTCAGGAAGCCGGTTTGCGGATATGCGGCATCCGAACGAACTGACGCCTGACGATTGCCTTGCTTAAAGCGAGGAGAGCAGACGGGAAAACTGGGCTTTGTCAGACGGTAGCGGCACAGCGAGCATTTCCGCCGGCCGCGCGTTCAGCGCCATTAGCGGGGAGGTGCTCGCAAGCATGGCAACCGATGGCATGGGGGTCGCGATGCTGACCCGCTTCCATGTCGGCGAGCATCTGCGCGCCGGCCGTCTTATTCATGTCCTGCAAGCCTGGTCGCCGCCGGAACTCTGGCTGACCCTCTATTATCCGCCCTATCAGGCACTCCCCCCGCGGATCGCCTCGTTCTCGAAATTCTTCGAACAACAGCTTCCGGCGTTCATGGCAGGGATCGAATAGGGCTGGTTGCAGATCAGTCGATCGATGCCGTGTCCGGCCATGCGCTTTATCGGGGTCTTGATTTTTGCCAACCTGGCTTCATCTACTTCGTCGTGTTCAAAACCAAGACAAAACGGGAGTACGATGAGTGGCCGACGAGCAAGAGCTAAAAGAAAAATTCTGGAAAGCGCTAAAATCGGACATGACGCTGATGCTGGGATTGGCTGGTGTAGACGAAAGCCACACGCGGCCAATGACCGCGCAAATCGAAGGAGATCACGGGCCGATCTGGTTTTTCACGTCAACGGAGTCGAAGCTGGTCGGCAAGCTGTCCGAAGGCTCGCGTGCAGTGGCCACGTTCGCCTCCAAAGGTCATGACGTGTTTGCGGCGATCCATGGCAATCTCGGCATCGACACCGACCGGGCGACAATTGATCGGTTATGGAACCACTATATTGCAGCGTGGTACGAAGGCGGCAAGGACGACCCTAAACTCGTCCTCCTCAGACTGGACGCAGAGCATGCGGAAATCTGGAAGGACGGCTCAAGTTTGTGGGCGGGGATAAAAATGCTCCTCGGGTCCGACCCCAAGAAGGACTACCAGGATAACGTCGCCGATGTCTCGTTGAGATAACATAAGCCGCCGAGCGCCTTTGACTCCGCAGCGATTGGCGCTCGGTGGTCCACGCATCAGGCCTGGCCGAGCATTCGGGCTGCCGTCGCTAGCGGACCAAATGCAGGCGAGAGCAGCTTCAGCACTCGGAGATCGAAAAAAGCTCATCTCCAAGGGAAATATTGCCCCCGGTCGCGACGGAACAATAGATCCCAAGGTTTCGGCGATTGTGACGGAGGATGCCCCTCAAGAGGTCGGCGTCCTCCTTGAGGCCGGGCTGGGCGATCAAAGTCATCCCGCATCGTTTGGTTTCCTCATCGGCGTGGGCGACCACGGTGCCAACCGTGATTTTTGTGCCAATCCAGGCGCTTTCGAGGAAGGCGTGCACGTCCCTGGTGGTTAGCAGCACTGTTGGTCGAAAACGACGAACGTCAATAAAAGGCCTCTCCGTAAGCCTAGCGCAATGACGGAGCGAGGCGGTGGTGAGGATATGCAGGGGACTTGGTACATAACGGTTGACTGCAATGGCGATGTCCGGGTCCGATCCCGGCTTTCCATAGGAGCGGACCGCGACGGGAAAGCCCAGGTATTCCGACAAACGACCGTTCAACGCGCCGCTTCCAATGTCATGCCACTCCCCGTCGGGGAAACCGATTTCGACTGTTCCAGCGGCAGTTCGTGATCGCAGGAAAAGAACTGGTCTCCACCTCGCGTCCTTTTCCGGCGCTGCGGGCCTTCCCGTTTGCGCATCGACAAGGCCGTAAATCCTGTCGCCGACGACACCACCGCGGTCCAGCGTCAGTGTATCGAGGCTTTCTCCGCCGAGAGAGCTGACTGGATAGCGCCATAAGCTTTCGACGGTTCCTGCGCAGTTTTCTCGCAAACCCTTGCTCCATTTCGGTGACGAACCGCCATGATCGACGTTAACAGCTCCAGCGGGTGTTCGTTCGAATATATTGTGCGTCTCGTGTCTCATTGCCGAGATATAGCCCGGTGTCGCGATAGCTACTCGCCCGCTACAATATTAGCGATGAAGGGAACGAATATCGCGACCAAGGGTTCTGGTGGCGAGGGTGGCAGCGCGCGCGTATTGGACGTTACGGACGTGGCGAACATGGGGATTTCTCCGATTTCTCCCCGTGACCAGCGAAACGGCGATCGAGCGTTTAACCCGACATCCGGGCCACAGAACGGAAGGTCGAGCTTGATAAAACCGCCAGGTCGCCGTCCCGTTGCCTGTCAAGGAAGCAGATTTGATCGAATGGCATCGGGTTGAATTTGCGGTGGCGGTGGTGAGGCGGTCAACGCTCGACTTTGCGCCATCGAGGAGGAGGTCGATCGGGGAAAGTAAACCCGCTCCTCGTATCGACAGCAACCCATCAATTGATCCATGGCGCACCGACCGACGGATTCCAACACATGAGTTTAAAATGACCAGCATTGCCATCATCGGCTCCGGTCCGACCGGGATTTATACTTTGAAGGGGCTGATGGAGAGCGAGACACCTTTGTCGGTGACCGTTTACGAAGCCAATGCCGATCCAGGCAAGGGGACACCCTATCACCCCCGCGCCAACGACAGGGCGATGCTTGCCAATATTGCCAGCATCGAGTTGCCGCCCGTGTGCGAGAGCCTGACGCATTGGCTCAGGCGCAAGAGCCCTGCCGAACTCGCCATGCTCGGCGTCCCGGTCGAGACCATCGGCGAGCGGGAATTCTATCCGCGGGTCGTTCTTGGAGCGTATTTCGAGGCGCAGCTCAATGCACTGTTGGCGAAGGCCGTGGCTCGCGGCCATACCGTTGATATCAAGGCAAGTCACAGGGTCTTGGATATCCAGCTCAGGGAGAGCGACATCAACGTGGAAGTCAAGGGCGAGGACGGCGCTACGGACTCCAAGGCGTTCGACCATGTCGTCATGGCCACGGGTCATGACTGGCCGGAGAAGACCGAGACCAAGCCGGGTTTTTTCATTTCTCCGTGGCCAGCTAAAAATCTCGATACGATCGGCGATGTTTCCGTCGGCGTACTCGGAACGTCCCTGAGTGGTATCGACGCGGTGGTATCGGTTGCCACAGCGCATGGGTCGTTCCTGCTCGATGATTCCGGAACGATGCAGTATCACTCTGCATCCGGTCCCGATTTCCACTTGACGATGATGTCGAGGAAAGGCCTTCTGCCGGAAGCAGACTTTTACTGTCCTATCCCGTACGAGCCACTTTCTATTTTCACGGAAGCTGCAGTGGACAGGCTGGTTGACACCGTTCCGGACAGGCTGCTCGACGAAATATTTGAGCTCTTTCGCGCGCAGCTATTTGCCAGCGATCCCGCATATTCCGAGCGCATCGGCCTTGGCATGCTGACCGTTGAGACCGTGGCGGACGCTTATTTCTCGGAACGCGAATCATACGACCCGTTTACCTGGGCAGCGCTGAACCTTGGGGAGGCCAGGACCAACAAGGCGACGCGTACCACGGTCGCCTGGCGTTATTCGATCCTGTGCATGCACGAAACCGTTTTGCGGGCGGTCCCACATTTCAACGAGGAAGACCTGAAACGCTTTCACAAATATTTCAAGACGCTGTTCGTGGATGACTATGCGACCGTCCCGCACCAGTCGATCGAACGTCTGCTGGCGCTTCACCGGGCGGGGCGACTCTCCGTGCTCAAACTCGGTCCGGACTACAGGCTCGACAACGACAGTGCCGAACAAGGTGCCGTGATCGAGATCTGCGATGATCGGCATGCGTTCACGGCGTTTATCGACGCGACAGGCCAGCATGCTGTCTCAGCCTGGGATGTCCCGTTTCCAAGCCTGATCGCGCAGGGCGTGGTTCGCGAAGCGCGGACCGTGAAGGCTTCAACGGCATTCGCGGCGACTGACGACACTGCCACCGTCGCGACGGGGGGGATTGACTTGGATAGCCAGTTCCGGCCGAAATTCGAAAAACCGCTCAGCCATAGTCTTTACTGCGTGTCCATACCGTTTCTGCTTCACAAGCTGCCATTCGTTCAGGGAATCACGAGCGCAGAGGAGCTCGGAAGCCGCGTAGCGAAGTCAATTCTCGATGATGTCGGATGCAGGGAATTCGGCCTCAAGGCGGTACGGCACTATAGTTGACTGAAATGCGCGCCGTTTTCTTCGGTATTAGCAAAACAACAGCTACATCTTCAGACGGCTTTAGAGGGAATATTGGTGCAGCCGGCGGGAGAAAGTACGAACCAAATATGGTCCGCGCTGAATGAAATGATTGCCTGGAGAGATTTGCTTAGGGGTACCACTCTCGGCCTCTCGGACAATTAATAGGCAGCGGGCTTGTCAACAATCAGCTTTCACGGCCGGAGTTGTTGATAAGCCCCCACCCGTTCCCGTCAACCGGCCGAACGAACACGATCCCCTCTTGCTCGTAAAATGTCTGCAGCAAGACAGAGCCATGCGTCCAGTCGCGCCGGCCGGATTCAAGTCGTTGTATTGAACTCCTCGATATTCCTGCAGCATCTGCCACCTCGGCCTGCTTCATGCCAAGGAGTTCTCGAGCGGCCCTGAGTATGTTGGGTGGAGCGATCATTCTGGAGCACCATTACGCTGCCCTCATCAATCACTGTCATCCGACAGACACAAGCGAGAAACGCTGGAAATCAAGATTCAAAAAAATACAGACGCCCTTCATATCCCTATGGACGCCTGGGGCGTCCTGCGGTACGAGCTCTTGTATGGGCAACTGGGAAGGATTGAGCACATGACATTCGCATTCGATGACCCGGGCATTATGCGGCGCTTGCTCCGCGACCTGGAGGAACTGGAAGCGGGAAAGCTGGACACTGCGGATATTCTGGCAAAGGCGCCGCTGCTTGAGGATCACAGGCTTGTGCTCGGCTGGTGCCACGCGATGAAAGGAATCGTCACTGGTCACCCATTGCTCCCAGATGGGGGCGAAATCGTCACCAGCCAGCTCATGTACATGAACCCAGACATTGGTCTCGCCCGCACCCTTAGCCGTTGGTACCGTCTCGGTATGCCCCGACCGAAGAAAGGGCACTGACATGAAGCGCGATCAACTCCGTGAACGCTTCCGGGATCTGAAGAAGGACCCGAGTGGCCTTCTGGCCTACTTCGCACTTCGGCGATTGATGAAGGAGGATGGTGTCAACTTTCGCTCCGGTGATGGATTTGTCATCGCAACCGTCCCACTCGAATTTAGACCGCTGTCTTACAAAAGGGCCTGCCATGTCGTCTTAAATGACGACGCCGACGAATGGGGACTGCACCCCGAAGCCGTGAGACTGGCCAACCCAATCAAGCGGAAGAGGCCCATCGAACTAGAGCCGTCCATCTTTGATCTACGAGGCCTGCGAATACTCCTTGCAACGCACATCAACGAGGTACCCAAAGAAGTGCGCTTCGTCTCGAAGCAGATCTTGTCGCTGAGGCCACCTTCGGCCGAAGATGTCCACGCTACCCGCCGCATTCTGGGATTGCCGGCATTGAGCGAAGAGCAAGTGAGTGTCCTTATCGGCAAGCCGGAGAGCGTGATGCTTGCCGGCGTGATGAAGCCACTGTGGTCAGTTGATGATACACGGGCGCTGCTCGAGCTTGAGCATTCGGACCAGGACGGGCCCAGTCTATTCGATCTGCCGGGCTTCGAAGAACAAAAGGTTTGGGCACGGGGATTGGCCAAAGACATCGAGCTCTGGCGACAAGGGAAGTTGGGTTGGAAGGATATCGGACAGAGTGCTCTCGTATCCGGTGCGCCTGGCGCGGGAAAGACGTACTTCGCTTCGGCCCTATCGACGGCTCTGGGGTTCCGTTTGATCCAGACCACCGTGGGTGTGTGGCAATCTGGGGGCTACCTCCATGAAATGCTGGCAGCGATGAGAAGGAGTTTCGATGAGGCCAAAGCAAGTAAGGGTGCAGTCCTGTTCATCGACGAATTCGACAGCATCGGTTCTCGCCCCTCCAGACCGACCGGTCATCCCAATGAGACGTACTGGCAAGTAGTCATTAATGAGTTCCTAAGCCTGATGAACGCCCCCGGAGACGGCGTGATCGTTATCGGTGCCACGAACTATCCGGAATGGATTGATCCCGCGATCCTCCGGGCAGGCCGGATTGAAAAGCACTTCAAGTTAGGCCTGCCCGACGCTGCGACCCGGGCGGAGATCCTGCGCTACCACACAGGAGGAGCTCTGCCTTTCGAATCCTTGATCGAGATTGGCAACGATCTGGGCGGGAAGTCCGCAGCAGCACTCGAAGAACTCGTTCGAACCGCCCGCCGACAAGCAAGGAATGAGGAGCGTGAACTTCAGGCGAGCGACTTACGCGCTGTCATGCCTGAAAGGAGGAGTTACACGCCCGAAGAGCTGTTCAGGCTGGGCGTCCACGAAGCCGGACATGCCTTAATCGCGCTGGCGCTAAATTGTGCGCGCTCCGCGACGATCGAGATAAGGGATTCCTTCGACCTTTCCCCGGATTCCTATCAGCGAGGCCAAACTTCGTATGATCTGTTGGAGAATAACCTACCCACAGAGACCGTTCTTCTGAATCGGATCGCGGTTGCCCTCGCAGGAATGGCAGCCGAGGCGGTCGTCTTCAACGACAGATCCTTGGGCTCTGGAGGTCTAGTTGGCAGTGACATCGAACATGCAACTGCAATCGTTCGTCGGCTGGTTGGATCATATGGTCTGGGTGAGACGCCATTCTTCGTTGCCACGCCAGAAGCGCTGGATGTCAAAAAGATGCCTGCCGCGCTTGAGGCCGAGGCGATGAAAATTTTGCGTGCACAGTACGAACGGGTCCTTGGCATTCTCTCCGGCGAAAAGGACCAGCTTATCGCTTTGGCGGCTGAGGCCGCTGCACACGGTAAGGTGATGATTGAGCGAGATGACGGGCTGGACGCCCGAAAACGCGGCGGCGGCTGACGAAGACGAGAGGGGCACAATTTACTTTCAGCACTTCCTACGCAGGCGGGGGTGACCACATCAAACTGAATGAGCCTTCGATGACATTCGAATATCGCCTTATTCGCATTCCGCGGAAGATGGCGGAGCGTCACATGCTACGCAAATCAAGTAGGGTCGGCAGCAGGTCGTGCTTTGAAACGTCCACTGAAAGTTCCGGGATTATGCAGCAAATGCCATAAGGTTGGTGACTTGATGCTATGGCAATCTATAATTGCATAGACGCCATCCGTTCACGTCAATCGGCTCCTGCCGCGCAGGTTGAATGGACGGGAGCATGGTTACAAGACCGACACGAATCTACTGACGACTTCGCCCCGTGATAAAAGGCGACCGTTAGCATGTTTCGTGTTCCTGCATCGACCAAGACGGGTCATGATTGACCTCCTACAAGGCCTGCCGAGAGGCGTCGCCGGGATTCCGAAGGGCGTATGCATCTCGCGCATCTGCCGCTGACATCGCTCATTCTCAGGCGACAGAAACTGGACCCTTGACTGTATCGCATTTGAGTTACATATATGTCTTGCGGTCAAGCTGACGAGTTGCCGCCGTGGTAGAAGTGAATTTGGTCGGAAGGGAGATAAAGAGATGGCTGCTACCAAAATGCTTCATGTCCGGGTCGATGACGACCTAAGCGAGGACGCAAACGCCGTCTTCCGCTCCTTGGGTTTGACAATGTCGGAAGCTATTCGTCTATTTCTTCATCGGTCTGTGGTGAGCCAGGGTATTCCGCTTGAATTAAAGGTGCCAAACGCGACGACTCTTGAAGCTCTGGCAGAAGCCAGGCAAATGCGACGCGCAAAGAAGGTACGGTTTTCGACGCCTGAGGAGCTTTTTGCCAATCTTAACGAAGCCAAAGACTAAGCATAGCAGGTAGATTTCGTTGAAAAAAGAGAGTGCTGAACGACGAGCCCCGCTGCCGAGAAGCTCAGACTACACTAGGGCGTTCGTGAAAGACTGGGACCGCTACAACAAAGCGGGAAAATCCGACATGAACCGAGCCACCGAGTTGATGACACTCATCATCTTCAAAAAGAAACTCGGTCCCGAATGGTCTGATCATGAGCTGAATGGGAGCGAATGGAACGGCGCTCGGGAAGCTCATATCGGTGGAGACTTTCTGCTGGTGTACACCTGTGATGATGACTCCGTTGAATTTGTCAGGCTCGGCACCCATTCGGAGTTGTTCGGTCGATAGAGCGTGAGTTGAATGTAACGACACCGATCTAGAGGACCGTTTTTGCGAACTGGCAAACGCCTCTGTGAAGCTTTTTTTGATCGTTTTGCTATATTAGATTGTCGTTTGCTTTTCAGCTCAACCTTGTGGCATTTGCTACCTAATTCCGGAAAGTTCCTGAGCCATCCTGTCGAGACATCCGACAGACTTCCTACGATCTTGTCGACGACTACCTTCCCACGGAGACTACGCTTCTCAACCGAATTGCGGTTGCGTTGGCAGGCATGGCCGCGGAAGCCGCTGTTTTCGATGATCGGTCACTGGGTTCAGGGGGACTTATTGGCAGCGATATCGAACGCGCAACTGCGATTGCGCGGCGGCTAGTTGGAGCCTACGGCTTGGGCAAGGCGCCCGTCTTCTACGCCAGCGTCGAGGAAGTCGCCGGAAAGACTCTACCCGCCGGTCTGGATGATGAAGTCACCGAGATCGTGCGCAGCCAGTATGAACGAGTCCTTGCCATGCTGGCCCATCAACGGGATCGACTTCTTGCGCTGGCCGGTGATGCCGCCGCCCATGGTTTGGTGAGGATCGAGCGAGAGGTACGGGGGAACGCGGCATGAGAATGGGACTGCATGCTCATAGGCGCTTTTCACATCATTTGATTTCTGTCGCTATCAATCCAAATATTGGTTCAATCGATCCAGAAATTGGTACGGTGGTAACCCATATCTGGTTATCCTTCATGCGAGCATGCCACTCATCTGGACACCGTAAACCAGCTATTGGAGCGGAATAAGACTCGCCGCTTGTCGAGAGCGAAGCAAAAAAAAGCGGAAGTGCGCTTGTGGGCCGTGTTAAATTTGCAGTTCGAACCTCAGCCAATTGTATAAGGATATCATACATTAGGGTGGCTTGGTATCTCGGACAAAACTTCCTCTGCAGCGAACCATCCGTTGGCGATAACATGCGCACGAACTGCAACCGGATCGGGCGAATACGCGACAAGAGCCAAACTAGATCGCGCGCGACTACAAGTCACATAGAATAAGCGTCGTGTTCGGTCGAGGGAGGTTTCCTTGCCGTCTTGAACGTTTTTAATGTCGGCGGCCGTTGGCGCTTTGGCACCCAGCAGCTTGTCGTAGCCAAACAGAAAGCCACGAGCTTCCCCGTCGTCCATGAGAACCATCACGCGCTCGAATTCCAAGCCCTTGACCCCCTGATGCGTGTCAAATGGGGCTTGGTGCGCGACATAGGCAGCATACGGCGCGATCTCTGAGAACGGGCAGTCGAGGAAGGCAACAAGAGCCGCGATCTGATCGCTAACGGGATCGGCCTCCTCGTCGCCGGGTGTTTCTGTCGCCGTGGCCTGCTTAGCCGCTAAGGCAGCCTTGAGACTTTCAGGGATCGCAAAGAGATTGGTTTCGGTGATGTTTGCAGTGACAGCGGCACAGGTGGGTTCGCCGCTAGCCCAAAGGGTCATAAGACTGTCGATGGCGGCCTGGGCAGCGCGGAGCTGCGCAATCGGCCTGTCGTTGCCCTTCAAAATTTCTTTGCTGAGTAGTGGAGAGCTTTCGCGCGCCAGCTTCGTCGACGCGAACTTGTCACCCTTCTGCTGTGCTGTGACGAGTGGCAGAACATAGTGCGTGAAGAACCGGCTCGGCGCGAAGCTGCCGTCGAGGAAGCTGGTTCGATAGTCGTCCACGGAAGCCAGTGCCTCAAACATCTGCAGGAAGCCCATCCGCCGGGCTGCCATATGATGCTCAAGGGTCAGAATCTTGCACTTGCTCACGTCGGACCAGTCCCGATCGCCGGTCAACCTCATCATGTAGTCTCGGACTCCCTGTTCGACGGTGGGTTTGTCCGCTACATCGATAGGAAACACGAACAGCCGCGCCCAGCCTTCTGGTTGGTCGTCGCGCGGCTCCTGTTTGTGGTCGTCAGCGTCGCCGCGAATTTTGTTGATAAGGCGCACAATGCGCTTCGGGCAGCGGTGATTAAGCTTTTTCTCCGGCGTAGCCCAGCTTTTCGGAATCTCGCTTTCAATCCGCTCTTTGCCATCTGGATAGATGCGCTGCATCGTGTCGCCAATTAGGCCGAGGCAAAAGCGATCAGCATGTGCGTTCTGCACCGCGAACAAAGCGTCGATAAGCGCGCGACTTGTGTCCTGACTCTCGTCGATCAAAAGGAACGGGAACTTCTCGACAAACATACGCTGCATAAGCGGCTTCGTGAGCAGGAAGGTCGAGAAAATCTTAATGACTTCGCTGTGATTCAGCGCGTTACGCTCACGATTGTCGCCACTCGGGTTGTAGGTGAAGGTTCTGATCTCAGTGAGCCGGTCGAATCGGCGCTGCTTGGAGTCGATCTGGGCTTGGCGCGCGGCCGATGCCTTCGTGCCCGCTCGGCCCTTCGCCTCTTCTGCTTTAAGGTCGGCGATCTCCCGCTGTAGGTTGTCTTTCAGCCAAGCGCGGATATCGGTATTGAATCCCTGTATTTGTGACCAAGCGAAGCTGTGGATAGTGCGCACTACGAACAGGGGATCATATTCGGTCCGGCGGTTGATCTCGTCGCAGGCAGCATTTGTGTAGGTGATGACGGCGACCTGCCTACCGCGAAGGCGCAGAACATCCCGATATGTCTTCGCCAAATATTTCAGCGCATTCACCAGCGAGCGCGTTTTGCCTGAGCCCGCACCAGCAAAGAGGAAGAAGCTAGTGGGCTTCTCCAAGCTTAGAAACTTTGCCAACTCGTCCTCAACGTGGTCGTCGAGCGTGACGTTCGATGTTGCTGTTGCAAGGTTGTTCACGCCGCGGCCTCCTCTGGGGCTTCACCCGCCGGCGGCGCGTCGTCGTTTTCTACGATCTGGACCAAACCAAGTTCCACCTGCTTTTGTTCAAGCTGGCCAGCCAACCAGAGCAGTCCCTCCTTGATATAAGCAGGCGGCGTCAGCGAACGCGGGTCCTCAATTTCTAGCAGGTCTAACGCGAACTCGGCTTTACTGCCACCTTCGAGGGCAGTCTTTAGCGCGTCGCTCAGGGCATTCAGATCGGCGCTATCAGCGATGGCGGTGCGAAACTTGGCAATGAGTCCGTTCCCCGGCAACGTTTCGAACAGGTGGAGGTTAGCCATCACTATCGCGTCTTCAAGTGTATAGGAAAGGGCCTCGGCGGTTTCGCCTTTAAATGTGGCCTGGATGGGCGACTGGTAGGCCACTCGCACCGAGAAATTCTCGTCTGCGTAGGTTTTGACCTTTTCATGTTCGGGCTTGTCGAGCAACGGATCCAGATCATTGATAATGGGCCACCATGTCCGGAGGGTTGCGTTGCGGGTTGTACAGCCAGCTCCCCGTACAGGCGCCGCGCTGGTACCCGCTGCATTGCAGGAATCGATGTCAGTGATAACCAATGTGGTGAGCCCGATCTTCTCGAGCAAGCTGCGCAGCTTGTGGGCATGGCTACCGCCGATCTCCAGCCAAGTGATGTAGCTTTCCGAGAGTTTCTCAAACTCCGTACGGTAATTTACAAAATTGGGCACTAGAATGCGTTCTGCTGGCCCCTCAATCAAAACCGCCGCGTCAGCAAAGAACAGATCACAGTGGGTGACGCGCAGGTAGCGCGTCACGAAGCGCTTTGTGTCCGGATCTGCGCCAAATGCGTTTCCCAAGTTGACAACACAAGAGGTTGGGATCGACTTCTCGCCGCCCGGCAGGCGGCGAAAATAACGAAGGGAGTCAAACTCGCACTCGTGGGCAACGTGGCTGGAGTGGGTACTGACCACCATCTGCGTCACAAAATTCTGGCCCGTGCCAAGGTCCTGATGGTTGCGCAAAATCTTGTGCGCCTGGCGGATGAAAACCTGCTGAACCTGGGTGTGAAGATGCACCTCGGGCTCTTCGATCAGCACCAAATGCATCGGTGGGACGATTGTGTCGTCGGACGCCTTATGCTTCGCCTTGCCAACACGCATCCAACTGTCGCGGAAGGCCATGAGACGGAAGACCATGGAGATGAGGTTCTGGTAGCCCAATCCGTTAGAATCTTCCGGGAGATATAGGTCAGTAGCTGCTTCGCCGTCATGAATCGGCACTACAAACTGAACTGCCGCGTCGTGGTTCAGTCCCTCAACTGGGCGCAGCCGTGTCGAAATGTTCAGTTTCGGATCCGTGACACCCGGGTAACCAAGTCTGTGAATCTCCTTTAGCGGGCTCTTGAAGCCGTCACTTAGCCGCAAGTTGAAGGCCTTCTGGGCCTCCTCGATCGCCTTGAGGGCAAGGAGGTCTTGCGCGTCCGGGTTCTCGTAGGGATCAAGATGGCGAGTATAGTATTGACGAAGCTGGACTGACAGCTTCCGCGATCCGGTGATGGTGACGGCGACATCCTCGTTGTTGTCTTCACCTGCCACCCCGAAACCACGCTGGGCACTAATCTCGTCGATTCGAATGAGGCCGCGAAACGGATCGCCATCTATCGGCTCGCTTCCATTGAGGTCCTGCGGCTGAGCTTTACCATGCACCGGATCGATGCACGCGGCAGGGTCGAGCACATATGACCTAACCGTGAAGAAAGCCGTCAACCGACGCTGCAGGAACTCGACAAGGTTCTGGGGCCAAATGGCAACTTGAAAGTCAGCGGCGGTCTTACCTTGCTCTGCGGCCAAAGCGGCACCGGCCGCCTGCAGCGCCAACGCTTGGATGCGTGCATTCACATATTCCCGCTGCAGTTGCGTCGCATCTTTTGGCTCCAGGCGCATTCGCACACCAAGCAATCCACCATCCCAATCGAGGGTAGGAAGGATCTTTTGGACATAGTGTATTTCGTCCTCGGCGACGTGAAGCCAGACGTCGAGGAATGGCAATATTGGATCCCATTCCGGGGCCGGCAACGCTTGGTTTTCAATGTGTGCGGCTTCCCAAGTTAAGCCCATCGTGTTGATTGTCGGCCAATGTGCGAGTGTGAAGTCATTGAGGCAGAAACTGGAGCGCTCACGATCTACGAGGAAATAGCGTAATGCAGTAATCGCTGACGTCTTTCCGCTATTGTTTGCTCCAACGAACACGGTTTTTTCGGGGGATAGGCCTATCCTTGTCGAGAGCAATTTTCGGAAGTTTGCTATTTCTACAAATTCAATACGCATGCTTCTGCCCCCTCTACTCAGCACTACGTGAGTGCTATCACAATAGCGCGTGTTCTTCATGCAATTTTGTCGAGCAACCACATCGAGATTGCAATTTCAGAAGTTCTTTTCGGGTCACCGATTGTGATCGGGTCTTTGGATGCGGTCGCTGATTGCGGCTTTGGGGCTTTGGGGCTTTGGGGCTTTGGGGCTTGGCCATAACGCTTCTGACATCCGAGATAGCGGCACCAAGCGGAAATGATTTCCGGTTACAGCCAATACTAGGTACTGCTTACGAGCGTTTACTCTGGAGGTTTAATTGATAATCTGGCTCTCTGGGCCAACAGGCGCCGGCAAATCGACAATGGCCGGATTGCTTGCAAAAGTTGGTTACAGCGTGGTCCGGGAGTCTGCGCCGGCTCCGCTTTTCGCAAATTTCGTGAATGACCCACAACAATACTGCGCGGAGGTTCAAGAAGCGCTTATGCGTTCCAGGCACTCTCAATGGGCGGCTTTGCCTAACCGAAAGAAAGTCGTGTTTGACCGCAGTATAGACGAGGATTTTTCGATCTTTTGCCGGATGCACGGCATGTCGGGGCTTATTGACGATGAAACGCTTCAAAAGCTAGACATTCTTTGTCGTAAACTGCAGGAAGATATGCCTGTTCCCGACCTAATCCTCTACCTCTCCGCCGACAGCGATACGCTCGCCGGACGAATTGTAGGTCACCCCAAAGCAATTCGAGACCATCTAGGCACGCAGTTGAAATTGTACGATGAATGGATTTTGGGACGTCGCGAGAGTGTTGCGAAGCTCGATAATTCGAGATGCCAGCTTGAAGATTTCATCAACGCTTTTTAGTGAGAGTTCAATGTTAAACCCAATCCAGCGTTGGATTATCTTTTGTGTATTTTGCCTCGCAACCATGAGCTTCATGTCCCTTGAGGGTTTCCTAATTTTTGCCATGGTCGATAAGGGTTTCTCTGGAGGTAGCACCGTAGCCGCCCTCATGAACACGACAGTGCTGGGCGGTTTGGGATTCCTTTTCAAGAGACTGGTAGAGGATACCTTCGTAAAATCCGAACTCCTCCCTATGGGCAGGTTGCACCGGCTTGCAACGGACAGAAGCGGCATTATCGAAGATGGTCGCCGGAGCAACCGGGATGTTTTCGAAACGCGAAAAGCATTGGTGACCAATACGCTGCGATTTGTCGAAGAAACGCTTCAAGGGTGGGTTCCTGGCTCTCATTTCGAGCTTTGCGTGTTCGTCGATGCGAAAGAGCCACTACTGTTCAGCTACTTCGACTCCAATCATGATACCGTTGCACGCAGTATGGCATTTCGGGAACAAAACCCCAGATTTTATCTCGATAAAGGCTACGAGGTGACCAAGGTTCTGTCGAACCCCACTTCGCAACCGCGCGTAATCGGCGATACCCACGACACCAAGAGAAGCTATTCGTTCACAACAGATGAACAGCGCAAACAAATAAGGTCGTCGGTACTTCTTAACTTGGATTTGGCAAGGCCGTTCGCGCTTGTTTTGTCCAGTAACGTGAAAGGAGCATTCAAAGACAGCGACGATAAACTGATGTCATTCATACGATATACCGGAGAACTAATACGGTCCGACCTGCTGGATGGCGGCTTCATTGATGGAATTCGCGCGATGAAGCCCGCATTGTTTCCAGCCAGCGTGCCTGTGATCGAGCATAGCGCGACTACACAGATCGTTGTGTGAGGACCACGTTCCTACGCTTCAGTTGGGTTAGTCGGAGCCCTTCGCGACGCTAGCATTTCGCGAACCTCCCGCATTATCGAGCGGTTGCACGCTAAAACTTTCTCGGATGAGTACATTCTGAATGCCACGAGATGGATGAAGGGAATCTCCCTTACCAACTGAACAGCAAGGGTAGCCTCAGCAATAAGGTATTCGACATCGCCGCGATGTATGATCTTTTCGGGCTGAAAATGAGCTTGGTCTTGAATGTCGACATAAAGACCGTACTGCTTGAAAGCGTCGTATGCGCCGATTTTGGCGAGAAAGCTGCTCTCTCGATTTGGCTCTAGGACCTGGCTAATTATTCGTTCTTCAATCTCGTTATCTTCAAGTTCTTGGCTAAAAAGGGACGAATGATTTTGCCTCCTTGAGCCCGGCAAAGACCCGATGCTTGGAGCCGTGATTGGTAATGTCCTTTGAGATGTCGCGCTCGATAAGACCCTTATCCTTCCAAAGGATCAAGCAGGCCTTGCCAGCTTCCTCGATTGAAACGGATGCCAATGCGCCCGCAGTGGCGTAGGACCCCGCGTCGTATAGGATATTAGCATCTCTTATACCAACCGTCACTGATTAGAACCCTTGCGCCCATTTGCGTCGGCCGATTGACATGATCTTCCATGGTCGTTGCTGGAGGGTTCTCCAAGCGTAGCAGCAGTGGTCGACGATATCCTCGTAGGATTTGAAGACTCGGTTTGAGAGCCAGTTGTCCCTCATGAACTGCCAGATGTTTTCGACCGGGTTCAACTCGGGCGATTTGGGCGGCAGTGGCAGGATGGTGATGTTTTCTGGAACGACGAGATTGTTGGACATGTGCCATCCGGCCTGATCCATGATGAGGACGGCGTGTGCATGAACGGCGACGTTGCGGGATATCTCGATCAGGTGCTGGTTCATGGCATGGGTGTCGCACCACGGCATGACGAGAGCGGCGGCCTTGCCGTGCTTGGGACAGATGGCACCGAAGATATAGGCCGATCGGGTTCGCTGGTCGTGCGGCGCGGACGGCCTTGAGCCCCGCTTGGCCCAACGACGCGTGATCTTGTTCTTCTGGCCTATCCGGGCTTCGTCCTGGAACCAGATTTCGATTACTTTGCCCTTGGCGGGACCTGCGGCGATTTCTGCCACAGCGGCGGGGAAGTTTTTTTAAATGCCTCGGCCGCCTCGGCATCCTGCGCATGATGTCTTGGGCGAGCCGAGAGCTTGCGATAGCCCATGGCACGCACTTCGCGGCCCAGGGTCTCCTCGCTCACCGAGATGCGGAACTCTTCCCAAATCCATTGCGCCAGATCACACAGACGCCAGCGAACGACTCCATCCAGATACGGGGTCGGTCCGCGCTCTATGGCTTGCGCCAAAGCCGTTCGCTGTTCATCGTTCAGGAGAGAAGGTTTGCCCGGGGCCTTGCCGTTGATAAGGCCGGCGGGACCGCGTTCATTGAAGCGCACCACCCAGTCGCGCACGATCTGAACCGTCACACTGCCAAGCCGGGCGGCATCGGCGCGTGAGCCGCCATCATAGATCGATGCAAGTGCCAGAAGCCGCCGTGCCTGATCGGCATCGCGTGTCTGCCGAGCCAGAAGCCGCAACCTGGCTCCGTCGAAGTCCGATCGCAAAGAAATCGCTGAACCCATCACAAACCTCCAGTTTGCATCACAGATTCAGATTCGTTGGCTGCTGGGAATCCCCTTCAGAGTCATGCTCACTGACGGTTGGTATTAGAACCCTTTCTGCGTTCTGAAGAATAAGTGCTGACAATGGGCTCAGGTCGAAATCATCACTACTATCCATCTCAGTCATCGTCGCCGCCATTGTCACGCACGCTGGAGGCAAAGATGCTCGGCGACGCCTGAGCCGGAGCGACAAGCACTGGCCACCAGAATGGGCAATCACGCCATCCGTCTTCCTCCCGTCCTTCCTGGCCAAGCAGCGCCAGAATCGGCAGCCCTCCGCCCAGTGAACGGAACGCGGTTCGTTCCTGATAGGACAACGGGGCGTCAGAGTAACGGCCGCCCGCGCGCCGCCGGGCAATCGTCCTGCCTTTCGGCGCAACGATCCAGCACTCTCCGCGCTCCTCGGCCGGCGACGCGACCTTGGAGAAATACTCGACGGCAGCGCGGCACGCTTCCCAGTCGAACGAATAGCCATCCTCGAACCGAAATGCCTCTTCGAGTAAATCAAGGATCTGCACTGCCGTTTCGCATTTGAACCTCACCGGCTGCTTCGAGTCGACAGCGTCCGGGGGCACCAACGCATCGACCTTCGCCATGATTTTCGACAGATCGGTCTTCGCCTTGGTCTGGAACCCAATAGGCAACAGCGCACCATTCGGACGCAGCGAGACGATGTCCGACACAAGGATCTTGCTCGGCGCGCAAGGAATGACCCGGTTGGTTACGTCGCGCATAACGAAAGCCACACCCCGATCGTGCGCCCCGGTCTCAAACGCATGACGCAAGGCGGAATCGAATTCATGAACCGACTTCAAGGCATTGTAATTTCCCGCCGTGGTGTAGAACCGGCTGACAGCCAGATCTTCCTTGGGGCGGTTGCCATACATGCGCGCATGCTGAAGGACTGTGTCCTGCTGCATTTTCTTGGGCGAGCGGCCATAGAAGAACCCGAGCAGGTTAGGCACGGTTATACCCCGGTCCAGAATCTGCCCGCCGATGAACACATTGAAGGGGGTGCGCAGGCGTAACTCGGCGTTCTCGTCGAGCAGGGCCTGAACATCGTTGTCCGAATTGACCCTTTCAGTTACGACGCCGCCCTTGATGAAAGCCTCCCGAACCAGAGCGAAGGTTGAGTCGTTATCGGGCAACGCATAGCCACCGGCCGTTACCGACCGCTCCAGGTCATCGATTGATCGTTTCACCAATTCGCCAAAGATCGGGTCACCCGCTGTCGCAGCCTGCGACATGCCGGCAATGATCTCCTGTGCGACCGTGTGTTGCCACGTGTGCGACGCTCTGGCCGTCTCGACATGGACAATCATCGAATAGCGACGCTGAGGGATGCCCGCCTGCTTCTGCTGGAGCCGGCGTATCGAGGCTGCAGTCACGAACGTCACCAGCGCATGTCGCAAGGACTCGGTTCGCTTCGACGTCAGTGCTTCATCGGTACGGACCCGACGTCGATCTTCCTTCTTGAGTGCCGTCAGTTCATCGTCGGTTACAGGATGCCAGAGGTAGAATTCGGGGTTGCTCTCGTCGTGCTCACCGAAATATTGGTCGCCGCCGACATACCCGCCGTGGATCGGCACGAGTTGGGTGAAGGCCGGCCGCTTGGGCTCGAATGTGAAGTTCTGACCCGGGGTGGCTTCGTACTCTTCGGGTTGGAGGTAGAGCGAGTAGGGAGTGGCAGTCACCTGCAAGACTGCCGGGTTTGTCAACTCTCGGCGCAGTTCATCAATCCTGTCGGCGATGCGCCCCTGTTCGATCTCGTCCGAACCCTTCTTCTTGGTGAAGCGGATGGAGGCGAAATCGGCTTCGTCATCCACGATCAGGACACGTTTCCCCGCCAACCGGGGATGGGTTTCCGCGAACAGCTTCACCAGCCGCCGCATGTTGTTGGACTCCTTCTTGGCCACGAAGATCAGCTTGTGGCTGTCGATTTCCCATGCCGTCAGATTTGGCACTGTCATGATATCGTAGACTGCCAGCTCCTCGGCATCGCGGAATTCGCGGTACTCGTTGGCGATGCGGTTCACGGTCTGCTGCGCCAACGTCTTGGTGCCCTTGGTCAGGACGACGGCGACATCGAATCCTTCATCGAAGCCGGCGGCGATCACGCCAAGGAAGGCGCGAGTCTTACCAGACTGGATCTTGCCCAACAGCATGCCGGGCTTGTTGCCGTCTGTATGCGACGACTGCAGAGCTGCCACAGTCCGCCGCACGCAATCTTCAAGTTCCGGTCCTTCCGGAGAGCCTGACGCCGCACGCGAAGCCTTTAGCCGATCGTAAAACCCGCCACTCATCTGGACTCCTCCGCATCCGCCACGTGGTAAACCTTCATTACTTCGTCGCCGTAATGGTTGATGACCTTGACCGCGATCTTGCCGCCCGGAGGGGCGTCGAAGGGCTGTGAAACAGTGCTGTTCAGGACGCTCCAAGCGTCTTCGTCCAAATCGGCCTTCAGTGCCGTTTTCAGCTTCTCGTAAGGGTCCTTGCCGCCCAGGAAGTAGGCTTGCCGCACAAAGAAGCTCGTCTGGTCGTAATCGTCGTCGATAAACCAGCAAGCCACATCGTCTTCCACCTTGCCGGATGGCTTCAGCTCGCCGGTATTCGGGTTGAAGATGTCGAGGCCAAGGATCTTCACTTCTAGTTGGCCATCCTTGCGTTTGCACAGCTTCACGTCCGGTTCGCCAAACACCACGAAGAGGTTGCCCTGGTCCGCCGTCTTGAGACGGTCACCCATGCGCAGATCCTGGTTCATATTGACCTTGAGTACGGTCAGCCGGCCCAGCGACATAGTTTCGGCAGACGCATGGGCCTCGAAGGCGAAGCCGCACACTACCAGCACGTCAAACAGGTCTGCCGCTTCCCGGGCCGCGGCCAGAATCATCGACCGAGTCACGGTATCGTATTCAGGTCCGATAAAGATCGCTGCACGCCGTTCTGGCGCGCCCTCGGTATCGCCCTCGACATAACGCGCCTCAGCATTGACGTAGCGCCCAGCAAAAGGCCGGATGGTCGTGAAGCGAAGCCGCTCACCCTTCTTGGTATTGCCGACACCGGCCACCTTGAGGTTATCGAGCACCACCCGCACGAAATCATCGCTCGTGCTGCCGGCATCGGCTCTACTTGCCAAACGATGCGGAGCGTCCTCTCAATCGGTTAGCGCAGCAAGCAACAGTGGATCATCTTCGTCGGCCGGCAAGACGCGGTGGGGCGAGAGACTGTCCACCGTGAACGGGCCCGCCACACGGACCAGGCCCTTCAGCTCAACTGGCTTGTCGACAAGGTATTCGGTCTCGGCATTGGTCTCGATGGAGGTGTCGATCGCCTTCTGACGAGATATCCGTGCTTCCCACCAAGCAGCATGAGGGGCAATCGCATCTAGGGGCAGCGGATCGCCCGGACATTCCGGCAGATCGTCAATGGTGAATCGGCGACCGAGTTCCTTGTTCAGGTCACCAATGGCCTTGCCGATTTTCTTGTCGAGCTTCGCCATGTCGGTTTCATCGATTCCGTCTTGGCCGCGTTCCCAGTTGCTGCGAAGCTTGGTCCGTTCGTCCAGCAGGACGCGGACCTTGGTATGGAGCTTTGTCGGCTTGGCGTCCCACGGATAGATCGGAGCTCGCGGAATCTCCCATTCGCGCCATTCGGTCTTCGCCATAGCGTTCAGTTGCTCTCGCAACGGATCCAGCACGGCCTGGTGCTGCGCGTAGAGGACGTCAATCTCTGCGTTGTTGGCAATTGACTTCAACGTTATGTGCGGCACGCGGTTGAGCACCAAGCCATTAGCAATGTCGTTGGAGAAACGGCGTTTAGCGGTCACTTCTGCCGCCTCGACCTCACTGGGGCGACGGCCAAGCTGTAAGGCTAGCTCTTCCACAGAGCCGGCTTCGCTGTCCCGCATCGCGTAATATGGGTAGCGCGCGCTCATCAGCCGGGTCCGGGCTAACGTAAGTGCGACACGGCTAGTGTCGATGGTAATCCAGCGTCTGCCCCACTGCTCGGCGACATAAGCCGTAGTGCCTGAACCGCAAGTCGGGTCAAGAACGAGGTCTCCCGGATCAGTGGTCATAAGCAGGCAACGTTGAATGATCTTAACATTGGTCTGCACGACGTAAATCTTCTCGTCGGTGAATGACCCCGTCCCTACGTCCGTCCACACGTCGTTAATTGGGGCGACGTTAAAGTCGCTCATACGCCTCTGGAACTGCAGCGAATTATTGCTTGTGAGATAAAGTCGACCCGACAACGAAAGCCGCTGCATCCCTGGCTCATTGGTCTTCCAGCCACCTTTACCCGGCCCGATTAACTCGTCACGGTAAGGAACCTTGAATGTCGCACTATCCGGCGAGCTCTGGCTAGTAAGGTTGTCGGGCCGAAAAAGATGCGCTCCTTCTCCCAGCGCGGTAACTCCTGTCAGTTCCTGGGGCGTTGCGCTTCGATCCTGTCCGTCTAAACTGATTACCCGACGATAAAGACCCGCAGAATCCATGTCGGATTTGTCAAAGTAAATCTGACGGTACTTTACGACTTCCTTGTTCTTGGCGTACCAAATTACGATGTCGTGGACGCCAGCCAGAGTGACCGTTCCGCCGCTCGGACTTCCGGCCCCACTTGTGGTCTTCAGGACGATTTGGCTCACGAAATTGCCCGCGCCAAAGACTTCGTCGAGCACGGCGCGAACCCGGTGGACGTTCTCGTCACTGATTTGAACGAAGATTGATCCCGTTTCCGTCAACAGGTCCCGCATCGCCTCTAGGCGATCTCTCATGTAGCTGAGATAGCTGTGAATACCGTCTGCCCACGTATCACGAAAGGCTTTGACTTGTTCCGGCTCGCGTGAAAGCTGGCTTGCCTTTTTCGCACTTCCCATCTGACCGTCTTCGACCTTGGGTTTGGTCGTAGAAACCTGCCAATTGGAGCCAAACCTGATGCCGTAGGGCGGGTCAAAATAGATGCATTGGACCTTGCTGCGCAAATCTTCCTTTTCAGCAAGGCTTGCCATGACCTGGAGGCTGTCGCCCAGGATCATGCGGTTGGTCCATTTCATTGTGTGCTGATAGAATTCGAGACGGTCTTCTTCGTCAATGCCGTTGAAGTCCGAAAACAGGTCGGGCTGATCGTCGGATGAAACAGACGCTCCGCTGCCCGCCCTACGGCGGATGTCATCGATGATTGCTTTGGGATGAATCTTCTCGGCTGTGTAGATTGGCACCGCATCGACACGCAGCGCCTCCTCGTCTTGCTCATCCTTATCACGCCAGGTCAATTGCACTGCCCCTTCGCCATTCTCGCTGTTCGCCCAGACCAGTTGCGGGTCGAGCGACTTGTTCCGTTCATACAGTTCCGGGTGTGTCGCCGGGCTGTAGCGGCGCTGAAACAACACTTTTTTCGGCGTTGCCTCTTCGTCCGCAAGGAAGCTCTGCAACTCCATCGTCGGATTGTTCGGCCGCCGCGCGCCCTTGTGCTGCACGGTTGCAACATTGATCGGTTTCCGGGGTGCCTTGGCCATGTCAGGAAACCTTCTCTCGAGTGCCTGCTGCGACTTCCAACGCCTTCACGATCGTTTCGAACGCATTCGCCATGTCGTAGGGCTGCACGATTTCGACAGGGGGGCCCCAGCGCCCGAAACGCCCATCGTTGCGCACCGCCGGTAACCACAAGCTAGCCAGCGTGTCCGCTTTGGCCTGGTCTTCCTCAGTCCTTCGGCCCTTGATCTCGACTACGAGCTGCAGCGGATCGTCATGACCGTCATCCCAATGCACGATGAAATCCGGGCGGTACGCTCGCTCCTGCCCCATGAAGACATAGGGCACTTCGAAGCCCAGTGCATGATTCTTGACATATCCCCGGACCTGCGGAATGCGCTCGATGCGCTCGGCAAAGGCAGCTTCCCAATCACTGTCATAGACGACGTAGTTGACCTGGCACTTGCCGGATCGGTTGTTAGAAGCGTTGTCTTGGTCGTGAAGAAATCAACGTGCTTGCTCGATCCTTCCGGCTCGAATGGAGCCAGTACTGGCAGAATTTCTTCGCGCCCCGCCTGCGACAGTGTCTTCGCGCAGGCCCTGACGATCCTTTCGACGGCTTCGTCACGGTAGCTTGCTAGGCTCAGCCAGCCAACCGAGCGCCCATCATGCAGATGCAAGCATTCCGCCAACCAACGTTTTGCGATTCCCAAAAACTGCGGGAAGAGGAACGTCGGCTCGGTGTCGACATTTTCGGTCATTCGAGCCCACCGCTCCAGCGCGCGTTTGGCGAGCATATAGGCCACGGTCTGGCTGCGGACCGCGTCCAGATCTCCCATGTTAATGACATTCGACTGGCCGATCAGCGGATCAACCTCGGTCTCCTTGGGGATAGGCGTGTCGGCCCCCAGCCGCATATGGCTGTCACCAACGAACGTCGCGCTCAGCCGACCCTGCGGGAAGACGACGCGATAACCAAGCACACGGGGGAAGCACACTTCTGGTGCGGCGCGCGTATCGTCTGCAAAAATTCGGGTACGAGGTTTCGGCGGCGAGAAATCCTTGCTGGAATTTGCTGGCATGAAATCGAATGGCACACCAAGCACGTCGGCATATTCCGCCCTGAAGTAACCTTGATCATCGGGTTCGTAGGATACACGCCGCAGCGCGCGTCCTACGACCTGTTCGCACAAGAGTCGGGTGCCGAAGGCGCGGCAGCCGAGAATGTGCGTGACTGTGTTCGCGTCCCAGCCCTCGGTCAGCATGGACACAGACACGACGCACCGTACCGTGCCGCCCATCCGCCCCTTCTGTCCGACAGTGTTCATGACCTCACGCAACAGGTCGGCATCCGTAATGGCTTCCGGATCGCGACCAGGTGTCCGGCGGAGTTCGCGTCGGAATGCCTCGATTTCCTCTCCCGCGATCTTCTTGAAATCGTCCGAAATGGCATCGCCGCTTTCAAGTTGTGCGGAATCAATCAGGATCGTACGGGGCCGGTCGAGAGGTTTTCCGCTTTCGACATTGTTGAACAGTGGCAGATTGCCGGCACGCCATTTGCGCTTGGCCGGTTCCTTCTCATCTGGGTTCTCGCAATAGCCCGCAATCCAGTCGTGGATCAGCTTCGACGTGGACGTGTTGTTGGCCACAACGATGAACACCGGCGGCGTCTCGGCGTTCTTCGCGGCCCATTCGGAGAACTTGGCATCATAGTCGCGATAGAGCGCGCGCAATGCTGCTTCAAGCTGCGCCGGCAGCTCTTCGGCGGAATAGGTCTTGCCAGCCTTCCGCTGGCCCTTGCGCGGAAGCTGGTCGCGTACATGCTTGTAAACGTGGCGGAAAATCGGCTCCTCGCGCTTGACCACATCGTCATGGGTGGAACACGCGGCACCTTCACGATCCCGCATTCGATCGCGTCCATCAGCGAAAAATCGGAAACGACCCACGGGAAGAGCTTGCCTTCCTCCTGGCCCGAACCACGCAGAAAGAAGGGTGTTGCTGAAAGATCGTAGACGGTCTTTACCCCAAGCACGCGGTCCACGGCTCGAATGCCGTTGATCCAGACCCTGGCCTCCTTGCGGCTGGCTTCTGCCTCCGCATTTGCCTCGGCTGCAGTCTCTTCCTCCGAACGTGCGATTGGCTCGATCTCGGCGGTAGGCGGCGCTTCGTAACAATGATGAGCTTCATCGTTGACTACGATGATCCCACGCCGCCCCATCAGCGGCTTCATGACCCGCTGCACCATCTCGGCTTCAGTCTCGCGGAACCGGACGTCGAAGGTCTCGGGGTCCTCTCGCCCACGGAGCGCCTCCAGGGTGCCCGGCTTGATGTCGCCTTTTGTCCTGAGCTGGAATGAGTGATAGTTGGTGACCACGATGCGCGCCTTGCGCAGTTCGTCCATCATGTCGCGCGGAACGATCGACAGCTTCTCGTAGATCGAATTGCCTGACTCTGGCTGCAAAACGCGCAGCCGGTCCTTGATGGTGATGCCCGGAGCCACCAGCAAGAAGGCGTCGGTGAACATTTTCGATTGTGGCCGACGCGCTTTGTTGATCGCCTGCCATGCGATCAGCATTGCCATGACCGTCGTCTTGCCGGCACCGGTCGCGAGCTTCAGGGCAAGGCGAAACAGGCCCGGATTCGAACCCTCGCTCTGCTGCCGGAAATACTCCAGATGCCTGGCATGGACCGGGTTCTTCGGCGCGACCTCGGTCAACCAAATCAGCGTCTCGGCTGCCTCTACTTGGCAGAAAAACAGCGGTCGTTCACGATCAGTCGCCCGCCAATGCTTCAGCAAGCGTGCGGTTTCATACGTGACCCCCCAGCTTGCCTCGGGAGAGTTGCGCCACTGGTCAACTTCAGCCCGGATGGCGTTAACTCGGTCATTTGCCCGTCGCTCGGACGCACGCTCATCGAGGATCAGCTCCTGCTGGCCGCCCCTGGCGCGTTTCGAAGTGGCGACGGCGACGATGTATTCGGACCGACGTCGCCCTTCATTCTTCTCGCCCGTAGGCATCCCGTCGTCTGAGAGTGCCCAATGCCGATCGGGCTTGGAGAACGGGCGGTTGAGGATGGGATTTTCGATAGCAATCATGGGTGTTGTTAGAGCATCTGATACAAGCGCGGACAAGCGGTTGGATGTCAGTGCTAACAGGCTTTATTTGGCGAAGTCGGTCGGAAACTTACAGATTGGCCAGCGCGGTTTTGAAAAGCTCGTCTCATCCAGTCTCCGGGTTCAGCGATGCTATGACATGTACAGTCGATAGAGCTGCCTCTTGGGTTTCTCGAAAGCGATTTCTCTCACCGATCAGAACGCCGAATGATGTGCGGCGTCGATCCATATGGCCGCTGCGGACGAGACAGGCAGCGGCTGCACAACCTTTGAGCGGTCCATGCTCTCGGCACGTCGAAGGCGGAGCTGCCTCTTTACGGCTGGCGTCAAGTCCCGGCCCCTATTCAACAGGAGATTCTCGAGAGTTTTTCCTCGCTCGTCCGGAAAAATCTTCCGTCGAAATTTCTGTCCCACCGCCCTGGTTTTTATTCAACAGAGATCCCTTAGCAGCTCCCGAGGAGCCCGACGCGCTGGCGAACCATGAATCCTTCCGGTTCCTCTTCTGGTCCTTTGTCGTTCCCGGAATGGCCTATCTCCGCATACACACGTGTCCTTTCAGTTGTAAAAAATGAGTCCTTGGGAGCTATCTCACAGGGAACAGGTCGGCGAGCACTTCACGGGAAGAGATCCGCCTTATGTCAACAATTACAGCTATTTATAATCATAGACGAACCATTAAGCCACTTGTAATTTGGCAAAATAGGTGCAACGTTGGGGCCATTCAGAGAACGACGAAAAAATGAAATACAACCAAGGATAACGGTAAAGATCACCAGGTCCTGTAGCCGCGAAGACACCGGACAGTCGTAGAAGCGCCGTGCAACATGACCACGATTGAAGAGGTGCGTGATGGATGTGTTTCAGCCGGTTCGACGAGGACCGAGGTGCGGCATGGGAGGAAACCGCCGCGGTCTCGACAAAAGCCGTCGATCGACGTGCCATCCGACAACGCGGCGCCGTGACGCGCTGCTTCGACAACGACGACGCAACCTCGCGGAGCAACCCGGGGACGCCATGCCGAACAATATACCCGCTACTGATATCTTTGAGCTGCTTGATCCGGCTCCATCATTGACCGACGAGCAATCACGCCAGACGTAGAACAGAACCGCAACTTACGGCATGCCTGCCTCATCAGTACTACTGCGCCTTCGAAGAGCTTTTCCGATCGAGCTTGAAAGGCAGGCACAGACAACAGTCAGTGCAATTTTAGTTCGCCCCTCGTTCCAGTGCGTTTTGTGTAAAAGGAGTAGAGTATGCGTTCGCCCACTGAAATTCGTGCATTTATCCTTGCGCGAGCTGCCAGCGTAATTCAGAGCAAGGCCAATCTCCAAGTAGAACAACAGCTCAAATACTTGAGCGCCTACGCTCAGCGCCAATCATATCAGATCGTGGGTGAAGCGTGTGCCCCTGGAACAGGCGGGAACACGGTGCCACGACCCGGCCAGGCAGTAGTGATGGACGGCGCGACCTCTGCGCTACCAGCGTTCGATGTCCTTCTCGTATCCGAATGCACGCGCCTGGTTCGAGATCCCGTATTGCGCCAAGGTCTGATCTCGCGCCTCAGGGCGGCGGGTGTAGTGATTGAATTTACCGCCAGCAGGTCCCTTCTGTACCAGGAGGATAAGTCGATGGCGAAGCTCCTTCCAGCTCTTCGTCGGCACCCGGGGGGACAAGATGACCAAGATTGAGACGCCCTCCAAAGCTGTCCATCTGTTTCTTGAGCGGACTGGCGAAACGCCCCGCGCTCAGCACGATCTCCTCGCTGTTTTACATACGATAATGGAGAGCTTTGTTGACCGTGCGTTTGGCACAGATTCTGTGCAGCAGGCGACTGCTCCACCGCCGAGTAGCGTACCGCTTGCCTGTCAGATCCAACCCCGGCGGGAGCGGCGAAAACGATCTGCAGAACGCCAACACAGTCGCAGGGTTCACCCACATACAACGGAAGCTTTAAACAAGAGGAGAAAAAGGCCATGTCGGACAAAAAAATCGTGATTTTAGGCTACGCGCGCGTGTCGGGAAAGAAGCAAGTCCGAGAAGGCGACGGCTTAGGGTCGCAAGAGGCGCGCATCAGAGACTACGCGCGAAACCGCGGATATCCCGAACTCTCAATGATTTTCACGGACGACAGAACTGGCGGGACTGATGATCGCCCAGGCTTTGCAGCCATGATTAGTTTCTTGAAACGGGTCCGTGGCGCCACAGCTATCGTCATCATAGACGATATTACGCGACTTGCGCGAAGCGTCATCGTTCATCACAAACTACGTGCTCAGATTGCGGCTACGGGCGCACAGCTCCAATGCCCATCATTCGAATTTGGCGACAGCTCCGATGACGTCCTCGTCGAGAACCTCCTGGCCAGCGTCAGCCAGCATCAGCGACAGAAAAACGGCGAGCAGGTTCGCAACCGCATGCGAGGGCGTCTTTTAAACGGCTACTGGTGTTTCTCATCCAAGCCACCCGCATACAAGTTCGCTAGAATCGCCGGACAAAACACCTTGATACCCTTAGAGCCTATAGCGGCGATCGTAACCGAAGCGCTCCATGGGTTTGCGAATGGTCGCTTTCAAACAAAAGCGGAAGTGCAGCGGTTCCTGCAAGATAGTCCCGGTTACCCTAAACAGTCAGATGGAACCGTCAAATTTGATCGCGTTACGGAAATGCTGACCTGCGTGCTTTATGCGGGTATGATCGAGTATCTGCCGTGGAAAGTTTCAATCAGACAGGGGCATCACCAGGGACTGATCACATACGAAACGTATCAAAAAATCCAAACTCGCCTGAATGAGAACGCCAAAACACCAGCTCGAGCTGATGTTAGCCAACACTTTCCGCTCCGGCAAGCTGTCCAATGTGCACACTGCAATCGGCTGATAGGAGGTGCATATTCACGCGGACGATACGCAGAGTATCCGTACTATTTCTGTCTGAATAGGATCTGCCCGCGTTATAGAAAGTCGTTTAGCCGTGACGAGATGCACAGTCAGTTCGAAACGCTACTGAGGGCGATGACGCCTACCGACGAGGTCATTGAGATTGCTACCAGTATTTTTCGCGAAATCTGGGAAAAGCGGTCAGCCGGCTCGGCCGAACGCACTGCCTCTGTCAGACGTGAGGTGGGGTCCACCGAGAAGTCGATCGGACTTCTGATTGATCGGATCGCGAATGCCTCAAATCCGGAATTGGTTCAAGTATATGAGTCGCGCTTGGTTGATCTTCAAAGGCAGAAGATCGCGCTTTCCGAAAAAATCCAAAACTCGGCACAAAACCTCCCGGATTTCGACTCAACCTTACGAACCGCTTTGGAGTTTCTCGCAAGTCCTTATAATTTATGGGAAACAGGAAACGTCGAAGATCGTCGAGCGGTACGAAAACTGGTCTTCACTGAACATTTGCAATATGCCCCGGAATTGGGCTTTCGAACCGCCGAAACAACGTTGCCGTTCAAGATCTTAGAAGACCTAGCGACTAACAAAATAGAAATGGTGCACCCGACTGGATTCGAACCAGTGACCCCTGCCTTCGGAGGGCAGTACTCTATCCAGCTGAGCTACGGGTGCATCCGCGGCGGTTTATCATCGCCGAAGCAGGCTGTGTCCGGTTCATAGCTCAGGTCAGGCGGTGCATCAATGGTGAATGCGTGTCCTCTCACGAATTTCACGACGAAGAGGAGCTTCAATTGGTCGCGATCCCGCATGCTTGGCGAACCTCGCATTTGCCTGGAGCTGCAGGTAGGCTGGCGTTCATGGGGGGAAGAATGGATTCTCTGGGCAAAGCTTTCAAGGCGACGGTCATCGGTGCCAGCGGCGGGATTGGCGCCGCATTCGCCGACAGGCTGGCAGACGACCCGAATTGCGCCGTCCTCGTTCGTTTGTCGCGGAGCGGCACCGGGCTCGATCTCAATGACGAAAGCACGATCCACACGGCGGCTGCGGGAATCAAACAGCAGCATGGCGGGATGGATCTGGTCTTCGATGCCACAGGCGCATTAGAGATTGAAGGGGTCGGTCCGGAGAAAAGTCTGCGGGCGATCGATCCGGTTGCCATGGCACGTCAATTCGCGGTCAATGCGACCGGTCCCGCCCTCATCCTCAAGCATTTCGTGCCTTTGATGCCGCGGGGACGGCGTGCCGTATTTGCGACGCTGTCAGCCCGTGTCGGTTCGATCGGCGACAACAAGCTCGGCGGGTGGATCGGCTACAGGGCCGCCAAGGCGGCGCTCAACCAGATCGTCAAAACCGCCTCTGTCGAGATCGCTAGGACACATCCCCAGGCCGTCGTCGTTGCCCTTCACCCCGGCACGGTTGCCACATCGCTGACGGCCCCCTTTCGCCATGGCGAGGGTACGCAGCCACAGGACGCTGCGGCGCAATTGATCGGCGTCCTAGACGGCCTGCAAGCGTCTTCCACCGGCGGGTTCTTCGCCTATGACGGGCAAGCTATAGAATGGTAAAGGCCAGCACTCTGGTTTTCATTCTCGGCGATCAACTGTCGCCGGCGATCAGCAGCCTGGACGGGTTTGATCCGGGACGCGATGTTGTGCTGATGTGCGAAGTCCTGGAGGAGGCGACCTATGTCCGCCATCACCCGAAGAAGATCGCCTTCATCTTCTCGGCGATGCGGCATTTTGCGGCTGAGCTTCGCCAGCAAGGGTTCAGCGTCGATTACACGGTGCTGGACGCGCCGGACAATGCCGGTTCGTTCACCGGGGAGCTGGAGCGTGCCGTCCGGCGCTGGGATCCCGAGGCGGTGCGGATCACCGAGCCCGGTGAATGGCGGGTTCTTCAGATGATCGAGGCCTGGTCGGGGGCGTTGCATCGTCCCGTCCATATCCTGCCCGACAGCCGTTTCCTGTGTTCGCGCGCAGAATTCGCGGCTTGGGCCAAGGATCGCGGACAGCTTCGGATGGAGTATTTCTACCGCGACATGCGTCGCAAGACCGGTCTGTTGATGCGTCGAGACGAGCCGGAAGGGGGGCGTTGGAATTTCGACGCGGAAAACCGCAAACCTGCCGCACCGGACCTTTTTGCGCCCAAGCGGAAAGGGGTTGCGCCGGATGCCATCACGAAGGACGTGCTGGAATTGGTCGCCCGTCGTTTTCCGGCGCATTTCGGGTCGCTCGAGAATTTCGATTTCGCCGTCACGGCCGCCGATGCACAAGTTCTTCTGGACGGATTCGTCGCAGAACAGCTTGGGACCTTCGGCGAGCGGCAGGATGCGATGCTGTCATCCGATCCGTTTCTCAGCCATTCGCTCCTGTCCTTCTACATCAACGCCGGACTGCTCGATCCGCTTGATGTCTGCCGGCGCGTCGAGACGGCCTATCTTGCCGGAGATGCCCCATTGAATTCCGTCGAGGGCTTCATCCGGCAGATTATCGGCTGGCGCGAATATATTCGCGGCGTCTACTGGCTGAAGATGCCGGACTACCGGGAGGTCAATTTTCTCAAGGCTGAACGGCCGATGCCGGACTTTTACTGGACGGCCGAGACGGACATGAATTGCCTGCACACGGTCATCTCCGAGACCCGCGACAATGCCTATGCCCATCATATCCAGCGGTTGATGATCACCGGAAACTTCGCGCTGCTAGCCGGGATCAGGCCGCAGGCGGTGCATGAATGGTATCTGGAGGTCTATGCCGATGCCTACGAGTGGGTGGAACTGCCCAACGTCATCGGCATGAGCCAGTTCGCCGATGGGGGTTTTCTGGGCTCAAAGCCCTATGCCGCTGGCGGCAACTATATCAATCGCATGTCGAATTACTGCGAGACCTGTCGCTATGATGTTAAAAAGAAGACAGGCGAGGGGGCCTGCCCGTTCAACGCGCTGTACTGGGATTTCATCGACCGCAACGCGGACAAGCTGAAACGCAACCCGCGGCTCGGGCCGGTCTATGCGGCGTGGGAGAAGATGAGCGCGGCGAAGAAGGGTGATTACCTGAGAAGTGCAGCTGCGTTTCTGGCGGTTCTGGATCGTGCCGAGCGGGTGTAGTGAGTGGTTATTTTAGGTGAGGGGCACCATTCTGTCCGAAGTCGGAGAGGCTTACCCCCCTCTGTCGGCGACGCCGACATCTCCCCCACAAGGGGGGAGATCACAACTGGCTTTAGGGCTAAGGAAAAAGAATGATCTCCCCCCTTGTGGGGGAGATGTCACGAAGTGACAGAGGGGGGTGGACCCTCCGCAAACTCCCAGCAACCTGAACTGCCCTTACGCCGTCTGCATTGCGCCCGGACCGGCGATCGCCTTGGGCGGCACCTTGCCGAGGATGATCATGCCGAGAACTTCGTCCTTGGTCACGTCCTCTGTTCGGGCATGCCCCACCACCTGGCCGTTCTTCATGACCGAGACGCGATCGGCGAGGTCGAAGACGTCGTGGATGTCGTGGCTGATCAGGAAAATGCCGATGCCTTCCCGCTTCAGCTGTTTGATCAGTTCGCCGACCTGCGCCGTTTCCTGGGGCCCAAGCGCTGCCGTCGGCTCGTCCATGATCAGGATGCGGGCGTCGAACAGGATGGCGCGGGCGATGGCGACCGACTGGCGCTGACCGCCGGACAAGGCCTTCACCGGCTCCTTGAAGCGGCGGAAGTTGGGGTTGAGGCGTCCCATGACTTCGCGGGCCTTCGCTTCCATCGCGACATCGTCCAGCGTGCCCCAGGGGGTGCGCAGTTCGCGGCCGAGATAGAGGTTTGCGGCGGCATCGACATTGTCGGCGACGGCAAGCGTCTGGTAGATGGTTTCTATGCCGTGCTTCTTGGCGTCGCGCGGGTTGCTGATATGGACTTCTTCGCCGTTGATCAGGATGTTTCCGGCATCGCGCTTGTAGGCACCGGACAGGACCTTGATCAGCGTCGATTTTCCCGCGCCGTTGTGCCCGAGCAGGGCGACGACTTCGCCCGGATACAGATCGATCGACGCGTTGTCGACCGCATGAATGCCGCCGAAGGAGATGGAGATGTTCTTCATCTCCACGAGGGGAGTGCGCTGTTCCGTCATTGTTCGAACTCCTCTTATTTCGCTCGGCCGCGATAGACGGTGTCGAGCCAGACGGCCATGACCAGCACGATGCCGATGACGATGCTCTGCAGCGGCGTATCGACCCGCAGAAGGACCATGCCCGATTGCAGCGATTGCATGACAATGGCACCCAGAACGGCACCGGCGATCGTTCCCATGCCGCCGGCGAGCGATGTGCCGCCGATGACGGCTGCGGCGATCGTGTACAACTCGTCGAGTGTACCCTGCGCATTGGTGGCGGCGTTGAGGCGGGCGGTGGAGATTGCCGCAGCGATGGCGCAGAGCGCGCCCATCAACGCGAAGATGCGCACCGTTACCCAACGGGTCTTGATGCCTGCGAGTTCGGCTGCTTCCGGATTGCCGCCGATCGCAAAGACATAACGGCCGAAGCGGGTGCGGGTCGTGAGGAAGCTCATGGCGATGGCGATGCCGACTGCCATCAGGACCGGGATGGCGATGCCGAGCGGAATTTGCAAACCGCCTTCCGGCCAGGGGATGTTGTTGGCCTCGGCATATTTCTTGGCGAGGTTGATGGGCATGTAGTAGCTGTTCAGCACCCAGACGGCGCCGAGAACGGTGAGGCAACCGACGGTGGCGAGAAAATATTCAGCCCAGACAGGGCGGAGCGGAAAACCGAAACGCTTGCGCTGCTTGCGCGAATGGATGATCGAGGCGGCGATGACGAGGCAGGCGACCACGCCGACGATCCAGCTTGCCGTCGCCCCGATCGAGCCTTCGGCGCCGCCACCCATCAGCCGGAACGTGCTATCCATCGGCGCCACCGTCGCGCCGCTGACGAGCAGGAAGGCGCCGGCGCGCCAGACGAGAAGGCCGCCCAGCGTCACGATGAAGGAGGGGACGTTGAGAAAGGCGATGATCAGCCCCTGAAAGGCGCCGATGGCTGTTCCGAGCAGAATGCCGACGACGAGTGCGATGATCCAGGTGGCCGGATTGTCGAAGCCAATGAGCGGCGGTAGAAATCTCGCCTGGGTGATCGCCATGATCATGCCGACGAAGCCAAGGATAGAGCCCACGGACAGATCGATATTGCGGGTAACGATGACGAGCACCATACCCGTCGCCATGACCGAGACGGAGGCCGCCTGGACCGTGAGGTTCCACAGGTTGCGCGGTGTCAGGAAAAGGCCGCTGAAAAGGCCGCCGGTGGAGATCTGGAAGCCGAGCCAGATGATCAGCAGGGCCGCTATCATGCCGAGAAGGCGCGTGTCGATTTCCGTCGCCTGTAGAAATCTCTGCATGGCCGTGTTCTGCGTCTGGCGCAGGCTGTTTGCAGGCGCGGCAATGGTGGTGTTCGCCATGTCCTGAATACTCCCCCTTTATTCTTGTCTTGCGATGTCGCATCGGAGAAGCGCCGCAACGAAGTTCGCTGCGGCGCTCGCGACGGGACTTTACAAATTCGCGTTCAGGACTGGATCAGTTGCAGACGGCAACGGTTCCGGCCTTGACGCCCTGGCAGGTTTCTTCCTTGGAAATCCAGCCGGCGTCGATGACGACGTTGAGATTGTCCTTGGTAATCGGCTGGGGAGCGATGAAGAAGGAGTTCATCTCGACTCCCTTCGGACCGCCGGAGAACTTGACCGTGCCTTCGACGGCGCCCATTTCGGCGCCGCCGGCAAGTGCCACGGCAATTTCGCCGGCCTTCTTGCCGAGTTCGCGCGAGTCCTTCCAGACAGACACGGTCTGCGTACCCAATGCGACACGGTTCAGGGCGGCCTTGTCGCCGTCCTGGCCGGAAACCGGCACCGAGCCTGCAAGACCCTGGGCTTCGAGAGCCGCGACAACGCCGCCGGCCATGCCGTCGTTCGAGGACACGACGCCATCGACCTTGTTGTCGTTGGCCGTCAGGAACTGCTCCATGTTCTTCTGGGCAGCTTCAGGCTTCCAGCCGTCCGTATAGGCTTCTCCGACATTCTTGATCTTGCCGGCGTCCATGGCTTCCTTGAGGACTTCCAACTGTCCCGAAAACAGGAAGTCCGCGTTCGGGTCGGTCGATGCGCCCTTGATGAAGACGTAATTGCCTTCCGGCTTGACCTTGTACACGGCTGCTGCCTGCAGACGGCCGACTTCCTTGTTGTCGAAGGTGATGTAATAGGCAGCCGGATTTTCGATCAGGCGGTCGTAACCGACGACCGGAATTCCTTCGGCGGCGGCCTTCTCGATGGCCGGGCCGATGGCTTCGCTATCCTGCGCCAGAACGATGAGGGCGTTGGCACCCTGGGCAATCAGCGATTCGATGTCGGTCAGCTGCTTTGCGGCGGACGCCTGGGCGTCAGCGGAAATGTACTTGTCGCCGGATGCCTCGAGCGCTGCCTTGATGGCAGCTTCGTCGGTCTTCCAGCGTTCTTCCTGGAAATTCGACCAGGAAACGCCTACGACCAGATCCTTGGCGATCGCGGCCGAATGCATGGATGCAATGATGGCAACGCCTGCCATCAGTCTCAAAACTGATTTCATGAATTCCTCCCAATTGTCACCGGCCGTCCGCGCGAACCTCCCCACGATCCCGACCGGTAGAGTGTCTGTCGATAACCCGGATGAGTTTTTTCTCGACAGTCGAGAAAATAGATGTCAGAGATTTTCCGGGCTGTCAACAAGGCTTTCTGGTAGCCTGAAGGGCCGATGGATGCCTTGGGAGGGGCATGAAGTTGTGAACGATTTGGGGAGCGGCGGGAAAGGCGAATGCTGACGAAATCGAGCACCGAAGTGGTGCGTCAGCAAAACAGTGCGCTGGTGCTTGCGGCCCTCAGGCGCATGGGCCAGCTCTCGCATACAGGCATTTGCGATCATACCGGCCTTGCCTCCGCGACGGTTTCCGCAATCACGGCGGAACTGGAACGCTCCGGCGTGATTGGTAAGATCGAGCAGCAGGCACACACGGGCAGGGGCCGTCCGCGCGTGTTGTTTTCGCAGCGTCGCGATAGCGGCTATATCATCGCGGTGCGCATTTCCTCCGATCTCGTGCAATATTCCCTGATCGACTATTCCGGACGTCTGATCGACCGTTTCGAAGAGGCGCGCAATCACAAGATTGTCGGGACCAAGCACTTCGCCGAGGGGTTTGCCGACGCGCTGGAACGGCTTGTGCGACGCTCGAGCCTCGAGAAGGCGCAGATCCTTGGTCTTTCGATCAGCAGCAAGGGCATCGTGGAGGCGGATGGCGCGCGACTGCTGTGGTCTCCGGTGTTCGGCGGTGAACAGATCGACTTCGCCGGCCTTTTGGGACCGGGCTGGGGCGCCAAGGTGTCGCTGAACAACGAGACGCTGCTCGTCGCGCAGGCACTCGGCATGAAGGCTGATTCGGCTGAGGGCGGCTCGACATTCCGGGCGCTTGCGGCCCTGTCGCTCGGCCACAGCATCGGCCTTGGCATTGCGCGCAAGGATCGTTTTGGAGAGCTTGAGGTGACGGCGCCGAACTTTGGCCATATGTTTCACGCCGCCAATGGCTGTCTATGCCGGTGCGGGTCATTCGGCTGCATCGAGGCATCGGCCGGGTTTTACGGCATATTGCGGGCAGCTTTCGAGGTGCCCCCTGACACCATTCCGGCGAAATTCGTCCCCCTTGTCGAGATGGACAAGATTGCCGCCGGGGCCCGGCAGGGAAACCGGATGGCGGGCTATGCTTTCAGGCAAGCAGGCGTTGCGCTCGGAAACGGTCTGTCGCGCCTGCTCAGCCTGTACGGGCGCATGCCGATCCATATCACCGGTCCCGGGGTGCGCTATTACGACCTCATCCAACGCGGCATAGACGAGGGGATGGAACAGTCGCATGAGGTGCGGCTGCAGGGGCGGCCGGACATATCCGTTCTCTTCGACGAACAACGGCTCGTTTTCGAGGGGCATCTCAACCGGGCTCTGACTGACCTCGATCATGATATTGCTGCGTTCAGGCAGGTTTCTGCCGGAAGCAGCGATAATTGACGCTTCCGTCAAGCGAAGAGATGTGCCGTCTTGCGGAACGGATGTTTTTAGACATAAAGCTCAGCATCGGGGTTTTAAGACCCCAATTGCAAGGATGCCATGCATGATCAAGTTCATCGATCCCGACCATCCGTTTTACCGGCGCCTTTGGGTGCGGTTGCTGATCGTCGGCTTCTGCGCCATCTGGACGGCGGTGGAGTTCCGTCAGGGCGAAAATACCTGGGGCATGATCTTTCTCGCCGTCACGGCCTATACGGCCTGCGTGCTGATCATCTTTTTCAAGCCGAAAACTGAAACGCCCGTGGACGTGAAACCGGACACGCCATCCGAGCCATCCTAGTCAATCCGAGGCGCGCGGAGGCGGCGCAGCGCCTCGTCGATCAGCATATTGGCAATCTTCATGCGAAGTGTCGCATTGGCACGGAAATCGCGATGATGGCGATCGGGGTGGTTTTCCGCGGCGAAGCGGCGGCGTTTTTCGGCAAGTAGCGTCACGGTATCCGTCTCTTTGAGACCCAACTCCCAAGCAACGTCGTGTGGCGCGATGCGAGCGAGATGATCCGGCATGACGGGGTCGGCCATAGGCTTGGGTGGCACGAACATATCTTCCCCCGCCGTGTCGAGATAAGCGCGTTGCACCGTTCCGCTGGCAAAGGGTCCGGATGTGTCGATGGCGCGAACAAAGCCGCCGTTGAGACCGCGGACGGGCAGCAGGGTCTCCCTGGCCTCGTGCGATCCCGATTCTTCGTCCTGTTCTGCTTTCAACCGCTCCAGTACGGACTGGAAGACAGACATTCCGAACATGTGTTTTTCCCGTCCCTATCTTTGGCAAGGTGCTTGTAGCGTTGCCGGATGTCGCGAAGCTGGTCAGGCAGTGCTTTGCTTGAGAATGAGGTCGTAAAGCAGCTTGGCGCTGGGGGGCAGTGCGCGGCCGCGCGCGGTGATCAGACTGTACGGCCTGATCCTGATGTTGAAGTCTGTGGGAAGAACGCGAATGGCACCCGCGCGGCTGGCATCACCGGCAATCAGGTCCGCCACATCCCGGGCGACCGGCGCTATGGCATTGGTATGCTGCACGATCGAGACCGTCAGGATGATGGAGGAGGTGTTGATGATCGTCGCCGGCAACGGTGTGCCTGCCGAGAGGAAACTGTCCTCGACTGCCCGCCGAAGCAGAGTGCCGGGCGGCTGGAAGACCCAGTCGTAACCCGGAAGATCGCTGAAGGTCACCACTGCCTGATCCAGCAACGGGTGTCCCTCACGCACGATCAGGCAGACATTTTCCTCGCCGATTTCGATGAGATTGAACTGGCGTGGATCGATATCGTCGGGAATGCGTCCGATGACGAAATCGTGCCGGGCCGCGAGAAGTTCGCGAACCAGCACATTGCTGTTTTCGATCTGGATGTTGATCTCGATGCCGGGATAGGCAGTCGAAACCTGGCTGACCGCGGGGACAGCGAGATTGAGCGCCGGGCCGGTAACCGAGCCGAGCGACACGGACCCGCCGCTGCCGGTCTTCAGTTCGTTGATTTCGCGGGCTGTTTCGCGAAGTTCCAGAAAAATCGTCCGTGCGCGCCGCGCCAGCGCACGGCCATATTGTGTGAGTTCGACACCGCGCGCAACGCGCGCGCAAAGCGGAGCCCGGAGAATGGCCTCGACTTCCCCCAGCATGCGCGAGGCGGCGGGCTGCGATATGTTGAGAGCTTCGGCAGCGGCGCTGATCTGGCCGTGGTCCTCGATGGCGAGAATCAGTTGCAAATGGCTGATTTTCAAACCGGCGCGAAAAATTCCACGGTCCCAATACGCCATCTGCTCGGGCAGACTGTTCGTCACATCGTCCATATTTTGCCCACCTTCCGAGAAAATGCCGTGGCATTTTGGTAAAAATCACACTGTTATAGAGTAATATACCAAAAACGATATGGAGATGCAGCTATATTGTATTTGACAGTTATGACGTTTGATTCCAGTTTGCCGCAATGTGCGCCAGCGTGCTGGGAGCGTGTAAGGCCTGGGAGGGCTTTCTTTCACCCCTTAAACCTCCGCCGGGAATATCTCCCGGACGCGAAGCGCTGCATATCGAGGCAGGCGATCGCCGCCTGGATCAACACATTAGGGAGAGATACATGAAATTGGTTACTTCGCTTCTCGCCGCTGCCGCGCTCAGCGTTGCGGCGTTCGTCGCTCCGGCGCTGGCACAGGACAAGGGCACTGTTGGCATTTCCATGCCCACCAAAACCTCGACCCGCTGGATTTCCGACGGCGAGACCATGGAAAAGCTGTTCAAGGACGCCGGCTATACTCCGGACCTGCAGTTTGCTGACGATGACATTCCAAACCAGCTTGCCCAGATCGAGAACATGGTCACCAAGGGTGCCAAGGTTCTCATTATTGGCGCGATCGACGGCACGACGCTGTCGGACATTCTGGCAAAGGCCCACGAAGCCGGCGTCAAGGTCATCGCCTATGACCGCCTGATCCGCGATTCGGGCAATGTCGACTACTACGCCACCTTCGACAACTTCCAGGTCGGCGTGCTGCAGGCGACTTCACTTGTCGAAGGTCTGAAGCTTGACGGCGCAACGGAGCCGAAGAATGTTGAACTTTTCGGCGGTTCGCCGGATGATAACAACGCCTTCTTCTTCTACGATGGTGCAATGTCGGTTCTGCAGCCGCTGATCGATGCCAAGAAGATCGTCGTTAAATCCGGACAGGTCGGCATGGACCAGGTCGGCACCCTGCGTTGGGATGGCGCTGTTGCCCAGGCCCGCATGGAGAATCTTCTCTCCTCGACCTACACCGATGGCAAGGTCGACGGTGTTCTGTCGCCGTACGACGGTCTCTCCATCGGCATTATCTCGGCCCTGAAAGGCGTCGGCTACGGCTCCGGCGATTTGCCGATGCCGGTTGTTACCGGTCAGGACGCCGAACTTCCGTCAGTCAAGTCGATCCTCGCAGGCGAGCAGTATTCGTCGGTGTTCAAGGACACCCGCGAGCTTGCCAAGGTCGCCGTCACGATGACGGATGCGATCCTTGGCGGCAAGGAGCCTGAGGTCAACGACACCAAGACCTATGACAACGGCGTCAAGGTCATCCCGTCCTACCTTCTGAAGCCGGTTTCCGTTGATAAGACCAACGTCAAGGACGTACTGGTCGGCGCTGGCTACTACACGGAAGACCAGATCAACAACTGATCTTTGGTATCGACCACGGGGCCCGCGTTTTTTGCGGGCCCTTTTATCATGATGAGGGACTTTGTATTGTCGGCGCGTCCGGCCTCATCATCCACGGACTGCCTCAGGAATACCCGAACATGAACAACATCATTCTCGAAATGCGGGGCATCACCAAGACATTTCCAGGCGTGAAAGCTCTGGACAACGTCAATCTCAAGGTCCGCGAGGGTGAAATCCACGCCCTGGTTGGCGAGAACGGGGCTGGAAAATCCACGCTCATGAAGGTGCTGAGCGGTGTCTATCCCGCCGGCAGCTACGACGGCGAAATCCACTATGACGGCCAACTCCGCCAGTTTTCGACCATTTCCGACAGCGAACATATCGGTGTCATCATCATTCACCAGGAACTGGCGCTGGTGCCGCTTCTGTCGATTGCGGAAAACATCTTTCTGGGCAACGAAATCGCCACCAAGGGCGTGATCGACTGGAAGGAGACGTTCGCTCGCACGAAAGGTCTTCTCGACAAGGTCGGCCTGAAGGAGGCGCCCTCGGCGCGGATCACCGATATCGGCGTCGGAAAGCAGCAGCTCGTGGAAATCGCCAAGGCGCTCTCCAAGAAAGTCCGGCTCCTGATCCTCGACGAGCCGACGGCCTCGCTCAACGAAACCGATTCGGATGCGCTGTTGAAACTCCTGATGGAATTCCGCAAGCAGGGCATGACCTCGATTATCATTTCGCACAAGCTGAACGAGATCAAGAAGGTCGCCGACAAGATTACCATCCTGCG
>NZ_CP119409.1:0-145000 GCF_029223885.1 Pararhizobium gei | reverse complement strand
GCCAGCGGAGCGCATCCCGGGCGCAGGCTGGCCGACGAAATCACCCTGTTCAAATCAGTTGGCGCAGCGCTTGAGGACCTGGCCGGCGCCATACTTGCCTTCGAGCGGTCCCGCCCGGTCTAACGATATACAGTCCCCATTGCAGTATTCGCCATGCTCTTGCTATGCGCAAATGGGACGGGATGGACACTGGCTGCACCATGAAGGACAAAACATTGAACTGCATCGCCTGTCATCATACCCGCCAGTCCCCTGCCCGCGTCCGGGCAGGATCGAGGGTTCGCCCAATGGCAGGCGGGGCTGGTTCACCATGCGCATGATGGACATATTGCCCGATCTCCCGGTCAAGGCGATCCTGCCCGAACTGGGTGAGGCGCTTGAGAGCAAGCCGTCCCTGGTCCTGTCGGCGCCGCCGGGGGCCGGCAAGACGACGCTCGTGCCGCTCTTCCTGCTGGATCAGCCCTGGCGCGGCGACCGACGCATCCTTCTGCTGGAGCCCCGGCGGCTTGCCGCTCGGGCGGCGGCCGGGCGCATGGCCAGCCTCATCGGCGAGACGGTTGGCGAGACGGTCGGCTATCGCATGCGGCTTGATAGCCGGATTTCGCAGAAGACCCGGATCGAAGTGATTACCGAAGGCGTTTTCGCCCGGATGCTGCTGGATGATCCGGAACTGCCGGGTGTCGCCGCCGTTCTTTTCGACGAATTCCACGAGCGGTCGCTCGATGCCGATTTCGGCCTGGCGCTCACGCTCGACGTCCAGCGGGCGCTCAGGGAGGATCTGAGGCTGGTCGTGATGTCGGCAACGCTGGACGTCGAACGGGTTGCAGCGTTGCTTGGCGATGCGCCGGTCGTTGAAAGCAAAGGACGCAGCTTTCCCGTCGAGCTCAGATATCAGGAGCGGCCGGCCGGAGAGCGTATCGAAGATTCTGTCACGCGTGCCATCCTCGAAGCCCACCGGCAGGAAGCGGGCTCGATTCTCGCCTTTCTTCCCGGCCGGGCCGAAATCACGCGGACAGCCGAGCGGCTGGAGGGCCGTCTTGACGCGGGCACGGCCGTGACCCCGCTCTACGGCAATCTTAGCCAAGCGGAGCAGGATGCAGCCATCCGGCCGGCGGCGGCAGGTATGCGCAAGATCGTGCTTGCCACATCGATCGCCGAGACATCAATCACTATCGACGGCGTGCGGATCGTCATTGACAGCGGACTGCAGCGGCTGCCGGCTTTCGAAGCTTCCACGGGGATAACGCGGCTGGAGACGGTGCGGGTCTCGCGCGCCTCCGCCGACCAGCGGGCCGGACGCGCCGGGCGCACCGAGCCCGGTATTGCCATCCGGCTCTGGCATCAGGGCCAGACGGCGGCTCTGCCGGCTTTCACGCCGCCGCAGATTCTGACGAGCGACTTGTCGGGCCTGGTTCTCGATCTCGCGCATTGGGGTGTCGGTGATCCATCGACCCTTGCCTTTCTCGACCTGCCGCCCGCCACGGCCTGGCAGGAGGCAAAGGCCCTGCTTCGACAGCTAGAGGCTATCGATGGCAACGGTGCCTTGACGGCGCGGGGCAAACGCATCCGAAATCTCGCCCTGCCGCCGCGGCTTGCCGCAATGGCGGTTTCAGCCGCTGACGAGGGGCAAGGACAAGAAGCCTGCCTGCTGGCCGTGCTTTTGACCGAGCAGGGGCTGGGCGGCACCAGTCTCGACCTCGAGGAGCGGCTGCGACGCTTCAAATCGGAGCGCGGCGACAGGGCTGAAGCATCGCGCGGCCTTGCGCGGCGCATGGCAAGAGAGATCGGCGGCGCAGGCGCGCCGGGCGCACCCGTCCAGCCGGGTGTCCTTTTGATGCATGCCTTTCCCGACAGGATCGCCCTTCAGCGCGGCGGACGCGGCCGGTTCATCATGGCCAATGGACGCGGCGCCGAGCTGCCCGACACGGAGCGCCTCGCTGGAGCCACCATGCTTGTCATCGCCGACCTGACAGGGCGGGCTGGGGCGCAGCGCATTCTTGCCGCGGCCGAGATTTCACGCGCCGATGTCGAGGCGCATCTGCCACACGCGATTCTGCGGGAGGACCAAAGTGTTTTCGACCGGGCAAGCCGGCAGGTCCGGGCCCGGCGGGTTACGCGACTGGGTGCCATTATTTTCGAAGAGATCCCGCTTCCCCGCCCCAAGGGCGAGGCTGCGGCCCGGGCGCTTGCAGACGGCGTGCGGCAACTGGGCCTTGCAGCCCTTCCGTTTTCCAAGGACGCGACGCAACTGCGCGACAGGATCGGCTTTCTCCATCGCATGCTTGGCGACCCCTGGCCCGATATGTCCGATGAGTCCCTTCTGGCGCGGCTGGACGAGTGGTTTGTTCCGTTCCAGGGGGATACCCGCGGTATTGACGACATTCCTCCCGCCAGCCTGTCGGAAGGGTTGCTGTCGCTTGTCCCGCTTGAAACAGCCCGCGACCTCTCCCGACTTGCGCCCACACATTTCCAAGCACCGACGGGGCAGCGGCACCCCATCCGCTACGACGGAGAAGAGCCGGTGCTTTCGATCCGTGTTCAGGAGCTCTACGGGCTGAAAGCCCATCCCGCGATTGGAGCCGGGCGTCTGCCGCTGCTGCTGGAACTGATGTCGCCGGGTCACAAGCCGATGCAGACAACGCGGGACCTGCCGGGTTTCTGGGCGGGATCCTGGCGGGACGTGCGCGCCGATATGCGCGGACGCTATCCGAAGCACCCTTGGCCGGAGGATCCGGCAAGCGCGCAGCCGACGACGCGGGCCAAGCCGCGTGGTACATGAAGCTCACCTCTGGAAAACAGGAGACGACATGGCGACGGACGCGGTCGAGGACGGTACAACCAGCCGGGTGCTGCGGCTGCAAACCATCGTGCGCCTGCGGTGGCTTGCTGTGGGAGGGCAGTCGATCACCGTCATCGTCACGGCGTTCTGGCTGCGTTTTCCCCTACCGCTGATCGCCTGCTGCGCGCTGATTGCTCTGCTTGCATGGGTGAACGCTTATCTGACGATCCGTTATCCGCCGACGCACCGGCTGCAGCCGCCGGCCGCCTTTGCCCTGCTCGGCATCGACCTCGCGCAGTTGACCGCACTTCTTTTCATTACGGGCGGTCTTGCCAATCCCTTTGCTCCGCTGGTCTGCGTGCCCGTCATCATCTCGTCGGCGTCGCAGCCGAAACTGCACAGTATCGGGCTTGCAATCCTGGCGATTTTCGGGATTACGGCGCTTGCTTTCACCCCCTTTCCGCTGCCCTGGTACTCCGGGGTGGAGCTTTTGATCCCGACAGTGCTGACGGCAGGCTTCTGGTTCGCGATCATATCAACGACGACTTTTGCCGCCTTCTACACGTATCGCGTCTCGCTTGAAGCGAGCGAACTGTCCGAGGCGCTCAGCGCGACGGAGCTGGTTCTTCAACGGGAAAAGCATCTATCGCAACTCGACGGGCTCGCCGCCGCCGCCGCCCATGAGTTGGGGACGCCGCTCGCCACGATCAGCGTGGTCGCCAAGGAAATGGAGCGCGAACTCGGCAACGATCCGCGTTTCGGCGAGGATGTTCAGTTGCTGCGCAGTCAAAGCGAGCGTTGCCGCGACATCTTGAGACGACTGACGACATTGTCGTCGGAGAACGAGCCGCATATGCGGCATATGCCGCTGTCGTCCTTGATCGAGGAGGTCATGGCGCCACACAGGGAGTTCGGGATTGAGATCAGCCTTGTCGAAAACGGTGATCGCGCCCACGAGCCTGTCGGAAATCGCAATGCAGGTATTCTTTACGGCCTCGGCAATCTGCTTGAGAATGCGGTGGACTATGCCAAGACAGAGGTGACGGTCACCGTTTCCCATACGCCGGATGTCGTTTCCGTCACCATCGAGGATGACGGCGATGGCTACGCGCCGGACATATTGAGCCGGATCGGCGAGCCTTACGTCACCAAGCGTCAGAAGGACGACAGTGCCGGAGGACTGGGGCTTGGCCTGTTCATTGCCAAAACCCTGCTTGAACGTTCCGGCGCCAGGCTTACTTTCGAAAACAGCACCGCCAAGCCCGGCGCCAGGGTCAGTGTCGAGTGGCCGCGCCTGCTGATGGACACCAAATTGGCGAAATGACTTTACGGCCTTTTCATCCGGGAATAAGCCACTTGCGGAGAGACGAAGGACAACCGGCCTTGCCTCGAGGAGCGTGACATGACGGACAAGATCGACAGTGATTCGGCCAGCGAGAGCACTGCGCTGATGGGCGCGGACGCGTCTCTCCTGATCGTGGATGACGACGCGCCTTTCCTGCGGCGGCTTGCCCGGGCCATGGAGACCCGCGGCTTTGCCGTGGACATCGCCGAGTCGGTCGCCGAAGGTATTGCCAAGGCAAAGACCCGTCCGCCGAAATATGCGGTCGTCGATCTCAGGCTGGGCGACGGCAGCGGCCTCGACGTCATCGAGGCAATCCGGGCGCAGCGCGGCGACACCCGCATCATCATGCTGACCGGCTATGGCAATATTGCTACGGCCGTCAATGCCGTGAAGCTGGGCGCGGTCGACTATCTCGCCAAGCCAGCCGATGCCGACGACATTTTTGCGGCACTGGTGCAAAAGACCGGGGAACGGGCCGAACCGCCGGAAAATCCGATGTCGGCGGACCGGGTGCGCTGGGAGCATATCCAACGCGTCTACGAAATGTGCGAGCGCAATGTCTCGGAGACGGCGCGGCGGCTGAACATGCACAGGCGCACCTTGCAGCGCATCCTTGCCAAACGCGCGCCCAAATAGCGCCTCACGCGCTCTCGTCCAGCGAGCCCGAAACGATCTCGCGCATGTCCTGCCTGGTGCCGCCTGTTCGGTCCGTGCTCCATTCGGCGAGCATCAGGCGCTGCGCCGCCACCCGCGCAAAATTCAAGGAGACCGATTTGCGCGTCGATGCCGACAGGCGATGTTCCGGGGCCTCGCGAATCAATCCGGCATCGTAGCCGTCCGACAGGAGAAGCCCGCATTCTTCCGGGAATATATCGAGCGGCACTCCGCCGTGGGTGGCAAAGAACAGTCTGTCCGAATGCAGCCGGTAATCGGGCCATTTGCGATCGACCCGGAAATCCTCGATCGAGGTCTTGATTTCGATGATCCATATGTCGCCCTTGGGCGAAAGCGAAACGAGATCGGCCCGCCTTCCGCTCGAAAGCGTCAGTTCGGGCAGCACGGCATGGCGCATTTCATGCAGATATCGCTGCACGCCCCGCCGCACCATCAGAGCGCGCTGCGACTGCCGTCCGTCGACCAAAGGACTATCGTTGTGGATAGAGAGAATCGCCATGCATTAAACACTGGCACAGAGCCGCGTTTGTTGCAAAAAAACACTTGATGGGCTTTTTGAAGCATCCGAAAAAAATGCTGCACCGCATTCCCTTGCTTTCGCGATGTTAATCGAAAATAAACCATAATCGCTGATGGTCGAGAAGACCCAGATATTCTTAACTTCATTTTAAGAGAAACCCATGCGCTTCCGCAATGCAGTTCTGCTGTGCAGCCTCGCGGCCACCCTTGCTTTGGCCAGTTGCTCCACCGCACCGATCTCTCCCCTCGGCGAAAAAGTCGCGACAAATCAGATTTTCTCCAATGGCTACGGCCCGGTCGAAGATCACGGCTACGCCCTCCCGGCCATTCCCATCGCCAAGGTCAACGAGCGCTTCCACCGCCAGATCGTCGATTACAGCACCAAGGAAAAGCCCGGCACGATTATCGTCAATACGCCGAACCGCTTTCTCTATTTCGTGATGCCTGGCGGCAAGGCCGTTCGCTACGGCATCGGCGTCGGCAAAGCGGGCTTTGCGTGGGAAGGCCGCGCCTATGTGGCCTGGAAGCAGGAATGGCCGACCTGGCATCCGCCGAAGGAAATGGCCGAGCGTAAGCCTGATGTCGCCCAGTATGTCGAGAAGGGCATGGGGCCCGGCCTGCGCAATCCTCTTGGCGCGCGCGCCATGTACCTGTTCAATGACGAGGGCAAGGATACATTGTTCCGTATCCACGGCTCGCCCGAATGGGCTTCGATTGGCACGGCCGCCTCTTCCGGCTGCATCCGGATGATCAATCAGGACATCATCGACCTTTACGCCCGCGTTCGCCCAGGCACAAACACCCACGTCATCGTCCAGCAGTAAGCGCAGGCCAATCGATCCGCATCATCCCCGGCCTTGTCCGGGGATTTTTTATGGAGCGCCGCCAGCCGCTCGCAGATCTCACGCCATGCGAGCGTTATAATGTGACCGGTCACCCGTCGGATGTATGGCGCGATCGCCGGACATATCAACCTGTGCGGCAACGGGCGGTTAGGATGCCGCCTTCAGTTCAAGTCGACGCCGGTGCAGGACCGGCTCCGTATAGCCGCTCGGCTGTTCGCGGCCTTTCAAGACCAGCTCGAGTGCGGCCTGAAAAGCAACGGACCCCTCGAAATCGGCGGCCATCGGCCGATAGACCGGATCGCCGGCATTCTGGCCATCGACCACGGCTGCCATACGCTTCATCGTTTCGATAATCTGCCCTTCGGTCGCCACGCCATGATGCAGCCAGTTGGCCATGTGCTGGGCGGAGATGCGCAGGGTGGCACGGTCCTCCATCAGGCCGACATTGTTGATATCGGGAACCTTGGAGCAACCGACGCCCTGATCGATCCAGCGGACGACATAGCCGAGAATGCCCTGGGCATTGTTGTCGAGCTCACGCTGGATTTCCTCCGGCGTCCAGTTGGGACGGGTCGCCACCGGGACGGAAAGAATATCCGTGAGTTTGGCACGTGAGCGGCTTTTCAGCTCCTGCTGAACAGCGGCCACATCGACGGTATGATAATGCGTAGCATGCAAGGTGGCGGCCGTTGGCGAAGGAACCCAGGCTGTATTGGCCCCGGCCTTCGGATGGGCGATCTTCTGTGCGAGCATCGCTGCCATCAGATCCGGCATGGCCCACATTCCCTTGCCGATCTGCGCGTGGCCGGCGAGACCGCATTCCAGCCCGATATCGACGTTCCAGTTTTCGTAAGCCGCGATCCAGGGCGCTTGCTTCATGTCACCCTTGCGAATCATCGGGCCGGCTTCCATCGAGGTGTGCATCTCGTCGCCGGTGCGATCAAGGAAGCCGGTGTTGATGAAGACGACGCGCTCGCGGGCGGCCCGGATGCACTCCTTGAGATTGACGGTGGTACGGCGCTCCTCATCCATGATGCCCATTTTCAGGGTATTTGCCGCCAGTCCCAATGCCTGTTCGGCCCGCCCGAAAATTTCGCTTGCGAAAGCGACCTCTTCCGGCCCGTGCATCTTCGGCTTGACGATATAGACGGACCCTTCGCGCGAGTTCATCCGCCGGCCGCTCGCCCCGATGTCGTGCAGAGCGATAAGCCCGGTGATCACAGCATCCATGATGCCTTCGGGAACCTCGTTACCGTCCCGGTCGAGGATCGCCGGATTGGTCATAAGGTGCCCGACATTGCGCACCAGCATCAAAGCGCGGCCCTTGAGTGAAAGGCTGCCGCCGGCGGGCGCAGAAAAAATCAGGTCGTCATTGAGCCTGCGCGTAAAGGTCCGGCCGTTCTTGACGACCTCTTCCTGAAGGTCGCCCTTCATCAGTCCGAGCCAGTTGCGATAGACCACCACCTTGTCATCGGCATCGACAGCGGCGACGGAATCCTCGCAGTCCATGATCGCAGTGATCGCCGATTCCAGAATCACGTCCGAGATATGCGCCGGGTCGGAACTGCCGATCGCGGTCGATGCGTCGAGAACGATCTGAACATGCAGATTGTGCTTCTTCAGGAGAATATGCGTCGGCGCCCCGGCCTCGCCTCGATAGCCGGCGAATTGTGCAGCTTCGGCAAGAACGGTCGCCCCGGCTGCTGTCGAAAGCGCAAGGCTGCCCTGCACGACGGAAATGCCCGTGACATCCGCCCAGCTTCCGGCGTCAAGCGGGACACTCCCGTCGAGGAAGCTTCGCGCCCAGGCTATGACCTTAAGACCACGGACCGCATTATAGCCTTTACCCTTTTCAGCACCGTCCGCCTCGGAAATTGCATCGGTGCCATAAAGCGCATCGTAGAGCGAGCCCCAGCGCGCATTGGCTGCATTCAGCGCGTAACGCGCATTCATGACCGGCACGACGAGCTGCGGGCCGGCGATCTCAGACATTTCCGGATCGACATTGCTTGTGGACACGGAAAAATCCGGCCCTTCCGGCAGGAGGTAGCCGATCTCCGCGAGGAATTTCTCATAGACTTCCATGTCCACGGGAGCACCGTTTCGGCGATACCATGTGTCCAGTGCCTCCTGGAGTGAGTCGCGCTTGGCAAGAAGAGACCGGTTTTTCGGTGCGAGATCGTGAACGATATCCGAGAAATCCTGGAAAAAGCGATCCGCATCGAGGCCTGTTCCCGGAAGCGCCTCGATCACGAGGAAGTCATGTAGGCCCGTATCGATGTTCAACCCGCTTTTCTCTATTCGGCCCATCGGTAAATCCTTGAAATCTCTATTCAACATTTGGTGCCGCAGTTTCTCACGCTTTGCCATCCTGTCAATCGGGCAAAAATGCGAAGGATTTTATTCGTTCTGTTATAAATGGCCGCGAGCCATGCGCGGCCGGCCGGTGGCGACGGCGATGAAACGTGCCTCCACGAGCTTGCGGCTTCCTTCGATCTCCGGTGCGTCGATCTCCTCGCGAACCGTCACCACGGGTTCGCTGGCGCCATTGGCCTGCGCCGCAGCGAAGGCAGCCGATCGGGCACCCTCCCGTGCGGCATCGAAAGCCTGTTTCTGCTTGAGAAAGCGACGGTTTATCCCTGCCCCATTGACGATGTAGATGCCTTCCTCCGGCATGGTCACGAAAACAGTGACCGATGCGCGGATCTGTCCGACGACCGCGCCAACCGCATTGGCGACGCCGGCATCGGATGGAATGCAGGACTGGGCCCCTAGCATCGCCGCGATAGCCGGGTAATAGACGGGTGCGGACGCCCCGAGACCCACCAGTGGCCGGTCGAGCGCCAACGAGAAACTGACGATGCCATCCTGTCGTTTCAGCGCACGATCGACCGCCAGAGAGACGGCCGGATCGATTGCGGCGCCATCCTCCGCTAGGCAGGCGGACAGGATGAGTTCCGCGGACTGCCGCGTCAGCCGGGCAACGACAAGATCCGAAAGACCTTCAGCGGACGCTGCCAGTGGTTTGCCGGAGCCATCCTTGATGCGCGCTGCAAGTTCGGCACCCAACCTCGCAGCTGCGGCATTCCACTGGTTCTGGCGGGAAAGCACGTGCATGGCATCCGACGGCGTGAAGCCGCAGATATGCACGAGCCCGCGGGCCACCAGCCGGTCAAGCGTTGCCTTCTGCGGCGTGCTGGTCAAGAGGCCGTCCAGCGGCATCGGCACCGCGCCGATACGGTCGTACAAAGCCTGTTCCTGCGCCTGGAGCCCGCTGGCCAGGTTATCCGGCAGGCCGGTGCGAACAGCGAAGCGACCATCGTGACGACCGACATGCGCCGACCGCAGCTGACGTTCCAGAACGGCAGTGATCGCCTCACCATGCTGCGTTGCCGCGAGACTGAGCGGCTGAAGGCGACGCGGCCCGAGCTCGATCGCGGCCTTGAGACCACGATCGTTGATCCGAACCTCCGAATCGCCACCAAGGCCGAAGGTGCGCATTGCAACAGCTTCCACCATGGTCCGGAAGCCGCCAACGACAGCGCCCTCCCCGTCGAGACGGGGCTGGCCCTGGTCGAGCACCGCCACGTCCGTCGTGGTGCCGCCGATATCGGAGACCACGGCATTGTCGAGACCTGTCAGATGACGGGCGCCGACAAGGCTTGCGGCCGGGCCGGACAGAATAGTCTCGATCGGCCGCAGCCGCGCTTCCGCCGCGGATATCAAGGCCCCGTCGCCGCGAACCACCATAACCGGGACATGAATGCCGCGTCTCTCGAGAAATCCTTCGCAGGCGCCGATCAACCGGTCTATCATCGAGACCAGACGCGCATTGAGCAGCGTCGTCAGGGCGCGCCGGGGGCCTCCCAGCCTGGAAGACAGTTCATGGCTGCATGTCACGGGGAGATGTGACATGGCACGAATGCGATCCCGCACCCGCTGTTCATGAGCCGGATTACGGACGGCAAAATAACCGGCAACCGCAAAAGACGACACCTCCCGTGCAAGGTGAGGCAAAGCCTCGTCCAGAGCCCTCATGTCGAGGATTGTTTCGCTGCCATGCACGTCGTGGCCACCCGGCAGAAAGATGACCGGATCGGAACCGAGAGCCTCCCGCAGGCCGTCACGCTTGAGATCCTCCGGCCCGAAACCGATCATGACAAGCCCGGCGCGACCCCCCTGGCCCTCGACCAAAGCATTCGTGGCAAGGGTCGTCGACAGGGAAACGAGGCTGATGGCGGACAACGGCGCCCGCGCCTGTTCCAGAACCGCCTCGACCGCACCGGAAATTCCAACGGCCAGATCATGCCGCGTCGTCAGCGCCTTTGCCTTGGCGACAACGCCTGACGCCTCGCTGAAGAGAACCGCGTCGGTGTAGGTTCCGCCTGTATCTATACCCAGAAGAAGATGGTCGTTCACGCGAATATATCCCGTTCAGGCCAGCCGAAACCCGGCTTCAAAGCATGGTGACGAGGTGATATGACATCTGCCTGCGAAAGACCATTGCTCGGCGGGCACCGGCTTTCGATTATTGCGACCAGGAGATTTCGATGAAGCCTTTTTCCCATATGCTCTTTTTATCGCTCGTATTGGCCATGGGCCCGGCTCCGTCCGGCGCTGCTTTTGCGCAAGAAGAATCCGAAGAGGAAGAATATAAGCCGGTTCTTCCCGATGTCTCGATCTACAAGGCGATGCTGGACGTCAACAAGACCAGCGGATGGATCCAGTTCCGCAATTACGATGACAAGCAGTTGATCTATTTCACGACGCTTCAGACCATGCATTGCCGACTGTCGGAAATCCGCTACTCGGTCAATTCGGATGCGCTGGACAAGCGGTTTCCGCTGGGGAAATGCAATCCGCAAATCCCGTTCAATCTGCCGGAAGACAATACAAACGAGTATATCTACATCTCCCTGCCGGCCAATACGGCCAAGACTTTGACGATCCAGGCCGTCTGGGACGATGGTGCGGGCAGCGAGATCGTCGTCTACAAGCCCTGCGAAGGCGTCGGCGACGCAACCTGCGCTGCGATCAAGACCATCAAGAAGCCGAAAAAGCAGATGCAGGAGCCGGTTCCGGCCGACTCGCCGATCCGTTCGGTGCAATCGGAAACGCCGGGCAAGAGTTTCAGCGAGCCGACACCTTCAGCGGCAGCCCGCCCCTAGGCTGGGTCGTCAGGCGCTGCACGGGCCAGGGCTTCGTTTCCGGCGTCATGTCGAAGCGAAAGCGTTTCATCAGCACGCCAAGCGCGATGACCGCTTCCTGAAGTGCAAAGGTCGCGCCAATGCAGATGCGCGGCCCGGCGCCGAACGGCAGATATTGGAAACGGTGTAGCGTCTGGCGGTTTTCGGGAAGAAAACGTTCCGGCATGAACGCGCGGGGTCTGTCCCAGTAGAGGGCGTGCCTGTGCAGCGTCCAGGGCATGATCAAAATCGAAATGCCTTTGGGAATGTCCACCCGCTGCCCACTGGACGATGTCCAGGAATCAGCCTCGATTGCCGCCCGGTTGATCGATGGCGCAGGGGGATAGAGGCGCATCGCCTCCTCGAAGGCGGCGCGCACATGGGGCATGAGATCGAGCCAGTCCACCGGTTCGGCGCCGCTCGCCACGACCGCGTCGATCTCGGCTTCCATCGCCACGCGAACCGCGGGAGAATTTGCAACGCAATAGAGCGTCCAGCCCAAGGCCCGTGCCGTCGTTTCGTGGCCAGCACCGATAAAGGTCAGGATGTTGTCGGATATCTCATCGGTCGAAAGTCCGTTCGGGCCTTCGAGCTGGAGAAGCAGGGTCAGGAAATCCGCGGGAACGGTCTCAGGCTCCTGCTGCAATCGCTGCCGCCTCTCATCCATCGTCTTTTCGACCACGCCGCGGAATTCGGCCATGACCCTGGCGCCACCGATCCGCGTCAGGCGCGGCACCCAGGATGGGGCGAGAAGCAGATCCATGGGATCGACACGTCCCATGCGATGCATCAACCGCTCGACACTCTCGGCGAATCCCTCCGTCTCGACGGCAATCTGCCCCGAGAACAGCGTCTCGGACAGGATTTCGAAGGTCAGTTCGGTCATGTCGTTGGCAATATTGACGACGGCACCGGCAGATGCAGCTTTGTCGTAGCGTCCAGCATAATCTTCGGTCTTTGCCAGCATTTGCTTGGCGAAGCCCTTGGCATGCCGCGGCGTGAAAACCGGGGCCATGGCCTTTCGCGACCGCTTCCACACCTCGCCTTCGGCGGTCAGCAATCCATCGCGCAGGATCGGCCGCAGGATGAGCCTGCGAACCTCCGACATCTCGTAGTTGGACGCGTTGTCAACGAGTACATGGCGGATGAAATCGGGATCGTTGATGATCAGCGTGCGCTGGTTGAAAAACTTGGTATCGATCCAGGGCAAGGTATAGGAGGGCTCGCCCCAGAGTTCCAAGGGGTTGCGCAGCACTGTCCGGATGATTTCCAGCCGCGATGGCGGCAGGGAGCGCGGTACGGGCGCCGGCGGCTCGAAAGGCTCAGGTCTCATATCCATGCAACGGCTCCTGCGGCACATGCCGCCGCTGCTCTAAACTTGCCGGATGCAATGGCGGTTTCAAGGAAGCCCAGGCTTTTTTTCTGCGGGATTGGCTAAAGAAGCGCCTTCAGCTCAGCCAGCTTGGCGTTGACCAGCCAGCCGTAGTAATTTTCCTCCGGCCACTGAGCGGAGCCGTCGCTGCTTTTCGCGGCAAAAGCGGCCGCCCGTTGGTCCGGATTGCCAATATTATACAGCGTCGCGGTGATGCCGGGATTGCCGGAAATATCGACACCGGCAATCGACTTGTAGGCATCGATCGATTGACGGATGGAGGCCGCCATATAGGCGAGCGATTGGTCGGGGTCCATGATCGCCTTGTAGACGCCGGCCGCATCCTTGTCGTCCAGCCGGTCATAGCCGGACACGCGCGACACCATATCGGTCAGCATCAGGGCGGTCAGCGGGTTGATCTGGCCAAGGCCAAAGGTTTGTCCCGCAAAAAAGGGCTGGAAGAAAACCGCGCTGAACCGATTGTTGGGAAAGGATGTGCCGCCGACCGCCTTGCCGCGGAACTTGCTGTTCCAGACACCCTCACGGCAACTCCAAAGCGCATAGGAGCTTTTCTTTGCCGCGCATTTGGAGAACTCCGGCCGCGCAACGAACTCGGCCACTGTTTCATCCTCGTAGCCGAAGCGAAAATTGTCCCCGGCATAGGCGGCTGCCTTCACGTAGTAGGACTGCAGCCTGTCATAAGCATCGACATTATAGGTATGCTCGCCGACGATCGCGCCCACCATGTGGATCGGATCGATGCCATAGGCCCGCGCCGTGGATTTGATCTTGCCGATCAGCTTGCCGTCGCTGGCCAGCAGATTGCGGACCTTTTCGTATTTCGCATCGAAGGAGGTCTTGCCCGCCTTGGTGCGTCGCAGGGAGGCGCCGGGAACGTCCGGCTGCTCCTGAAACCGGTTGCCTTCAGGAACGACGCGGAGCCCGCCGGCGTAAGCCAGGCCAGTGGACATCAAAAGTCCTGCAATAATGAGCATATGAACAATGGCGCGCACGGACATTTTCCTGTGAAGCTGCAAGGTCTCTGAGAGGCGTCGGGACGCATGCGGCAAAATCATGTCGGAATCATGCCGGCACCGGACAAAGGCTTAGCGCGTGGAGGGGATGCAGACAAGCACGACATCGGTTTAACGATGCCTGTCATTGTTGTGCCTTGGTTACGGCTAACTGCGCTTGGCGCTTTCCTGCTGATGCGCCGATTCAAGCTCCGCCATCCTCGCGTCGAGCCCGAGGATGGCGGGATATGATGCGGCCGGCAGATTGACGGCAACGCGATATCGTCAGGCTTTACGCAGGCGCTACAGAATGTAACGCGACAGATCCGTATTGGCGGCGAGATCGCCGACATGCTGTTTCACATAGGCCGCATCGATCGTCAGCTGTTCGCCATTCTTGTCCGGTGCCGCATAGGAGATTTCATCCAGCACGCGTTCCATCACGGTCTGCAGGCGGCGGGCGCCGATATTTTCGAGGCTCGAATTCAGTTTCACAGCCACTTCCGCAAGCGCATCAAGGGCATCCTCGGTGAAATCGAGGTTGACGCCTTCAGTTTCCAGAAGTGCCTTATACTGGCGGATCAGGCCGACCTCTGTCTCGGTCAGGATGCGGCGGAAATCTTCCTTGGTCAGCGCCTTTAGCTCCACCCGGATCGGCAAGCGCCCCTGAAGTTCGGGAAGCAGGTCGGACGGCTTGGCGACGTGAAAGGCGCCGGATGCGATGAAGAGGATATGATCCGTCTTCACAGGTCCGTATTTGGTTGCAACCGTTGTGCCTTCAACAAGCGGGAGCAGATCGCGCTGCACGCCCTCGCGGGATACGCCGGCACCCATGCCGCCATCGCGGGCCGCGATCTTGTCGATCTCGTCGAGGAAGACGATGCCGTCATTTTCCGCCGACCGCACGGCCTCACGCTGGATCTGTTCATTGTCCAGCAGCTTGTCGGATTCGTCGTCGACCAAGACCTTGTAGGAGGCCTTGACGGTGGTGCGGACCTTCTTGGTGCGGGGACCCATGGCCTTGCCGAACATTTCCGACAGGTTGAGGACGCCGATATTGGCGCCGGGCATGCCGGGAATCTCGAAGCCGCCGCCGGGCGTGGCGGTATCGGCGACCTCGATGTCGATCTCCTTGTCGTCCAGTTCATTGGCCCTGAGTTTCTTGCGGAAACTGTCGCGTGTAGCAGGAGACGCGGTCGCCCCGACCAGGGCGTCCAGCACGCGTTCTTCAGCGTTCAAATGCGCCTTGGCCTTCACTTCAGCGCGCTTCTTTTCGCGCACCAGGCCGATGCCGACCTCGACGAGGTCGCGGACGATCTGCTCGACATCGCGGCCGACATAGCCGACCTCCGTGAATTTGGTGGCTTCCACCTTGATGAAGGGCGCACCGGCCAGCTTGGCGAGGCGGCGGGAAATTTCCGTCTTGCCGACGCCGGTCGGGCCGATCATCAGAATGTTCTTCGGCATGACCTCGTCGCGCAGCTCGTCCGAGAGCTGCTGGCGGCGCCAGCGGTTGCGCAGTGCGATGGCGACGGCGCGCTTGGCATCATGCTGGCCGATGATGAAACGGTCGAGTTCCGACACGATTTCGCGGGGAGAGAATGTTGTCATGATTTGCTTGTCTCTTCAGGTTTGTCCAGCGTCATGAAATGGGCCGGCCCGTAAATGGAATGACGTGTTTCCAGAAAGCGAAAGCCCGCTTTCTGATAGGCGCGAATGGCCTGCGTATTTTCAGGATCCGGATCGATTACGATCCGCATGGCTCCCTCAGCGAAACGTTCGGTACAGAACTGGCGGATTATCGCACTGCCATGACCCTTGCCGGTTAGATCGGGATCACCGATCGAAATATCGATCCCGAGCGTGCCTGGAGGCTGGTCCCGGTAGGGGTGGCCTTCCTCCAGATACGGATCATACCATTGTAGATAGGCGATCGGCGTTCCGTCGATCTCGACCATCAGCGGCCTTGTTTCGGTGCTCTCCATAGCCTGTTGGATGTCGGCCAGCTCTTTCGCCGGCTCGCCCCACCATCTGGCAATATGCGGTTTCTTCAGCCACCGGCCGAGAAGCGGAAAATCGTCCCGCCGCAGATCGCGAAAACGATAGCGGACCTCAGGCCGCATCCAACGTTTCCACCACGATCGTGTTGTTGGTGTAGACACAGATGTCGCCGGCGATCTCCATGGCGCGGCGGGCGATCTCCTCCGCCGTCTTGTCCGTATCCATCAGGGCGCGCGCTGCGGCGAAGGCATAGTTGCCACCGGACCCGATGGCGATCGTGCCATGTTCCGGCTCCAGCACATCACCATTGCCGGTGATGGCAAGTGTGATCGTCTTGTCGGCCACCAGCATCATGGCTTCGAGATTGCGCAGATATTTGTTGGTCCGCCAGTCCTTGGCAAGCTCGACGGCGGCGCGCATCAGCTGGTCGGGATATTGCTCGAGCTTGGCTTCCAGCCGCTCAAGCAGGGTGAAGGCGTCCGCGGTGGCACCGGCGAACCCGGCTATCACCTCGCCCTTGCCAAGACGGCGCACCTTGCGGGCATTGCCCTTCATCACCGTCTGCCCGAGACTGACCTGGCCGTCTCCGGCCATCACCACCTGTCCGCCCTTCCGGACGGTAATAATCGTTGTCATGAAAACCTGCCTGCCCGGGTTCCGGGCCGTTTCGAAGGGCCGCACACCGGCCCCGTTGAAGCCTATGTAAGAGCGGTTTTGCCGATTGCAAATAGCGCGAACGACGCTCTCCTTCCTGCGCAATTCGGGTGGATTTGCGCACTTTAGAGATTCGCGGCGGCACTTCTGGATATTTAAGCCATCGCCTGATATGGAGCGGCTCAGTTACATTCGGGAGAACCTGATGGCCGACCAGCAGCCAAGCCGCACGGGCAGCGTTTCGCGCAAGACCAACGAAACCTCGGTGTCGGTTTCCGTCAATATTGACGGCGCGGGAACATCGCGCATTTCAACCGGCGTCGGCTTCTTCGACCATATGCTGGAACAGCTGTCCCGCCACTCGCTGATCGATATGGATATCGTTGCCGAAGGCGACCGTCATGTGGATGATCATCATACCGTGGAAGACACCGGCATTGCCATCGGCCAGGCGTTGTCGAAGGCGCTTGGCGACCGGCGCGGCATCACCCGCTATGCCTCGCTCGATCTCGCGATGGATGAAACCATGACACGGGCCGCCGTTGATCTTTCCGGCCGGCCTTTTTTGGTCTGGAATGTGGAATTTTCGTCGCCGAAGATCGGCACCTTCGATACGGAACTGGTCCGCGAATTTTTCCAGGCGCTGGCGCAACACGGCGGTATCACGCTGCATGTGCAGACTATCTACGGCGCCAACAATCACCATATCGCTGAGACCTGCTTCAAGGCCGTTGCCCGCGTGTTGCGCACAGCGACAGAGATCGATCCGCGCCAGGCTGGCCGCGTTCCCTCCACCAAGGGTATGCTGGTCTGACCGGCGCCTGCTGAAAGTCGGCTTTGATGGCCTCCTACCTCGTTCTTACCCCACCCGGCGCACGCTCAGACGCGGTCGAAGCCCGTTTCATCGCCGACAGTTTTTCCTGGGTTGCCTTCCTCCTGCCGGCGGTCTGGCTGCTTTTCAAACGCCAGTGGATCGCCGGCATCGTCGTGGCGGCGCTGCAGACGGTCGTGGCCATTTTCACCGCAGAAGCCGATTTCATGCTGGCGGGGCTGCTGACCGAACTTGCCCTGCGTCTTCTGGTTGCCCTCGAAGGCCCAAGCTTCATCGCCAGCCGGCTGCAGGCGCGCGGCTGGACGCTTCGCGACATCATCCCCGCCCATGACCTTGCCACTGCGGAAATGATGTATGACGTCGGGGTGGCCCGTGACGGCAGCTTGCCCGGCGGCGGAGCTGCGCAGCCTCTGCCTGGCCTCGTGGCGGGAGCGGGGCCTCGCGGCGCCGGATTCGGCGTCTTTGAACTTTACGGAGAACGCTGATGCGCGTTGCGATCATCGACTACGGGTCCGGCAATCTACGCTCGGCAACCAAGGCTTTCGAACGGGCTTCCCGTGAGGCAGGCATCGATGCAAAGATCGACCTGACCGACAGACCGGAGCGTGTCGCCAGCGCCGACCGAATCGTGCTCCCCGGCGTCGGCGCCTATGCCGACTGCCGTCAGGGGCTGGACGCCATCGATGGCATGCAGGAGGCGCTGACAGAAGCCGTTGAAACATCCGGGCGGCCGTTTCTTGGCATCTGCGTCGGCATGCAGCTGATGTCCTCGCGCGGACTGGAAAAATCCGTGACCCGCGGGCTTGGCTGGATCAGGGGCGACGTGGTCGAGATGGCACCCGCCGATCCGGCCTTGAAAATTCCGCAGATCGGCTGGAACACACTGGACCTCAGAAAGCCGCATGCACTTTTCGACGGCATCAGGACCGGCGCGGACGGGCTGCACGCCTATTTCGTCCATTCCTATCATCTGGCCACCGAGCATCCGGACGATCTGATCGCCACGACATCCTATGGCGGTGCCGTCACCGCTTTCGTTGCCAGCGGCAACAAGGCAGGCGCTCAGTTCCACCCGGAAAAGAGCCAGACGCTCGGCCTGACTCTGATCTCCAATTTTTTGCGCTGGAAGCCTTAGGCGAATAGACCAAGTTGGCCATTGTCTTTCGGAAAAGAAATGACTTTCCTTCGTGGAATATGTGCGATCGGGTTAGTCAATGCCGCGATTTCTGGGTTTTCTCGCTTAAACTCTTCGTATGCGATAAGTCTTGTTCCTTCGTTCTTCTTTTCTTCCCAAACTTCATAGAGGCGAAATTGGTTTTCTCCGTATTTTCCTACAAGAGACTGTACCGTTTCGCCCCTCCATCTTGCCTTCCAAATCTCACGGGCCTGTTCATCGGTAAAGTACGACATTTTATGATGTTCTCCAGGTTAAATTGGAGAGATGCCAGCCATCAAAGGATTTCATTTGACGGTAATAAACACGTATGCTTTTTGCCGACTGTGGGAAGTATCCTATCGCCCCTGACATCTCATTGTTTCAGGGCCAAAAAGCCGGGCTCCAATCCCGGCTTTTTGTGTTAGCGATTCCGACTCCTAAGGTTTAACTAATAAAGAGTCCAGAACCACAATTTGTTATCACATGAGAATCTGTTCTCTGTTTGTGCATGGCAAAGCTAAGCGAGTAATCTGCATGATCCTTTTCCCCGCCATCGACCTGAAAGACGGCCAGTGCGTTCGCCTCAAGCTCGGCGATATGGAACAGGCCACTGTCTACAACCCCGACCCCGCCGACCAGGCCAGAGCTTTTGAAAACCAAGGGTTCGAATGGCTGCATGTCGTCGATCTCAACGGGGCCTTCGCCGGCGAAACCGTCAACGGGGCGGCGGTCGATGCGATCCTGAAGGCGACGAACAATCCGGTGCAGCTCGGCGGCGGCATCCGCACGCTAGAGCATATCGAGAGCTGGCTGTCGCGCGGCCTAGCCCGCGTCATCCTCGGCACCATCGCCGTGCGCGACCCGGCGCTGGTGATCGAAGCCTGCAAGAAATTTCCCGGCAAGGTGGCCGTCGGCATCGACGCCAGGGGCGGCAAAGTGGCCGTCGAGGGCTGGGCGGAAGCCTCCGAACTCGGCATCATAGAGCTTGCGAAAAAATTCGAGGGCGCCGGCGTTTCGGCCATCATCTATACCGACATCGACCGCGACGGCATCCTCACCGGCATCAACTGGGAGGCGACGCTGGAACTGGCGGACGCGGTTTCGATCCCCGTCATCGCCTCGGGCGGCCTGGCCTCGATGGACGACATCAGGCGCATGGTCCGGCCGGATGCTGCGAAACTCGAAGGCGCGATTTCAGGCCGGGCGCTCTATGACGGACGCATCGATCCTGTGGAGGCGCTGCAATTGCTTAAAGCTCAATAGTTTGAGTCACTTAGGCAGGTTCTTAAGCTATTGATTTAAAATGGTTTATTGTTGACAATCATTCGAAATTGTGTTATATGGGTGCAAATGGATTGGGGGTTCCCGGTCGGCGTCTGGCCTCGGTTTATCCGGGGCTTTTCGCTTTTATGCCAGATGGCGCATAAATTCCTCGCTCGGTATTGACGGGAATGCGGACTTTGCAAAGTTTGGATTGGATAATGCTCATCGCCCGATTTGATTGCTGAGGATGCAAATAACTTAAACCCAAAGGCCTTGCCGTAAGGTCCGCAAGCTGCATGCCTGTCGAGTTTGATTTCTTGTCGGCAAACCGAAGTTTGAAACTATCAAGGCGCACTCGGATCTGGTTTTCGCCCGCAACGATCCGGCGAAACTCCAACTCAAGTTCCTTATCTTCCTTCTCTCCACGCTTTTCGAAAACGAAGTAGTAAGTCTGTTCGTGTTTTCCGATGTTTTTGAGGTGTCTGTGAACTGCCATCAAACAGATAGACAAAGCAATTCGGTAAGGATTGTCCGGGAAGAAATCGGCACGGAATTTTCGCTTGTCGATGATGCAGGAAAAGATGTCGAACCGAGCGGCATCAACTATCTTCGTAAGATCACGAAGAAAATTTTCTCTGACCTCGATATTGGTGAGAAAAGTAAAGTCGCCAATTTGCTTACGGATTTCCCTTTCATGCAGCACCGCCATGTCGTGACCAAAGTATCGAAATTTGAATTTCTGAAAACTGGGTACCGTCTTTTGGGTGTATTCCAATATCTTGAAGCCGCAGACCGAAAGCACGAAAACCGGATAGGCCTCGTCGATGGACACGAGGGAATGGTCGCCGCTTTCATCAGCATAAAAAATATACTCGCCATTTTCCATGCAGATCAGTATGAAGCCGTCTAGATACTTTCAGCAAGTTTTGCAGAGACAAAATGACCCTCAAAGCCCGCGTTATCCCCTGTCTCGACGTCAAGGACGGCCGTGTCGTCAAGGGGGTTAGCTTCGTCGATCTGATCGACGCCGGCGATCCCGTCGAATCGGCGAAGGCGTATGATGCCGCCGGTGCGGACGAGCTGTGTTTCCTCGATATCACCGCGTCATCCGACAATCGCGATACGATCTTCGACGTGGTGACCCGCACGGCCGAGCATTGCTTCATGCCTCTGACGGTTGGTGGCGGCGTGAGAACCGTAGCCGACATTCGCAAGCTGCTGCTGGCCGGAGCCGACAAGGTGTCGATCAATTCGGCCGCAGTCAGCAATCCCGATTTCGTCGCCGAGGCGGCCGACAAGTTCGGCAATCAGTGCATCGTCGTTTCGATCGATTCCAAGAAAGTCTCGCAACCGGGTGAAGACGACCGCTGGGAAATCTTTACCCATGGCGGACGGCAGGCGACGGGCATCGATGCCGTGGTTTTTGCCGAGAAAATGGTGCAGCTTGGCGCGGGCGAGCTGTTGCTGACCTCAATGGACCGTGACGGCCGGAAAACCGGCTACGACATCGGCCTCACCCGCACCATTGCCGATCGTGTCTCCGTACCGGTCATTGCGTCCGGCGGCGTCGGCACTCTCGATCATATGGTCGAAGGCATTCGCGACGGGCATGCGACGGCGGTGCTTGCCGCCTCGATCTTCCATTTCGGCACCTATAGCATCGGCCAGGCCAAGCGCTATATGGCAGAGCATGGCATCGCCATGCGCCTCGATTGAGCCTGAGGATCTGAACCTGATGAGCGATTTCAGCCTTTCCGATCTCGAAAGAATCGTGGCGACACGGGCGCAGGCATCGCCGGAGGAATCCTGGACGGCAAAGCTTATGGCGCAGGGACAGGCCAAGGCCTCCAAGAAGCTGGGCGAAGAGGCGGTTGAGGCCGTTATCGCCGCGGTGTCCGGTGACCGGGACAATCTCGTTTCCGAGAGTGCCGACCTGCTCTATCATCTGATGGTCGTATTGAAAATTGCGGATATTCCGTTGCAGGATGTGATGAGCGAGCTTGAGAGGCGAACGCGCCAATCGGGCATTCAGGAAAAGGCGAGCCGGTAGATTTCATGAGCATCGCGGCAAAAGACGCAGGCCCGGCCGATATTCCGGATCATTTTCGCAACATCGACACGTCACCCTATCGTTTTTTCTCTGCGGAGGAATGGTCGCGGTTCCGGGCGGATACACCCCTGACATTGACGGCCGACGAGGTTCGGCGGTTGCGCTCGCTCAACGACCCGATCGATCTCAGCGAAGTCCGGCGCATCTATCTTTCGCTGTCACGGCTCCTGTCCGCCCATGTTGAATCGTCACAGATGTTGTTCGCTCAGCGGCAGCGCTTCCTCAGCATGTCCGGCGAGGCGAAGACCCCGTTTGTCATCGGCATTGCCGGTTCGGTTGCCGTGGGCAAGTCCACGACCGCACGCATTCTCGCCGAGCTTCTGTCGCGCTGGCCATCGAGCCCCAAGGTCGATCTTGTCACCACGGACGGCTTTCTCTACCCGAATGTTTCCCTGCTTCGCGAAAACATGATGGACCGCAAGGGCTTTCCCGAGAGCTACGACATCGGCGCGCTGCTGCGCTTCCTGTCCGCCATCAAGGCCGGCCAGCCGAACGTCAAGGCGCCGACCTATTCGCACCTGACCTATGATGTGCTGCCAGACCAATTCCAGATCGTCGACCGGCCGGATATTCTGATCTTCGAAGGCATCAATGTGCTTCAGTCGCGCAATCTGCCCGCCGACGGCAAGATCGTACCAATGGTTTCGGATTTTTTCGATTTTTCCATTTACATCGACGCCGAGGAAAGCCTGATCCATACCTGGTATGTCAACCGCTTCATGCGGCTGAGACAGACGGCCTTTCGCAATCCCGATTCCTTCTTCACGCGCTATGCGGACGTGAGCGAGGAGGAAGCCTTTTCGATAGCCGAAGGGCTCTGGCACAACATCAACCTGAAGAACCTGCGCCAGAATATTCTGCCGACGCGTCCCCGCGCCGACCTCATTCTGCAAAAGGGCCAGAACCATCTCACCGAAACGGTCGCCTTGCGAAAACTGTGACGATCATTGGGTGACGCGACGGAGTGTAAGGTTGATCCGGCCGCCATTCTTCAAGAGCGTCGACGTATTGGGGTAGATCTTGTCGACCCCGTGAAAAGCGAGACGCCCCTCTCCGCCCAAGACCACGACATCGCCGCTTGCCAGCTTGAATGACAGGGTGCTGTCGCTGCGCTCGCGCCCACCGACACGAAACAGGCAGGTGTCGCCGAGCGAGATCGATACCACGGGGCTTTCCAGATCCTTTTCGTCGCGGTCCTGATGCAAGCCCATGCGCGCATCATCGGTATAGAAGTTGACGAGGCAGGCTTCAGGCTCCTTGCCTGTTCCGGAGACAGTTTGCCAGATATCCAGAAGAACGTCCGGTATCGCGGGCCACGGCTGGCCCGTCACAGGATGAAGCGCCTGATAGCGGTAACCCTGCTCCTTGTCCGTTACCCAGCCGAGAGAGCCACAATTGGTCATGCGCACCGACATCGGCTTGCCGGTGCGCGGCATTGCGGGTACATAGAGCGGTGACGCAGTCACGATTGCGCGGACAGTCTCGACCAGGTTTTGCTGCTTCTCCCGATCAAGGAAGCCCGGGATATGCCGGATGCCCTTTGGGAGAACCTGCATGACGGCGTTATTCCATGCCGATGACAGCCGGCGGCACACCGTAGCGCTGCTGCCAGTCAGCATATCCGACATCCGTCGGGCCGACCAGATGATCGATCAGGTTCCAGCGACCCGACTGGAACGTCAACAGCGCATAGACCGTCAACCCGTCCATCATATCCGTTTCGCCGGCAAAACCGGTTTCTTCCGGATCGATCGGATCACCGCCGGGCCGTTGAGGATCGACTTGAACAAAAGCCCAGTTTGGCGAGACGCGAATCGTCGTGACGACGAACTCGACCGGGCCGCGCATTTCCGCCTCGACCGCCGGGCGTAGTGCTTCGAGCACGGCTGCCCGCTCCGGTGAACCCTTTGCCGGTTCTCGAAGAGACTGCGCGGATGGAGACCCGCTCCCGATCAACAGAGCCGAGAGCAGGATCCACAACGTAAGAATGTATTTCCTCATTTATGCCTTATCCAGCTCGGGAATGCGCAGAACCTGACCCGGATAGATCTTGTCGGGATGCGTCAGCATCGGCTTGTTGGCTTCGAAAATAACAGTGTTTTTTGCACCTTTTCCGGCACCATACTGGGTCTCGGCGATCTTCCAGAGATTGTCGCCCTTCTTGACCGTGTACAACACGGGATCCTTGGCCGGAGCCGACGTCGCCGTGGCGGCATTACCGACCTTGAGCTCAGAGGCCTCGACCTTGGAAATGCCAAGCGTGTTGCCGACGGCTATCACTGCCTTTTCGAAGGCGGACTGATCTTCCACCACGCCCTTCAAAACCACCTTGTCGCCTTCCACGGCAACATCGACCTTGTCGGTCCCGATTTTATGGGAATCGAGTTCCTTTTTCACGGCCTCGACATCCGGCGCATCGTCGTCGCCGATGCCCAGTTTCTTCCCGGCATTCTTGATGAAATCGAACAGTCCCATGGCGTTTCTCCCTTTGCTGTGGTCGAGACTAACAGAGGGCAGCAGCAGATGAAAGCAAGGTCGGCTAAGCGCAATTCAATCGCCCTGCGGCCGGCCACGCAGCTTTTTGACTTCGCTACGGCCGGTCTTTGCCTTCAGCCGGCGCTCGATCGATCCTTTTGTCGGCTTGGTCTTGCGGCGCGGTGGCGGTGGCGGCTCGGCAGCTTTCAGGATCAGTTCCCTCAACCTGTCACGGGCATCTTCGCGGTTGCGCTCCTGGCTGCGGAAGCGGCTGGCTTCGATCAGCAGAACGCCATCCTTGGATACCCGGCGTCCGGCCAGCTTGATCGCATTTTCCCGAACACGTTCCGGCAGGGCGGGCGATGTCAGGATACCGTAGAACAGCTGTACCGCCGTCGAAACCTTATTGACGTTCTGCCCGCCCGGCCCGCCGGCCAGCACGAATTGCTCGGTCAGTTCCCAACCGGCGATGGTGATTCTGGCATTGATATAAAGCGGATCGCTGGCCATCGGTCTTCCCTCCCGCTTCATATCTCACAGGATAGCCGTGTTGGAAACGCCATTGACGACAAAACGCGAAAAACCCGGCAGAAGCCGGGTTTCACGTGAATCATAGCCTGCAATCTTTTCCGCTTACTCCGCCGCGAGCTTTACGCCCGGCGCCGCGTCCCGGACGCTTCCATCGACATGGCTCTCGAACTTGGCGAAATTGGCGACGAACATGTCCACCAGTTTGCGCGCCTGCACGTCATAGGCTTCTCCGTTGCTCCAGGTCGAGCGCGGGTCGAGAATGGTGCTGTCGACATCCGGCACCGATACGGGAACCGCGAAGCCGAAATTGGCATCGGTGCGGAACTCGGCGGATGCCAGGGAACCTTCAAGTGCTGCGGTGAGAAGCGCGCGCGTCGCCTTGATCGGCATGCGGCTTCCGACCCCATAGGCACCCCCGGTCCAGCCCGTATTGACCAACCAGCAATCGACACCGTGTTCGGCAATCAGCGCCTTCAGCAAATTGCCGTATTCCGAAGGATGGCGCGGCATGAACGGCGCGCCGAAGCATGTCGAAAACGTGGCCTCAGGCTCGGTGACGCCCTTTTCCGTTCCGGCAACCTTGGCAGTGTATCCGGACAGGAAGTGGTACATGGCCTGATCGGGCGTCAGGCGGGCAATCGGCGGCATGACGCCAAAAGCGTCCGCCGTCAGCATGATGATCGTCTTTGGATGTCCGGCGGTCCCTGTCTTGCTGGCATTCGAGATGAAATCCAGCGGATAGGCGCAGCGGGTATTTTCCGTGAGCGAACCATCGTTGAAATCCGGCACCCGGTTGTCGTCAAGCACGACATTTTCCAGCACCGTGCCGAAGCGCCGCGTGGTGGCGAAAATTTCCGGCTCGGCCTCGGCCGAAAGCCGGATCGTCTTGGCGTAGCAACCGCCTTCGAAATTGAAGACGCCATCCTTGCCCCAGCCATGCTCGTCATCGCCGATCAAGATACGCTTCGGATCGGCCGAAAGGGTCGTCTTGCCCGTTCCGGAAAGTCCGAAGAACACGGCAGCGTCACCGTCCGGGCCAACATTGGCCGAGCAATGCATCGGCATGACGCGGCGGGCCGGCAGCAGATAGTTGAGCATGGTAAAGACGGACTTCTTCATTTCGCCGGCATAGGACGTGCCGCCGATCAGGATAATGCCCTTTGCAAAGTTGCAGGCAATCACGGTTTCGCCGCGGCAACCGTGACGCGCGGGATCGCCCTTGAAGTCGGGAAGGTCGATAATCACAAGCTCCGGCACAAACGACGCAAGCGACGCTTTCTCCGGGCGGATCAGAAGATTGCGGATAAAGAGAGAGTGCCAGGCAAATGCAGTAACGACACGGGTCGGCAGGGCATTTTCATGGTCTGCGCCGCCGATCAGATCCTGAACATAGAGCGACTTGCCCTTGGCATGATCGAGCATGTCCTGAAACAGAATCTCGAAATGTTCCGGCGACATCGGATTGTTGTTGTCCCACCAGATCTTGTCCGCCGTCGTGGCATCGCGAACGACATATTTATCCTTGGGCGAGCGGCCGGTGTGCTGGCCCGTCAATGCGCGAATCGCACCATCTGCCGTCAGCTGCGCTTCGCCGCGGCTCAGAATTTCTTCGTAAAGTTCAGGGGTGCCAAAGTTGTACCGAACCATGTCTAGGTTGGTGAAGCCGATTGATTCCAGCCCAAGGGATGGGTTGCGAATGCCGAGTTCCTGCATGGTTCAGCTTTCCTCCGTGATTGCCGAGTGAATGTTATTGAGGGGACCTTAGATTGGTAGCTCCTAAAAGACAAGGTTGCTGTCCAAAAATTATCAATGATATCAGTATATTAATCGATTTAAAGAAAAATATAGCTTTTTTAATCGGTTGAATCGGACATTAAACAAACCTTCGAAGATTGCTCTGGGCATAGATCGCAACCAACCGTTTTTGCTTCGCCACAATTTGTTCCACCTTTATACTCAAAAAGCAGATGATGTCCGTCGTCATGCCCGGGTCCGGGCTTGCTACGGCGAGATGGAAATGGTGGAGCTTTTACGATGCAGACGATTGCACTTGTCGACGACGACCGAAACATCCTCACCTCGGTGTCGATTGCATTAGAGGCAGAAGGCTACAAGGTTGAAACCTACACCGATGGCGCCTCGGCGCTGGACGGCCTTCTCGGCCGTCCCCCGCAACTGGCGATCTTCGACATCAAGATGCCACGCATGGACGGCATGGAGCTTCTGCGCCGCCTGCGTCAGAAATCGGACATTCCGGTCATTTTCCTCACCTCCAAGGACGAGGAGATCGACGAGTTGTTCGGCTTGAAGATGGGCGCCGACGACTTCATCACGAAGCCATTCTCGCAGCGTCTGCTGGTCGAGCGGGTTAAGGCCATCCTGCGCCGGTCCGCCAACCGGGAAGCCGCCGCCGCGGCCGGCAATAATGCTGGCGGGCCGAAGGCTGCAAGCGATGTGCAGGCGCGATCGCTGGAGCGCGGCCAACTGGCGATGGACCAGGAGCGCCATACATGTACCTGGAAGAACGAGGCGGTGACGCTGACTGTGACCGAGTTTCTCATTCTTCATTCCCTGGCGCAGCGCCCCGGCGTGGTGAAGAGCCGCGATTCCCTGATGGACGCCGCCTATGACGAGCAGGTCTATGTCGATGACCGGACAATCGACAGCCATATCAAACGATTGCGCAAAAAGTTCAAAATGGTCGACAATGATTTCGACATGATCGAAACGCTTTATGGCGTCGGCTACCGGTTCCGCGAAAGCGCCTGATGCATGGGAGCCCGGCTTGGTAGAGGGATGCCCATGCATGGCCTGCAAGCGCAAGCTGTGCTAAAAGCCTCGTGCCAAAGGGCGCATCCGGGCTGTTCCTTGAGCAGGGGCCGCGGAAGCGGAAGTTGAAGGCTTGGTCGACGTCTTGCGAAACATTGATATGGAAGAAGGCGATGGCAGGGATGTGCCGGGAAAGACGTGGGCACATCCGTTCACGCTGATCCGACGCCTGTTCGGCAATGCCGTCTTTTCCAGCCTGACCCGGCGTATTCTGTTTTTCAACCTCGTCGCCCTCGTCGTGCTCGTCGGCGGCATCATGTATCTCAATCAGTTTCGCGAAGGCCTTATCGATGCCCGCGTCGAAAGCCTGCTGACCCAGGGCGAAATCATTGCGGGTGCGATTGCAGCCTCCGCCTCCGTCGATACCAATTCCATCACCATCGATCCGGAAAAGCTTTTGGAACTGCAGGCGGGCCAGAGCATCACGCCGCTGCCGAGCGACGAGGATCTCGAATTCCCGATCAATCAGGAGCGCGTCGCACCTGTTCTGCGGCGGCTGATTTCACCGACCCGCACCCGCGCCCGGCTGTTCGACGCGGATGCGGATCTTCTTCTGGATTCGCGACACCTTTATACAGGTGGCCAGGTCCTGAGGTTCGACCTGCCCCCCATCGAGCCGGAATCCGTGACGATATCCGAGAGGCTGAATTCCTGGTTCAACCGCATCCTGCAACCGGGAAACCTGCCGCTGTACAAGGAGCCGCCTGGCGGCAACGGCTCGATCTATCCGGAGGTGATGAATGCCTTGACCGGTGTGCGCGGCGCTGTCGTGCGTGTGACGGAAAAGGGTGAACTGATCGTTTCGGTCGCCGTGCCTGTCCAGCGGTTCCGCGCCGTACTCGGCGTCCTGCTTTTATCGACGCAGGCCGGCGATATCGACAAGATCGTCCATGCCGAAAGGCTTGCCATCATTCGCGTCTTCGGCGTCGCGGCCATGGTCAACGTCATCCTGTCCCTACTTCTGTCGAGCACGATCGCCAATCCCTTGCGCCGCCTGTCGGCGGCCGCCATCCGTGTCCGCCGTGGCGGCGCGAAGGAGCGCGAAGAAATTCCCGACTTCTCCTCCCGCCAGGACGAAATCGGCAATCTTTCCGTTGCTCTGCGTGAAATGACCGCGGCCCTCTACGACCGGATCGCCGCGATTGAAAATTTCGCGGCCGATGTCAGCCACGAACTGAAAAACCCGCTGACGTCCCTGCGCAGCGCCGTCGAAACGCTGCCGCTCGCCCGCACGGACGAGTCCAAGAAGCGGCTGATGGACGTCATTCAGCATGACGTGCGCCGCCTCGACCGGCTGATCAGTGATATTTCCGATGCGTCGCGGCTCGATGCGGAGCTTGCCCGCAGCGATGCGAAGGCCGTCGATCTGGAAAAGCTGCTGGGTGACCTCGTGGATATTTCCCGGCAGATCCGCAGCGGCAAAAAAGTCGTTCAGCTAAGCTTCGTCGTCGAGCGCAAGGACAATCCCAAAGCGCGATTCGATGTTGCCGGCTACGAGTTGCGCATCGGCCAGATCATCACCAACCTGATCGAAAACGCCCGCTCGTTCGTACCCGGCGAAGGTGGGCGCATCGTTTTGCGCCTGACGCGAACCCGCAGCCGCTGCCTCATTTATGTCGAGGACAATGGCCCCGGCGTTCAGGCGGAAGATATCGACCGCATTTTCGAACGCTTTTATACAGACCGGCCGGACGGCGAGGATTTCGGTCAGAACTCCGGTCTCGGCCTGTCGATTTCACGCCAGATCGCCGAAGCCCATGGAGGTTCGCTGAAGGCTGAGAACATGACGGATGCTTCGGGCAGGATTACGGGCGCACGGTTCACATTGTCGCTCCCGGTCGAGAGCAACGCGTGACCGGACAAGCGCCGAATCTTCACGCCACGGCGATCGTGCTGGGAACGCAGGGCTTCTTGTTCGTTGGACCATCCGGTGCCGGCAAGACCACTCTGGCGCTGTCCTGCCTGACGGCGGCGCGAGCCAACATGATCTATGCTTCACTTATCGCCGACGATCAAGTGCTGATTTCAATCTATGACGGCCTGATTATTGCACGTCGGCCGGCCTCGATTGCCGGCCTTGCAGAAATTCGCGGCGCGGGCATTGTCACGATAAACAGCATCCCGGCAGCCCGACTGGATTTCGCTGTTCTTCCCGTCAAGGCGCCTTTCGAACCACGTCTCCCGCCGGACGGCGAAACATGGACGCTGGCCGCCGGAGCCTGCTTGCCTCTGTTACGGCTACCCTACGGAGATGGAAGCAATGCATTCGAAATTTTGCGGGTAATCCTGTCTCAACGCAGAGAATTTCAAGAGCGATGATGCCATTTACGGAAGGATTCGGGGATTTTTAACTTGCACTTCGGCTTTTCCTTGCCAAGATGGCCGCCCCGAGGTGGACGGAATTGTTGCGTTGCGATATCCGACCATCGAGAATTTGCAGATGCAGTTGGAGCAAAGACACCATGATCGGACTTGTGCTTGTCACACATGGCAAGCTGGCTGAGGAGTTTCGTCATGCTCTGGAGCATGTTGTCGGTCCGCAAAAGTTGATCGAGACTGTCTGCATCGGTCCAGAGGACGATATGGACCAGCGCCGCCAGGACATACTGCAAGCTGTCATGGCAGCCGATGACGGCAAGGGCGTCATCATACTCACCGACATGTTCGGGGGCACTCCCTCCAATCTGGCAATCTCGGTCATGCAGAGCGGAACGGTCGAAGTCATCGCAGGGGTCAACCTTCCCATGCTGATCAAACTGGCCGGCGTGCGGAGCGAAAGCGACATGGACAAGGCTCTCGTCGAAGCATCTGAAGCAGGCAGGAAATACATCAATGTCGCAAGTCGTGTCCTCAGTGGGAAATAATGACGCAGCGTCTGCGGCGCTCTCCCGCGAATTGCCCATCGTCAACAAGCGTGGCCTGCATGCCCGCGCTTCCGCGAAGTTCGTCCAGACCGTCGAAGCGTATGAAGCCGACATCAGGGTGACGAAAGACGGCATGAGCGTCGGCGGAACATCCATCATGGGACTGATGATGCTGGCCGCCAGCACCGGTTCGTCCATTCTCGTGGAGGCAAGCGGACCGCAGGCACAGGAAGCGCTCGATGCGCTGGACACCCTCGTCTCCGACAAGTTCGGCGAGGAAGCATAGGGAAGACATAAAGATATAAAGACTTCTTTATGTCCTGTTGATCCTTTTCATGAAACCTGATAGGTGAAGAACAAACGTCCGGCATTTGTGCTGGACGCAGAATTTCATGCGCCCGCACGGACCTCTTCCGCAGCTGGCCTTATCCCGGAGAGCTTCATGGATACGACCAACGACTACCTGGTAGCGGACATCGGCCTTGCCGATTTCGGCCGTAAGGAAATCATCATCGCAGAAACTGAAATGCCGGGCCTGATTGCCTGCCGCGAGGAGTTCGGCGCCCAGAAGCCTCTCAAGGGAGCGCGTATCACCGGCTCGCTGCATATGACCATCCAGACGGCCGTCCTGATCGAGACCCTGGTTGCGCTTGGCGCGGAGGTCCGCTGGGCATCCTGCAACATCTTCTCGACACAGGACCACGCTGCAGCGGCAATCGCTGCGACCGGCGTTCCGGTCTTTGCAGTCAAGGGCGAAAGCCTGGAAGAATACTGGACCTACACCGACAAGATCTTCCAATGGGCCGATGGCGGCGTATCCAACATGATCCTCGATGATGGTGGCGACGCGACCATGTACATCCTGCTCGGCGCCCGCGCCGAAGCCGGCGAGGACGTGCTGTCGAAGCCGGAATCGGAAGAGGAAGAAATCCTCGTCGCCCAGATCAAGAAGCGTCTTGCCGCCTCACCGGGCTGGTTTACGAAGCAGCGCGACGCCATCAAGGGCGTGACTGAGGAAACCACGACGGGTGTCAACCGTCTCTATCAGTTGCATGCCAAGGGGTTGCTGCCCTTCCCGGCGATCAACGTCAACGATTCAGTTACCAAGTCGAAGTTCGACAACAAATATGGCTGCAAGGAATCGCTCGTCGATGGCATCCGCCGCGGCACCGATGTGATGATGGCCGGCAAGGTTGCCGTCGTCTGCGGTTATGGCGATGTCGGCAAGGGTTCGGCTGCCTCGCTCGCCGGCGCCGGCGCCCGCGTCAAGGTGACCGAAGTCGATCCGATCTGCGCGCTTCAGGCCGCCATGGACGGCTTTGAAGTCGTTCAACTCGAAGACGTCGTCTCTTCCGCCGACATCTTTATCACAACGACCGGCAACAAGGACGTCATCCGCATGGATCACATGCGCGAAATGAAGGACATGGCGATCGTCGGCAATATCGGCCATTTCGATAACGAAATTCAGGTCGCCTCGCTGCGCAATCTGAAATGGACCAACATCAAGCCGCAGGTTGACCTGATCGAGTTCCCAAAGGGCAACCGGATGATCCTTTTGTCCGAAGGCCGTCTTCTTAATCTTGGCAATGCCACCGGCCACCCGTCCTTCGTGATGTCCGCATCGTTCTCCAATCAGGTTCTGGCGCAGATCGAGCTGTTCACCAAGGGTGCGCAGTACCAGAACGGCGTCCACATCCTGCCGAAGCATCTCGATGAGAAGGTTGCGCGCCTGCATCTCGCCAAACTTGGCGCCCGGTTGACGGAACTGTCGGAAGAACAAGCTAACTATATCGGCGTGACGCCGCAGGGGCCGTTCAAAGCCGAGCACTACCGCTACTAATTCTTACCCGGATAATCCACAACATATAGAGGTCGTGATCTTGAACAGAGATCACGGCCTCTTTTTTTACCGCGGCCTTCCCGCTGAATCATCAAAAGCGTATGTTTTTGGCACACCGATTCGAGGCGAAGATGCGGAACAGACGCGTCACGAATGGGACGTCTGTCGTTTACGCGGCAGGCAGACACCGGGCTGCAATCGGAATTGAACGAGGCCTGCCCAGTGCAGGATTTCGATTTGGCATAGCGTGGCGATTTGCGACCGGATTTTGAAGCCGGACCGTTCCTGCCGAAAGGTCTGGGCACGGTTCACGGTGTTGAATACGCACAGGCGCGCTCCGATTCGGTTTTCCGGGCGGATGCGCCATGCGGTTAACGGGAAAGCAAGCAAGCCATGGAAACAGGTCCTTTAAAGCGGGTTGCCGACCGGATTCCATCTCTGATGCGATGGTTTCTCAGCAGCTCGGCGATCATCGCCTGCACGCCTCCGGCTTTTGCCGCACCGGGCGGCCTCATGGCGACAGGTGTCTTCCAATCCGCCGAGATCGTCACATTTTCCGTTCTGATCGGCGTCATTTCGGCCGCCATGATTTCGGCCATCTGGCTGATCCGCCAGCGCGGCAATATCGAGACCGACAATCGCGAGTTGAACGCGGCGCTGTCCGATGCCAATCATCGCATCTCGCGCTTCCAGGCGCTGATTGCCGACAAGAACCGCCGCATCGTCGTCTGGGAGGGGCTTGCAACCAAGCCGGAATTTCTTGGCCAATTGCCGGCTGAAACAGGTGCGCCGCAGGACGACCGGAATTTTCTGGCTTTCGGACGATGGCTGAAAGCACAATCCGCTTCCGAACTGGAGAAGGCCGTCGAGCATCTGCGTTCGGCCGCCCAGAGCTTCGATCTCGTGGTCGAGACGATCCGCGGCGAGATTATCGAAACGCAAGGACGCGTTTCTGGCGGCCGAGCCTTCGTCCGTTTTGTGGCACTCAACAATCTTCGCGCAGAGCTCGCCGAAATGAAGCTGGAACGGGATCGTCTGCGCAGCTCGATCTCCGGATTGCACACCCTGCTCGACGCGACGGACCTTCCTGTGTGGCAGCGCGGAGCGGACGGGTCGTTGATCTGGGTCAACCAGGCCTATGCCGAAGCCGTCGAGGCGGCTGATCCGGCAACCGCCATCCGGGAAAGCCGCGAGCTTCTGGCAACGGTGAACCGCGAAAAGATCCGCGCGCTGAGCACCTATGATTCGCCCTATCGCGAAAAGCTGTCCGCCGTAGTGCGCGGCAATCGGGCCTTTTACGAGGTGGTGGATGCGAAGAGCGCTGGCGGATCGGCAGGCATGGCGATCAATGTCTCGGACGTCGAGACCGTGCGCGAGGAACTCAACCGGACGCTGAAAAGTCATGCCGAGACCTTGGATCAGCTCGCCACGCCGGTTGCGACTTTCGACGGTAACCAGCGTCTGCAATTCTACAACCAGGCCTTTCAGCGGCTATGGCAGCTGGATATGGGTTTTCTCGAACGCAAACCGACCAATGGCGAAATCCTCGACCGTCTGCGCGCTGCAGGCACCCTGCCGGAGCAGCTCAACTGGAAACAGTGGAAGGAGAATGCGCTCGCGGTTTACCAGGCGCTCGATACGCAGTCCGATCTCTGGCATCTCCCGAACGGCCAGACGCTGCGTGTGTTTGCCACCGCGCGGCCGCAGGGCGGCGCTACCTGGGTCTTCGAGAACCTGACGGAAAAGGTCGATCTCGAAACGCGCTACAACACGCTGGTTCAGGTCCAGGGGGAAACCATCGACCATCTTTCGGAAGGTGTCGCCGTGTTCGGTCCGGACGGACGTGTCAAACTGTCCAATCCCGCCTTTCGCGCGCTCTGGGGCGTAAGCGAAGCCGAAGTCAAACCCGGAACCCACATCCGCACCATCGAGCAGGCGTGTTCCGCGTCGTACGACCACCCGGACGGGTGGAAGCGTTTCGCTCAACTGATCACCAGCTTCGACGACGAGAGACCATCCAGCCAGGGCGTTCTGGAACTGCGCACCGGGCTCATCCTTGACTTCGCCGTTATCCCGCTGCCGAATGCGCAGACCATGCTGACCTTCGTCAACATTACCGACAGCGCTAAGGTAGAGCGTGCGCTGACCGAAAAAAACGAAGCGCTGCAAATGGCAGACCATTTAAAGAACGATTTCGTGCAGCATGTTTCCTACGAACTACGGTCACCCTTGACCAACATCATCGGCTTCGCCGATCTTCTGAAAACTCCGGCTTTTGGCACGCTGACCGAGCGGCAGGCGGAATATGTCGATCACATATCCACGTCCTCCTCTCTTCTGTTGACCATCGTCAACGATATTCTCGATCTCGCCACTGTCGATGCCGGAATCGTCGAGCTGGATCTCTCGGAAATCAATCTCACCGATTTCCTGGACGAAATCTCCCTCCAGATGGCCGACCGTTTGCAGGAAAGCGCCGTTATCCTGCGCATCGACGCGCCTGACAGTCTCGGTCTTTTTGTTGCCGATCATCAGCGATTGAAACAGATTCTAATCAAGCTCCTGACGAATGCCGCGAATTTTGCGCCTGATGACAGCATCATACGCCTAAAATGCCGGCGCGATGGCAGCGATTTCCTTTTCAGCATCACCGATACCGGCCCCGGCATTCCACAGGACATTCTCGATACCGTGTTCAACCGCTTCGAGAGCCATGGACAGCACGGCGGCGCCGGTCTGGGGCTGTCGATCGTCGAAAGCTTCGTCGGCCTGCATCGCGGCACGGTGTCGATCCGCAGCCGCGAGGGCGAAGGGACTGAGGTAACCTGCCGCATTCCGTCCGGTAACCTGCCACAATTTCAAGCGGCGGAATGATGCAATCCATCGAACTTTTCCTGAAGGACGAAGCGGCAACGCTTCAGCTCGGCGAGGATCTGGCGCTTGCCCTGAAGCCCGGCGACTGCCTGGCCCTGTCTGGCGATCTCGGGGCAGGAAAATCGACACTGGCCCGCGCTTTGCTACGCGCCATGGCCGATGACGACACGCTCGAGGTGCCAAGCCCGACATTCACCCTGGTGCAGAGCTACGACCTGCGCATCCCCATTGCGCATTTCGATCTCTATCGGCTCGCGGATGTTTCGGAACTGGAGGAACTGGGCTTCGACGAGGCGCTCGCCGCTGGTATCTGTCTGGTCGAGTGGCCAGAAAATGCACAGGCAGCTTTGCCGAAGGTGAAAATCGATGCTTCTTTCGTGCATAGCGGAGACGGCCGCACGATAACGTTCAGCGGTGATGCGGCCGCGCTGGCCCGTATCCAGCGGAGCCTTGCCATAAGGACGTTTCTGGTAAATGCCGGTTGGGGACAGGCAAAGCGCCGCCATTTGAGCGGCGATGCCTCGGCGCGTGCCTACGAGCGGATCATCACCGCCGGACAGCCGATGCGCATCCTGATGGATTCCGCCCGTCACACGCCCGGCCCCATCCTGCAGGACGGCAAATATTACCAGCAGCTGGCCCATATTGCCGAAGATGTCGTACCGTTCGTGGCGGTCGCCAATGACATTCGCGCAAAAGGCTTTTGCGCGCCGGAAGTTTATAAGAGCGACCTCGAATCGGGCATCCTGCTGATCGAGGATCTCGGTAGCACGGGAATTCTGGACGATGGCGGCGATCCCATCGCGGAGCGCTATCTCGAGAGTGTCCGTGTTCTCTCGCATTTGCACGCGCTACCCGTGACGCAGACTGTCCAGCTATCCGCCACTCTCCGCCATCACATTCCCGATTTCGACCGAACCGCGATGAAAATCGAGACAAGCCTTTTGATCGACTGGTACCTGCCCTGGAAACGTGGCGAGACGGCAAGCGATGCCGAGCGCGCCAGTTATCTCGCTGTCTGGGATGGATTGATCAATCTGCTTGCAAGCGCGGAAAAGAAGCTGCTGCTGCGGGATTTCCACTCTCCCAACATCATATGGCGGGGCGAGCGTAAGGGTTTTGACCGCATCGGCATCATCGATTTCCAGGACGCGATGATCGGCCCCACGGCCTATGACGTGGCCTCAATCACGCAGGACGCCCGCGTCACGATCGAACCGGCGCTCCGCGAGCGCATGCTGTCGCTCTATTGTTCGGAGCGTCATCGCCTCGGTTCGTTTGACGAAGCTCTCTTCCGGCGTGACTGGCACCTGATGTCAGCCCAACGCAATTGCAAGCTTGCCGGCATCTGGGTCAGGCTCATGCAGCGGGACGGCAAGCCGTTCTATATGCGGCACATGCCGCGAACTTTCGCTTATCTGCAGACGGCGCTTCAACACGAGGCATTGGAGCCCCTGCGCGACTGGTGCAGAATGGCGGGAATTCTGGACGGTTCTTCGCATCAAACTTGACGCACAAAGCCGGCTGCCACAGGTTGGACGCGAATCATCCGATACCGACCTGTGGATTGCGCGCCGATCATGCCGACCAAGCCCCCGCCCATCAAGAATGCCATGATCCTTGCAGCGGGGCTCGGCACCCGTCTGCGGCCAATCACCGATACCATGCCCAAGCCGTTGGTGCGCATCGCCGGCAAGCCGATGATCGACTATGTTCTCGATCTCCTGTCTGCCGTCGGTGTCGAGACCGCCTGTGTCAATGTGCACCATTTCGCCGACCAGATGGAAGCGCATCTGAAACAGCGCAGCCACCCGGCGATCGTTTTCTCCGACGAGCGGTCCGCTCTGATGAATTCGGGCGGAGGATTGGCCAAGGGACTGAAGCTGCTTGAAGCGGGACCGGTCCTTGTCATGAATGCCGATCTCTTCTGGGTGGGAGAGTATCCGGCCGAAACTTCCAACCTCGAAAGACTGGCATCTTTCTTCGATCCCGACCGCATGGACATGGCCCTGCTTTGCGTCCGCAATGCCGATACGACCGGACATAACGGAAAGCTCGATTTTGCTCTGGGTGCCGATGGTCGGCTGACACGCTATCAAGAGGGCATGGTGAACCCTGTGGTCTATGCCGGAGCCATTGCCATGCATAGCCGGCTTCTTGCCAGTGCCCCGGACGACGCCTTCAATCTCAATATCTATTTCGACAGGGCGATCGTCGAGAAAAGGCTTTTCGGCATTCTGCTTGAGGGCCACTGGTTGACGGTTGGCACGCCGGACGCAATCGGTGAGGCTGAAGCGGCAATCACGCGTTTCGGCGTCAGAAAATGAACATGTCTGCCGTCCCCGCCAATGTTTTCACGATTCCCCCCGGGCTTCCATTTCTGAAGACGCTGGTTGAGCAATTGTGCTCGGGCATGCTGATCCCGGGTTTTCGCTACGCGGAAAGCGATCCTCTGGCGCTCGCCGGGATAACCATCTTTGTTCCGACACGCCGGTCGGCGCGCGTGCTGCGCTCGGAACTCGTCGATTGCCTGGGCGGCAGTTCGGCCATTCTGCCGATGATCAGGGCTCTGGGCGAGACGGATGACGATAGCGGCTTCTTCGACGCGGAAATTCCCGCCATCCTGGATCTCGCGCCGCCGCTGCCGAACACCGCCCGGCTGATCGAACTCGGCCGCCTCATCCTTGCCTGGCGCAACCAGTTGCCCAAAGCGGTGCTGGATGTCCATTCTCAAAGCCCGCTGATTGCCCCGGCAAGCCCTGCAGACGCGATCTGGCTGGCCCGCAACCTGTCCGAGATCATCGATGCGATGGAAACAGAAGAGCTGGACTGGGACATGCTCGACGCACTTGATGCGAACGAGCATGCACTCTGGTGGCAGCTCACGCTTGAGTTTCTCAAGATTGCCCGCGTCTACTGGCCCGCAAGGCTTGAAGAATTGAGACAGTCGTCGCCGGCCCGGCACCGAAATGCGATTCTCGAGGCGGAAGCCAGGCGCATAGAAGACGGCAAAGTTACCGGTCCGATCATTATCGCAGGGTCCACCGGTTCAATTCCGGCGACAGCAAGACTGATCTCCGCGGTGCAAAAACGCCCGAACGGGGCCATCGTTCTGCCCGGTCTCGACCAGACAATGAGCGACATCGAATGGATGATGATCGCCCCCGAGGCGCAGGGCATTTCCGGGCGCCCGGATACGACCGGTCGCAGCCATCCGCAATATGGACTGTTCAAGCTCCTGAAACGCATGGGGATCGAACGTCGCGAGGTGCGGTCGCTCGGCACCGGACAGGACAATCTCGACTATCGGGCCTTGATACTGTCGCAGGCCCTCCTGCCGGTTCAGGCAACCAGCAGCTGGACGACGATCCGGGATATGGTCGACCGCAACCGACTGGAGCAGGCCTTTGCCGATGTGGCGATAATCGAGACACCCAGCGAGCGCGAGGAAGCAACGGCCATTGCGATCGCGCTTCGTCTGGCTTTGCACGACGACGAGGACAGCCAGGCCGCCCTGATTACGCCGGATCGCGAACTGGCCCGGCGCGTAGCGGCGGAGCTTCTGCGTTTCGGCATAGAAGCCGACGATTCTGCCGGCACGCCGCTTTCGGCGACAGGTCCGGGAACGCTTTTGCGCCTTCTTCTGGAAGCGGCTTTCAGACCCGGCGATGCCGTCCCGATCGCCGGCCTGCTGAAGCATCCGCTGGCGCGGTTCGGATTGGCAGTGGACGAAATGGTGCAAGCCGCCGCCATGCTCGAGCTTCTAGCGTTGCGAGGCGGCACGGGCAGCGCGGATATTTCCGAGCTGGAAACCCTCCTTGATGAGACATTCGACCGCCATGGGAGTGAGCGCCGGCTGCCGGAATGGCGCAGCCGCATCGATGAAGAAATGCTCGGGCGGACGCGTGATCTTGCCAAGCGGATAGACGCGGCTGTCGAACCGTTGGCAGGCACGCTCGTGCGCCATCACAAAAGCGGACGTGGCTTGACGGCGGCCTTCACGCTTTCGGAATGGGCCGAAAAGACCGGTCAAGCGCTTGAAGCCGTTGCGGTGGACGAGCGCGGGAGCCTTGGGGGTCTCTGGTCCGGGGAAGGCGGGGAAGCACTGGCGAACCTACTGCGCTCCGTAATCGACACGGATGGCCAGATGACTGCCGACGGTCCGCAATGGAGCGATATCGTCGAGGCGCTCACAGCCAGCGAGGCGATCAAGCCACGTGCCCTGCGCCATCCTCGCGTCTTTATCTTCGGTGCGCTTGAGTCACGCCTTCAGAGCGTCGATCTTGTCGTTCTCGGGGGCATGAACGAGGGTGTCTGGCCGGGCCAGTCGGCCAATGACCCTTTTCTGTCGCGAACCATGAAGAGCGCGATCGGTCTCGAGCCGCCGGAGCGGCGGGTCGGACAACTGGCGCATGATTTCCAAATGGCCTGCGGCGCACGCAAGCTGATCCTGACACGGGCGATGCGCAAGGGCGCCGCCCCAACGGTCGCTTCCCGCTGGCTGCAGCGGCTGCTTGCCGTTGGCGGGCCACGCTTCTCAGCGCTCCTTGGTGGGCGGGGCAAGACCTATCTGCAATGGGCCGCCATGCTCGACGAAGGCGTGTCCCAGCCGCTTGCGCCGCGGCCGGAACCACGCCCTGTGCCCGAACAGCAGCCCCGCAGCTACTCCTTCAGCGAGGTCGCAAGACTGCGGCGCGATCCCTATGCCGTTTACGCCAAACGTGTCCTGCGTCTTTTGCCGATCGATCCGTTCAACCGCGATCCCGGGGCGGCCGAGCGGGGCACGCTCTACCACAAGATCGTCGAGCGCTTCATTCGCGCCAAACTCGATCCCGCATCTGCGGTAGCGCAGGAAGAAATGAGCCGGCTCATTGCCGAGGCGTTTGATGAACAGGCGCTCCCGCCCCATATCGATATTGTCTGGCGGCCACGCTTTGCGGCAGTCGGAAAGGCTTTTATCGAATGGGAAAAAGCCCGTCACGGCGACATCCGCAAATCCTATACCGAGCTTTATGCCGCGATGGAGACCGGTGTTGCCGATATCAAACTGACCGGTATTGCCGATCGTATCGATCTCCTGGGCGATGGCAGCGCCGTTATCATCGATTACAAGACGGGATTGAGCCCCTCGGTGAAAGAAGCGCGCACCCTTCTCGATCCGCAACTGGCGCTGGAAGCGGCAGCGCTGAAGGCCGGCGCGTTTCAGGCGATCGGCGCGCGCCCTCCGCAGTCCCTCCTTTATATCAGGCTGAAGCCCGGCGAGCGCTTCGCCCCCGAGGAGGTCAACAACGAGCTTGCCAAGGCCCGGGCGAATACCGAGACAAAATCGGCCGAGCAGCTGGCCGACGAGTCCCTGAAGGAGCTTGTCGGGCTCCTGGCCGCCTTGATGAGCGGCAAGCTTGGCTTCACATCCCGGGTGATCGTCCAGAAGGAGCGCGATTACGGTGGCGAATACGACCACCTTGCCCGTGTGGCGGAATGGGCGACCGCGGAAGGCGATGAGGGTGACAGTGATGGATGAGGATTTCGGCCCTTCGGATCCCTCACCAAAGGCGTGGCTCGACTGGACGTCAGCCAAGCAGGCTCTGGCGTCGGATCCCACCCGCTCCGCCTGGGTCTCCGCCAATGCCGGGTCGGGAAAAACCCATGTGCTGACGCAGCGCGTTATCAGGCTGCTGCTCTCCGGCTGCCGGCCATCGGCAATTCTCTGCCTGACCTATACCAAGGCGGCGGCGTCGGAAATGTCCAACCGCGTCTTCGAACGGCTGGCCGAATGGGTCACGCTGGACGACGAGACGCTGGACGACAGAATTGCCGCTGTCGAGGGCGAGCGCCCGGACCTTCTCAAGCGTCAGGAGGCCCGCCGCCTGTTTGCCCGCGCTTTGGAAACTCCGGGCGGGCTGAAAATTCAGACCATCCACGCATTCTGCGAAGCGCTTCTGCATCAGTTTCCGCTGGAGGCCAATGTCGCCGGGCATTTTTCAGTGCTTGACGACCGGGCTTCAGCAACGCTTCTGGCCGATGCCCGCCGCGCGCTTCTGACTGCAACGGCAAGCGAGAACGACCGGGTTCTGACCGAAGCCTTCGCAACCGTGCTTGATCTTGCCGACGATACCGGCCTTGAACGGCTGCTTGCCGCCATCGTCGCCAACCGGGCCGCTATTCAGGATTTCCTTGATGACGCGCGGCAACGAGGCGGCATAGATGCGGGCCTCCGCCAAGCCCTCTCTCTCGGCACCCATGAAACTGTCGAGACGGCGACAGCGGGCTTCTGGCCGCTGGCCGGCCTGAACGGGGACGCGCTCGAACGTTATATCGGCATTGCGCTGTCGGCCGGTGGCGCCAAGGTTTCGGACTTCGCGCAGGGGCTTCGCGCTGTGACGATCGTCGCGGATCCGCTGCAACGCTATACGCTTTTGCGGGATCTGTTCTACACCCAAGGCGGCAAGCTGAGGGCGGATTCGGCATTTATGTCCAAAGCGATCCGCGACAGGGCGCCCGATCTCGAGCCCCTCGTCTATGCGGCGCGTGATCATATTGTTGCCGCCACGGAGCGGCTGAACCTTGTCTCGATGTTCGAGGCCACGAAGGCAGCGCTCGTTCTGGCGGACCGGCTCAACGGCGACTACGAGGATATCAAGAAAAGCCGGAGCCAGCTCGATTTCGATGATCTGATCAACCGCACGGCAGCACTGCTTTTACGCGGCGATGTGAGCCGATGGGTTCATTACAAGCTCGACCAGGGGATCGATCATATTCTGGTCGATGAAGCGCAGGATACGAGCCCGATCCAGTGGAGCATCATCAAATCGCTGGCGGAGGATTTCTTTTCCGGCGAAACGGCCCGCGGCGGCAACCGGACCCTGTTTGCGGTCGGGGATGAGAAGCAATCGATCTACTCCTTCCAGGGCGCACAGCCGGAACGGTTTTCGGAGGAAAGCATCGAAACCGAACAACGTGTGCGTGCCGGTGGCCGGGCCTTCAGCCCCATCCGGCTCCAGCTCTCTTTCCGCTCGACGGAAGATGTCCTGACGGCGGTCGATCGCGTCTTTGAAAATCCCGCCCATGCCCGGGGCCTGAGCGCCCGGCGGGATGCCGTCGTGCATGCCTCAAACCGCATCGGCCATCCCGGACGCGTCGAAGTCTGGGACGCAATCGCACCGGCCGCTACGCTGCATGAAGAGGACTGGACGGCTGCCTTTGATGCGACACCCGAGGATGCGCCGGCCAACATTCTGGCGCAGCGCATTGCGGCCGTGCTGTTCGAGTGGATCGGCAAAGAAACCATCATCGAGAAGGGGCTGGCAAGACCCATGCAGCCCGGCGACGTGATCGTGCTCGTGCGAAAACGCGATGCCTTCGTCAATGCGCTGACCCGCGCCCTCAAGACCAGCCGGAACATTCCGGTTGCCGGCGCCGACCGTCTGGTGCTGACAAACCATATCGCCGTGCAGGATCTGCTTGCACTTGGCCGCTTCCTGCTTATGCCGCAGGACGATCTTTCGCTGGCCGCGGTTCTCAAATCTCCCTTGTTCAATCTGAACGAAGACAATGTGCGCGATCTTGCCGTCGGCCGGCCGCTTGGAGAAACTGTCTGGCAGCGTCTGTGCAATGCAGGCGCTGAGGAAAAAGGCGGCTATCACGAAGCAGTGGCTGTGCTGAAGCGTTACCAGAAGCTGTCGCGGAACCTGCCCGTTTACGATCTCTACGCACAGATTCTCGGCCATGATGGCGGGCGGGCGGCGTTTCTCGGGCGTCTGGGCACGGAAGTCAGCGATATTCTCGATGAATTTCTGAGCTTTGCGCTGGACCATGAAAAAAACGGCCTGCCGGGGCTGCAGGCGTTCATTTCGGGCCTGGAAATGGAAGCCCCGACCGTCAAGCGCGAGCAGGACAAGGACCGAAACGAAATCCGGATCATGACGGTGCACGCCGCCAAAGGGCTGGAGGCGCCGGTGGTGTTTCTCATCGACGGGGGCGGCAAAGCGTTTCACGTGCAACATATTGCGGGCCTGCGCCTGATCCGCCCCGGCGAGCATGCCGGCACGGTGCCGCTGCCCTTATGGCGGCCGCCAGGTGCTGCGTCCAACAGTCTTATCGATGCCGACACCCAACGGCTGAAGGATTCAGCGGAAGAAGAATACCGCCGGCTTCTTTATGTCGGCATGACCCGAGCCGCCGACAGGTTGATCGTCTGCGGCTACCAGGGCAAGCGCCCGAACCCGGACAGCTGGCATGCAATGGTGACAGCCAGCCTTTCCGCCGATCCACGCGGCCGCGGCACGGCGCGTCGGTTCACGGCCGGCAATCAGGAATGGACGGGCTATTTGTGGCAAGTCGACGCAGTCGCCCGCCCGCTCGGCCTTGCCGAAAATACCGGGGCGCCGACAGAAAACCGGACACCCCTGCCCGCGGCACTAAAACTTCCGCTGCCGCCGCAAAGGCGCCTTCCCCGGCCGCTTAGTCCCTCCGGCGCCGGCGTCGTCATTGATGAGGGCGATGGCGATATCGTCGTCGGATCAGCCTTGTTCTCGGACAAGCCGGCTGCAAACAGATCGCTTTTGCGGGGTGCGCTTCTCCACAGACTGCTGCAGGTTCTGCCCTCATTCCCCGCCGAGGAACGGCGTGCCGCGGCAGAACGATATGTTCTTCGTTCCGTCCCGCGTTGGTCGTCGGACCAGAGACAGGCGCTGATTGCGGTGGTGTTGCAGGTCATTGAAGAAGACAGCCTAAGAACACTGTTTTCGCAGGTGGGCCGCGCCGAAGTTTCGGTGATGGGAACTTTGAAGCTCGGCCAGCGGAACTTCGCGGTATCAGGCAGGATCGACCGGCTTGCAGTATCCAAGGATACGGTGACCCTGGCAGACTTCAAGACCACAAGGGACGTGCCATCCTCGCCGCAGGCAGTGCCCCTCGTCTATCGGGCGCAGCTTGCAATTTACCGGGAACTGCTGAAGCCGCTTTATCCCGATCACGGCTTCGATTGCATCCTGATCTATACCGAGGGTCCGGCCGTTATCACGGTGCCGCCGGAACTGCTGGACGCAAGCCTTGTGGAACTCGCGACAAAGTGAGATAGGGGAGCATTGAAAAATGCATGCTCAACCATCACATGATGGATAACCGTTCGAAGAACGCGATTCGAAACAAGGAGCAGCCTCATGGCTACCGTTAAAGTCGATAAAACCAACTTTCAGGACGAAGTGCTGAATTCCGCCGAGCCGGTCATCGTGGACTTCTGGGCCGAATGGTGCGGCCCCTGCAAAATGATCGCGCCGAGCCTTGAAGAAATTTCTATTGAACTTGCCGGCAAGGTAAAGGTCGCCAAGGTCAATATTGACGAGAACCCGGAAATTGCCGCCCAGTATGGCGTCCGTTCCATTCCGACTCTCGCAATGTTCAAAGCCGGAGAAGTGGCCGACATCAAGGTTGGCGCCGCTCCGAAGACTGCGCTGTCATCCTGGATTGCCAACGCGGCAGCCTAAATCTCCTGATACTACCCTTGAAAAAGCCCGGCAAACCGGGCTTTTTTTTATTGTCTCTATCTGGGTGGGGTACCGTTGTCGGCAAGCACATCGCCGACGAGATAGAGCGAGCCGCCGATCAGGATGCGCGGCGGCACCGGTTCGCCGGCGAAGATTTCGCTGATCATCCCGAAAGCTTCAGTGACGGTTTCCACCGGTGTCGCCTCGAAGCCGGCTTCGCCAGCATCGTCTGCAAGGGCAACGGCATCGATCCCTGCGTCCGAGCCGCGGATCGGCACGGTAAAGACCCGTTCGGCCAAACCCTTGAAGGCGTTGAAATAGCCGACGGGATCCTTGGTATTGATCATGCCGATAATCAGGATGAGGGGACGCGGGTCACGGTCCTCAAGGTTGGCCATGGTCTCGGCAATCACTTGACCGGCGCCGGGATTATGCCCGCCATCGACCCAGATTTCGGCGCGGCGCGTCGCGAGAGCAGCAAGCCTGCCCTCCGTCAGGCGCTGCAGGCGGCCGGGCCACTCGACCGTCGCCAACCCGGTCTCGACGGCGGTCTCCGCTGGATCGAAGCCCGCAGCCTTGACGGCGCGAATGGCGGCGGCGGCGTTGGCATATTGATGGCGGCCGGGAAGCCGCGGCAAGGGCAGATCGAACAGGCCGAATTCGTCCTGGTAGACGAGCCGGCCGAACTCTTCATGCGCCATGAAATCCTGACCATACACGGAAACAGGGCAGCCAAGCCGCTCCGCCGTCGCCACCAGCACATCGCGGGCCGCCTGCTCTTCCTGATGCCCGATCACAACAGGTCGTCCGCGCTTCATGATGCCAGCTTTCTCAGCCGCGATCAGCTCGACGCGGTCCCCCAGATAGGACTGATGATCGAGCGAAATCGGCATGACGACGGAGACGGCAGGCGTGCGGATCACATTTGTCGCATCGAAGCGCCCGCCAAGGCCGACTTCGATAATCGCGACATCGGCCGGATGCTCGGCAAACAACAGAAAGGTGACCGCCGTCAGGATCTCGAAAACCGTGATCTTCTGGCCATCATTGGCTGAAGCGACGCGACGCACCGCGTCAGCGAGAACGGGGTCGCTCACCAGTTCTCCGCGCCCGCCCTTCTTTCCCAGACGATAGCGTTCATGCCAGTTGACGAGATGCGGGGAGGTATGGACATGCACCGCCAGGCCCCCGGCTTCCAGAATAGCGCGCGAAAAGGCCGTGACTGACCCCTTGCCGTTCGTCCCGGCGACATGGATGACGGGCGGCAGCCGCTCCTGCGGATTGCCAAGACTGGCGAGAAGGCGGGTTATCCTGTCAAGCGACAGGTCGAAACCCTTGGGATGCAAGGCAAGAAGCTTTTCGATCTCCTGCCCCGCCTCGCTGACGTTTACGGCGGTCATCATTGCTCCTGCATGCTTGCAGTTCGTGCTCGCTTGCCATCAAACGAGCGAGTCGAAACGAGATGTTTAGAGTTCATGCAAGCCTGTCAAAGGGACACGCGCCGACCTCACGCGCTGGCAGCGGTCGCGATCGGTACAACAGCGACGGGTCCCGCACCGTTTAACTTGGCGCTCTCCACAGGTTTCTTCATCAGGATCTTCAATACACGCGCAAGCGTCGACGGGATATCGTGACGCTTGACCACCATATCCACCATGCCGTGTTCCATGAGATATTCCGACGTCTGGAAACCCTCGGGGAGTTTTTCGCGAATCGTCTGCTCGATGACGCGTTTGCCGGCAAAGCAGATTTCCGCCCCCGGCTCAGCCAGATGAAGATCGCCCAGCATGGCATAGGACGCCGTCACACCACCGGTCGTCGGATTGGTGAGAACGACGATATAGGGCAGCCCAGCCTCTTTCAGCATTTGCACGGCAACCGTGGTGCGCGGCAGCTGCATCAGAGACAGGATACCTTCCTGCATGCGAGCGCCGCCCGATGCCGGAAAAATGACCAGCGGGCATTTCTCCGCAATCGCCTTTTCGAAGGCCTTGATAATCGCTTCGCCCGCAGCCATGCCGAGAGACCCGCCCATGAAACTGAATTCGTGGACGACGCCGACAAGCTTGATGCCCTTCATGCGTCCCAAACCGGCCACGATCGTGTCTTCAAGCTCGGTCTTGACGCGGCTGTCGCGCAGGCGGTCGGCATATTTCTTGGAATCACGGAACTTCAGTGGATCCTGCGCTACTTTCGGCTGCGGCAGTGCTTCATAAACACCGTCATCGAAAAGATCCTTCAGACGCGCTTTGGCCGGCATCTTCATGTGGAAGCCGGAGGCCGGGATGACCCATTTATTCTCCTCGAGATCGCGGTGGAACACCATCTCGCCGGTTTCCGGGCATTTGATCCAGAGATTTTCCGGAACTTCGCGACGGCCAAGCATCGAATTGATCTTCGGGCGAACGTAGTTGGTAATCCAGTTCAAATCGAAACTCCTGAATCTTCTATACCGGCGCCATGCCAAAGCCGGATATGTCGGTTCTATCCGTTTTCTGCACCATGACCGGCAATCTGGGCATTTATTCGGCCGCGGCAAGCCGTGCAGCGCGGACGCCAGCGGACAGGCCGCGCACGAGAGCCTCGACGCCCGGCACCGTCGCACCCGTGGATTTTCCATCTTCCGTCAGACTGGACGCGACCTGGTTGATGATGGCCGTCCCAACGACGACACCATCGGCCGATGCGCCGATTGCCCGTGCGTGCTCGGCCGTCTTCACGCCGAAGCCGACGCAGACCGGCAGGTTTGTGTGGTTCTTGATCCGTTTGACCGCGCCGCCGATCAGAGACGGGTCAGGAAGTGCAGAGCCGGTAATGCCGTTCATCGAGACGTAATAGACGAAGCCAGACGTGTTCTGGAGAACCTTCGGCAGACGCTTGTCATCTGTCGTCGGCGTTGCAAGCCGAATGAAGTTTATATCCTTCTTCAGAGCCGGAATGCACAATTCGTCATCCATTTCGGGCGGCAGATCGACGACGATCAGGCCATCGATACCGGCCTGCAGCGCGTCGTCGAGAAAACGCTCGACGCCGTAGATATAGATCGGATTGTAGTAGCCCATCATGACGATCGGCGTATCCTGGTCGTCAGCACGGAAACGGCGCGCCATCTCCAGCGTCTTTATCAGGGTTTGACCGCCTTTCAGGGCACGCTGCCCGGCAAGTTGAATCGCCGGACCGTCAGCCATCGGATCGGAAAAAGGCATGCCCAGCTCGATAATGTCCGATCCGGCCGAGGGCAGTGCCTTCATGATGGCAAGCGACGTTTCAAAGTCGGGATCACCGGCCATGAAATAGGTGACAAGCGCCGGGCGGCCTTCGGCAGCCAGATCGGCAAAGCGTTTGTCCATGCGTGCGGTCATCGTGTTACAATCCCATTCCAAGAAGCTTGCCGACAGTGAAAATGTCCTTGTCGCCGCGGCCGCAGAGATTCATCACGATGATCTGGTCCTTGTCCATCTTCGGCGCCCGCTTGATCACTTCGGCCAGCGCGTGGCTCGGCTCCAGAGCGGGAATGATGCCCTCAAGTCGCGTCAGCACCTGAAAGGCTTCGAGCGCCTCGTGATCCATGATCGGCACATATTCGACGCGGCCAGCATCCTTCAGCCAGGAATGTTCAGGGCCGATGCCGGGATAATCGAGGCCGGCGGAGATCGAGTGGCCTTCCTTGATCTGGCCGTCACTGTCCTGGAGCAGATAGGTCCGGTTGCCATGCAGAACCCCGGGGGAGCCGGCGGTCAGGGATGCGCAATGCTCCTCGCCTTCCAGGCCCTTGCCGCCAGCTTCGACCCCAACGATCTTGACACCTTCATCATCGAGAAACGGATGGAACAGACCGATTGCATTGGACCCGCCGCCAACGGCCGCAACCAGCATGTCCGGCAAGCGGCCCTCGGCGGCCATCATCTGCTCACGGACTTCCTTTCCGATCACCGACTGGAAATCCCGCACCATTTCCGGGTAGGGATGCGGGCCGGCGGCCGTGCCGATCATGTAATAGGTATCATCGACATTGGTGACCCAGTCGCGCAGGGCCTCGTTCATCGCATCCTTCAGCGTGCCATGCCCCGCCGTAACCGGTTTCACCTCGGCACCCAGCAGCTTCATGCGGAATACGTTCGGTGCCTGACGCTCGACATCGGTTGCGCCCATGTAAACGATGCATGGCAGGCCGAAACGCGCTGCAACGGTTGCAGAGGCGACGCCATGCTGCCCGGCCCCTGTTTCAGCAATGATCCGCGTCTTGCCCATGCGCTTGGCGAGAAGGATCTGGCCGAGGCAATTGTTGATCTTGTGCGAACCGGTGTGGTTCAACTCGTCACGTTTGAAATAGACCTTGGCACCACCAAGCTCCGCAGTCAGCCGTTCAGCAAAATAAAGCGGGCTCGGGCGTCCGGTGTAGTGGGTATTCAGGTGCTGGAGTTCAGCCTGGAACTCGGCATCGGTCTTTGCCCTGTTCCACTGATCCTGCAGATCGAGGATCAACGGCATCAGCGTTTCGGCGACGAAGCGGCCACCGAAAATGCCGAAGCGACCTTCCTCGTCGGGACCTGCCTTGAACGAATTCAGTTTCGGTGTCTCGTTCACGTCGCTCTCCCTGCCACTGCGTCACTCTTGGCGATGGCCGCTTCTGCACGCAGCACGGCATCGAAAAATTTCTGCATGCGATTCAAATCTTTCACACCCGGAGCGCTTTCGACGCCCGAAGAGGTATCCACGGCCCTTGCACCCGTCAGGGCAAGCGCTTCGCCGATATTATCCGCATTCAAACCACCGGAAAGCATGTAATCCACAGTGCCGTCAAGCACATCCAGCAGCCGCCAGTCGAACGACACGCCGTTACCACCGGGAAGATCGGACCCCTTGGGTGGTTTGGCGTCGAGCAGGAACCGGTCCGCAATGCCGATATAGGGTTCGATGCGCCTCAGGTCATCGGCGTCACGGACAGAGATCGCCTTGATCACCGGCAATCCGTAGACGGCCTTAAGCGTCAAGACCCGCTCGGGACTTTCACTGCCGTGAAGCTGGAGCATGTCGGGAGAAAGAGCCGATACGATCTCGTCCAAAAGATCATTGTCGGCATCAACCGTCACGGCAACAATCTTTGCCTTGCCGCGAATACGCTCGGCCAGCCGGCCGGCATCGTCTGGCTCGATATTGCGCGGGCTTTTGGGAAAAAAGATAAACCCCGTATGACTTGCACCCAGAGCAACAGCGCGATCCACAGCCTCGGCAGTCTTGAGCCCGCAAATTTTCACTTCCGTTTTCATGTACAGCGCACTGACATGAAATGCTGCGCGAGTCGAGCCAAAAACAGCGTTGGCAAAGCTCGAGAGACTGCATTGAACCGTTCGCGTCCCATTGCTGTGCGATCAATCGAAATCGATGGCATGCAGCATGGTACCGTTGCGCTTGAGCCAGCGCTTGGCATCGTTCATCGCCGGGCAGAGTTCCTCGCATAGGCTCCAGAAATCGGGACCATGGTTCATTTCGCGCAGATGCGCGACTTCGTGGGCAGCGAGATAATCGATCACATTCGGCGGCGCCATGACGATTCGCCAGGAAAAGCTCAAGGCACCATCGGCCGCGCAGGAGCCCCAGCGGCTACGGGTGTCCTTGAAGCTCAAAGACTTGACTCTCCGCCCCACCATCCGGGCATAGATCGTGACGAAGTGCTCGATGTCGCGACGCGCTTCCTTCTTCAGGAAATCGGCGATGCGCCGGTGCAGATGCTCGGGCGCACCACTGACCCGCAACACGGATTCGCCATCGATCATCACGGCCTCCGTCAGACCGCGCAATTTGCCCGTCCGCTCTATGCGGTGCGCCACGCCGCGCAGAAGGATCATACCGCCCTCTTCCAGCACGGTTTCTCCGGAGAAACGGGCAAGCTTCGTCATCAGCCAGCCCTGGTGACGATCCAGAAAAGCGTTGACCTCCCGCTCCGAGAGACCCGCCGGTATCGTCATCTTCAAAGCCCGGCCGCCTGGTTCTATGCGCAGCGTCAGCCGCGTGGCCCGCACGCTCTGACGAATGGTCAACGGCATTTTTTTTCCGGCAACGTCGAGCGTCCGTTGCACGGGCGGTGGTGGGGAACGCGGCTTGCGCGGCTTTTGAAGCAGGGAGAACATACGTCCGTGATAGCCGATTCGTCTTCATTGAACATGCTTGCGCAGCATAGAAGGCTTGGTGCCAAAGAAAAACCGGCATCCTGTAAGAATGCCGGTTCATATTTCAGGCTGCTTCTCAGCGACCAGGAAAACCGGGGACGGAGCCGCCTGTATCGCGATCGCGCATGAAGCGGTCGAAATCTTCCTGATCCTTCGCCCGGCGAAGGTCGCGGACATAGTCGTCGAATTGCGTGCGCATCTCATCAAGCCTGCGGCGTTCCTCTTCGAGACGGGAGAGTTCCGCATCGCGCCAATCGTCGAAAGCAACATTGCCGGTGCCGTATTGCGCGCCACGGAAACTGCGTCCGCCCCATTTGAAGGATGAGAAAACGTTATCGACGGTTGCATTTGCATCCTTCTTGAACGTTTTCAGGCGCTCACCGAACAGGATGTAGGCGAGCATGGCAAGACCAAGCGGCCAGAAAACCACGAAACCGAGCACCATCAAAGCAATGGTCGCGGGCGTCCAGTCCGGACGGATCAATGCAGTTTGATTCATGGTCAGAAGTCCTCGCTAAAAGTGGGCCTCTCCATCGGGCCCGCTGATAACGAAATGGGAATAGGCCGGCCCGCCTGCAAGACGAACCGTGCCGATTATGAGTAAACAACTGATTTACAACTATGAAATCAACATTCTCAACAAGTCTTCAGGCAGTCTTTCCGCCCTTGATGATCCGACGCACCGGTTTGGCACTCCGGGCATGCTGCCGCTGGAAGGCAACGATACGCGGAGCGATTTCACGGCGGAAGCGGGAACCGTTGAAAACACCGTAATGGCCGACATCCGGTTGCATGTAATGCAAACGCATATCGTCCGGGATATTGGTGCAGATCGTCTGTGCGGCATTGGTCTGGCCGACGCCGGAAATATCGTCGTTTTCACCTTCGACGGTAAGAAGCGCCACCTTCCGGATTGCCGTCGTATCGACCCGCTGGTCACGATGCATCATCTCGCCCTTCGGCAAGGCATGGCGCATGAACACCACATCGACGGTCTGCAGATAAAATTCCGCCGTCAGATCCATGACGGCCATATACTCGTCATAGAAATCCCGGTGTTTTTCGGCTGCGTCGCCGTCGTTGCGAACCAGATGGTCGAAGAAATCCTTCGTCGCCGTGACGTGCCGGTCGAGATTCATCGACATGAAGCCCGAAAGCTGCAGGAATCCCGGATAGACGGGGCGCATGAAGCCAGGCTGCGGAAAGGGAACGGGCATGACCACATTGTCGCGGAACCAGGTGATCGGCTTGTCTTTCGCAAGCTGATTGACCGCCGTTGGATTGATGCGCGTATCGATAGGCCCGCCCATGAGCGTCATCGACGAGGGCGACAGCGGATCATCGTTCGCTTCCATCAGCGCCACTGCGGCCAGCACGGGAACTGCCGGCTGGCAGACCGCGACGACATGCGTATCCGGCCCCAGAACATGCAGCATTTCAATGACGTAGTCGATATAATCGTCGAGATCGAACTGACCCTCGGTGAGCGGCACCATGCGCGCGTCTATCCAGTCGGTGATGTAGACATCCGAATGGGGCAGAAGAGCCTCTACGGTTCCGCGCAGCAAGGTCGCGTAATGGCCCGACATCGGCGCCACGATCAACACTTTCGGATCGGCGGCACGCGTCTTCGGCAGGGACCGTTCGAAATGGAGCAGGTTGCAAAACGGCTGGCGCCAGATGATGCGCTCCCGCACGGATACGGCGATATCATCGATGAGCGTCTCGGCAAGCCCGAACTCGGGCTTGCCGTATCGGCGCGTCGTGCGCTCGAACACTTCCAGCCCAGCTGCCGCAGCGCGACCCAGATAGGTATGGGAAACCGGATTGAGCGGGTTGGCATAGGCAAGCCGCATCGCATCCGCCGCCGCGCGCCATGGGGCCATCATTGCATGATTGAGTTCGTAAAGCTGGTAGAACATCGGAAGCGTTCTCCTCATTGCCGCGAATAACAACAGTCCGTGCCAGGGATACTGCCCGGTCTTCCCGGATTCATATTAGCATTCGACATGGACACTATCACTATTCTTGTGCAACGCAACGAAACACGCGCTTGTTCCTGCAGTGCATTTCGGACAACCGGCAGTCATTGAGCCGCCTGCAGGAAACCGCCTGTGGCACATTCATCGACCGGTGTCGGCACCAACCTTCACGACGGCCTTGATAAGGCCGGCTTTTTCATGCGCCCAGCGCGGAAGATCGCCGATGACGCCATCCAATGTGGTTCGGTGCGTGATGAGCTTGTCTACCGGCACCTGTCCAGCGCGAATGGATGCGGCGACGTGCTCGAAATCCTGCCGGGTCGCGTTGCGACTGCCGACAAGCGTCATCTCGCGCTTATGGAACTCGGGGTCGGAAAACCGGATATCATCCTTCACGACGCTGACAAAGACCAGGCAGCCGCCATGGGCCACGAAGGAGAAGGACTTTTCCATGGAGCCACCATGCCCTGTTGCGTCGAACACGACATCAAAATCATCGCCTCCGGTTGCCGCATGCACAGCCTCCAGCGCGCCATCGCCAGCCAGGATGCCGCTTGAAAAGCCGAAGCGCGACGCTGCCATCTCAAGCCGTTCGGCGCTGGCATCGAGAAGCGTCACGACATGGCCGGCTATGTGCGAGAACAAGGCAGTGCCAAGTCCGATCGGCCCGGCGCCGATCACCAGCGCCCGCGACCCGGCCGCTGCCTGTGAGCGCCGGACAGCATGGGCGCCGATCGCCAGGAACTCGACGGTTGCCGCCGCCTCCGGCGAGAGGTCGCCGGCCGGATAAAGATTGGTTTCAGGCACCAGGATTTCTTCGCACAACGCACCATCTGTGTGAACACCCAGAACCTGGATGGCGGTGCAGCAATTCGGTTTGCCCTTAACGCAGGCAATGCATGTCCCGCAGGACAGATAGGGGTTGACGATGACCCGAGTGCCGGGCGTGAGCGACACGCCGTCGCCAATCTCGAGGACTGTGGCCGATATTTCGTGACCCATTACGCGGGGATATTGCAGATAAGGATGTTTGCCCTCGAAAATATGATAATCGGTCCCGCAGATGCCGACGTGGCTGACCGCCAGTCTGGCCCAGCCGCTCGGCGGCGCCGGCGCGGCCGGCGTGTCGATGATCTCGAGATGCCCGGGCGCCGGGCAAATTGCCGCTTTCATGGCGTCTTTCCTTTTCGTTAATCCTGCAATTCCATACGCCTCGGCACCCGCGAGAGCCCTTGCGAATTCGACGCGAGCCTATCGCGAACCACGTCGGCGAAGCTGGTCGAAATACACGATGATGATGATCAGCGCCCCGGTGATGATCCGCTGCCAGAAGGAATTCACATTGAGCAGGTTGGCGCCGTTGTTGATCGTCGCAAGGATGAAGGCACCCAGCAAGGGGCCATGCACCGAGCCCACCGCGCCGAACAGGCTGGTTCCACCGATGACCGACGAGGCGATCGCCTGAAGCTCCCAGCCTTCGGCTTGCGTGGCGTTGCCGATGCCGATGCGCGAAGCCAACAGCAGGCCGACAAAGGCGGCGCACGTGGAAGAGAGAATGTAAGCCAGGTAGATCGTGCGGTTGACGTTGACGCCGGACAGCCGGGCAGCTTCGCTGTTGGAGCCGACAGCGAAAAGATAACGGCCCCAGCGGCTCAGATGAAGAAAGATATAGGCCGGGATCGCGACGACCAGGACCATCCAGAACAGACTGGGTATACCGAGGAAATCGGCCCGCGAAAAATCGGTGAAGGCCTCGTTGGTGATGGAGATCGTCGAGCCATTGGTGATGAGAAGGCCGATACCGCGCAGCGATGTAAGGGTCGCCAGCGTGATGATGAAGGCTGGAAGCCCCATCCGCACGATGCCGAAGGCGTGAAACGCGCCGATCAGTACGCCAATCAACAGCGTGATGATGATCGCAAGCCAGAGCGGGACGCCGGCTGCCAGCAACCAGGCAACCGCAACGCTGGCAAAGCCGACAACGGCACCGACGGAGAGATCAATGCCGGCAGTTATGATGACGAAGGTCTGACCAACGGCAAGGATCGCCGTCATCGCGCCCTGACGCAAAAGGTTGCTGATATTGTTCGGTGTCCAGAAACTGTTCGTCGATACGCCGAGCAGCAGCCAGAGAAACAGGAGAAGCCCGAGCAGGGTCAGCCCGAACAGGATATTCATGCCTTTTTTCGGCACTGGTGCGGTTTCCGTTGCGGTTTCGACGCTCATGATCTTCTCCCCGATTCTTGTCTGGTCTTTTCTGCTTCAGACGCCGATGGCCTCGGTCAGCACGTCCTCGTGCGATCCGCCCCGATAATCATGGCTGGCGACAAGCTTGCCTTGACGGAACACGTGCAGCCGGTCGGCAAGCTCGTAAACTTCAGGCAGATAGGACGAGATCAGAATGATGCCTGCTCCCTGTTCAAGCAACCGGGCAAACAAGCGATAGATCTCGGCCTTGGTGCCAACATCGACGCCAACGGTCGGTTCGTCGAAAATGAACAGTTTCGCACCATGGCTCAGCCATTTGCCGATGACGATCTTCTGCTGGTTGCCGCCGGACATGGCGGATGCCAATACTCTCCGGCTCGGCGTCTTGATTTTCAGATCGCCGATCTGCCGGTCGGCATTCTCGATCTCGCGGCGGCGATTGATCGTCAGCCCGTTGCTGAGGCGATCAAAGATGGGCAGGTTGATGTTGAGACCGATCGGCAAATTCAGACAAAGCCCCTGATCACGGCGACTTTCCGGCGCCAGCGCTATCCCGAGGTCCATGGCATGCCGCTCGCTGCGAATATCGACCTTCTGGCCCTGCCAGAAAATTTCTCCCGCTTTCACGGGCTGCCTGCCGTAGAGACCAAGCGCAAATTCGCTCCGTCCGGCGCCGATCAAGCCGTAGAGCCCGACGATCTCGCCGGCGCGCACGGACAGGGAAATATTCTCGAAGCCGGGTCCGCTCAGCCCTTTCGTCTCGACGATCGTTGCGCCGATCGGCAGTTTTTCCTTGTGGTAGATCTGTTCGATGGAACGGTTGATCATCATCGAGATCAGCTCGGCATCGTTGGTCTCGCCGATGTTGCGCGTCCCGACATGGGTGCCGTCCCGCAGGACTGAAACGCGATCGGCCAGCTCGAAGACCTCTTCCATCCGGTGGCTGATGTAGACGATGGTGACACCTTCACCCTGTAGCCGGCGAATGAGCCGGAACAGCTGTGCCGATTCCTGACGCGTCAGATAGGCGGTCGGCTCGTCAAAAATGAGAAATTGCGTTCCCCGCATCGCCGCGCGTGCCGTCGCCACGAGCTGCTGCTGCCCAATCGTCAGGCTCGACAGGGTCGCCGCGGCGGGAAGGCTGAAGCCGAGGTCGTCCAGCACCGCCTGCGCCGCAGCGGTCATGGTTCGTTTGCGCATCAGGCCGTTCCTGTTGATCTCGTCGCCGAGAAACATATTGGCGGCGACACTCAGATGCGGGCAGAGCACGACCTCCTGGTGAACAGCATTGATGCCGCGCTGGATGGCCTCGTTGGGGCTGGCGAGCTGAACCGTCTCTCCACACCAGAGCACATCGCCGGATGTGCGCCTGATAACGCCGGTCAGAAGCTTGATGAGGGTGGATTTACCGGCGCCATTTTCACCGACGATGGCGTGAATCTCGCCGGAAAGGAAAGAGATGCTGGCTGGCTTCAGAGCTTCGACCGCGCCGTATCGTTTCTGCAGTCCGCGCAGTTCGAGGATCGGCTCACCTTTGGCAACGGGATGGCGCGCGGCCACTGCGGCAATTTCGCCGTCATGGCGATGGCTGACATCGTGAAGTCCTGTCATGGCGGCCTCCTCCTCAAGCCAGCCCCTCGTCACCGCGTTCCGGCGCGCGCGGGGCTTGAAAGCAGTGCGAAGACAGGCGGCGGGACTTTTACGGACGCCCGCCGCCAGTCCAATCAGTTGATCTTCGGATTCAGAAGAGCATCGATCTTGGGATCGGCCATATTCGACTTGGTCACCAGATTGGCGCCGGTATCGACATTGGCTTCGACTTTTTCCTTCTTCGAAACGGCAAGCGCTGTCTTGATGCCATCATAACCCATCCGATAGGGATCCTGCACCACGAGGCCGGCAAGCACGCCTTCCTTGAGGAAGCCGACTGTCTTTTCGTCGCTGTCGAAGCCGATGACCTTGATTTTGTCACTGAGCTTGTTCTCGGCAATGGCCTGGCCGACACCCTGCGCCATGATGAGATTCGAGGCGAAGACACCGACAAGATTCGGGTTGGCGGTGATCAGGTCCGTCATCATGTTGAGGCCGGTGGATGCCTGACCATCGGCATATTTGTCGGCAACGACCTTGAAGCCCGGATATTTTGTCTTGATCTGGTCGAGGAAGCCTTCCTTGCGCTGCTCGAGAGAGCCGGCGCCCGGGGTGTTGGTAATGATGGCGATTTCGCCCTCTTCCTTGCCGGTCGCCTCCTTGACGGCCGCAGCCAGCCCGTCGGCGGCGATCCGTCCACCCTGGACATTGTCCGTCGTCAGGAACGAGCTGAAGGCTTTGGAATCGGCGCCGGAGTCGATGCCGATGACAGGCACGGATTTCGCAGCTTCATCGACGGGTTTACCCAGCGCCTTGAATTCCGTGGGCGAAATGACGATGGCGGCGGGGCTGCCGGCAACGGCATTTTCCAGGATGCTGATCTGGCCGTTCACATCGGTTTCCGCTTGCGCGCCCAGTTCCGGTACATTGACGCCAAGATCCTTGCCTGCCGCGCGGGCGCCGGCAAGCACGATCTGCCAATAGAAGGATGTCGTGTCCTTGACGATGATCGGGATGGTGACGTCCTGCGCAAAGCCTGTGACAGGCATCATGGTCGCAAGAACAGCAGCACCAGCCAAGCTGGTGAAGGTGCGGCGCGAAAGCATGTTTTTCAGAATGGTCATTGTGTTGTTCTCCTCCAACAGCGCCTTGATGAAGTTTTCCTCCGACCAGGCCATAAGACGCAAATGACATGATCTTTATCGATAAAAAACATTAGCAGTTATATGCTTAATCCGGCAATTGGGATAATGCAAGTGACATCTAACGGACCCTCCAGCCCTCCATCCTCAAGCGGAAATTACAACAGTCCGGTCGAAAATCAATTTTCCATTTTCCGGAATAATGATCCAATTATCGGACTTCGGGCTTCGGCAGCCTAAACGCGAACTGCGTCCCATCCGAGTTCCGGCGCGACAAGTGTATAGGCTTCGTATTCCAGAAAATCGGCGGGAGCGACGCGAGGCTGGATCAAGTCCATATTGCGCATTAGACTTGCGGGTTTGGCAGTCCCGAGAAGCACCGATGCGACCACCGGGCTCTGTAACGGGAACTGGATAGCCGGCGCAGCAAGAGGCAGTCCGGCAGAGGCTGCAATCCTTTCCATCGCGGCTACCCTGTTCAGAATGTCTGGTGTTGCAGGCATATAATCGAAATGAGCACCCTCGACCGGGCCAGTTGCCAGGATGCCGGAATTGAAAACCCCGCCGACAACCAGCGATGTCCCGCTTTTTTCGCAGAGTGGAAGAAGCTCGTCAGTCGCCGTCCGGTCGAGCAATGTGTAGCGCCCGGCAAGCAGGATACAATCGAGATCGGCCTGTCGCATCACATCGAGACAGACCGGCACTTCGTTGACGCCCAGGCCATAAGCGGCGATGGCGCCGCTGGACTTCAATGCGTCGAGGGCTTTGAGCCCGCCATCCAGCAGTTGCCGCATGTAGACGGCATTGCGCTCGGCGCCATGGGTGTAGACGCCGATATCATGAACGAAGAGAATATCGATGCGGTTGAGGCCGAGCCGGGCATAGCTGAAATCGACCGAACGCATGATGCCGTCATAGGAATAGTCATAGTCCGTGTCGAACGGCAGAGGATCGACGAAACCATAGCTCGGCACCCGGTCGTCCGGCACGGGCCGTTGAAGCCGGCCGACCTTGGTGGAAAGCACGTAGCTGCCCTTCTCCTTGTCGCGCAGAAAATCCCCGACCCGCCGTTCGGCAAGACCGAAACCATACCAGGGGGCCGTGTCGATAAAGCGCAAACCGGCATTCCAGGCCGCATCGAGCGTCTCCATTGCAACATCCCGCGGGCAGGACCGATACATTCCGCCGAGCGGCGCGGTACCGAAGCTGTATTCCGTAACGGCCAAATCGGTCTTGCCGATCTTTCTGGTCTTCATATCCGATCCTCGTGGGCCTGAAGCATCCTCAAAGCGTGGCGCCGAGGTGCCAGGGCACAAACTCATTGTCGCCATAACCAAACAGTTCGCTCTTCGTTTTCTTTCCGGACGCCGTGTCGATGATCAGGTCGAAAATTTCCCGCCCCTTGCCGGCAATCGTCGCCTCCCCCGAGGCGATGGTTCCGCAATCGATATCCATGTCCTCCTCCATGGCCCGATAGAGCGCCGTGTTGCTGGTCAACTTGATTGAAGGACAGGGGCGCGAGCCGAAACAGCTGCCGCGACCGGTGGTGAAAGCAATCACATTCGCGCCGCCCGCGACCTGTCCGGTGGCCGACACCGGATCATAGCCGGGCGTATCCATGAAAACCAGGCCATGCGCGGTCACCCGCTCGGCATAGTGATAGACTGCGGTGAGCGGTGACCGCCCGCCCTTGGCGACGGCACCGAGGGATTTCTCGAGAATGGTCGTCAGACCGCCACGTTTGTTGCCCGGTGAAGGATTGTTGTCGAGCGACGCGCCGTGCAGCCCGACATAATTTTCCCACCAGGAAATCAGCCCGTCCAGCTTCAGCGCCACCGCATCGTCAACGGCGCGGCTGCGCAACAGGTGTTCCGCGCCATAAATCTCCGATGTTTCCGAGAGGATGGCAGTGCCGCCGGCACCGGCGAGAATATCGACCGCAAGGCCCAGCGCCGGATTTGCGGTTATCCCCGAAAGGCCGTCGGAACCGCCGCATTGCAAGCCGACGATGATCTCGCTGACTGGGACCGGCACCCGGCGTGCCGTCCCGACCTCCTGGGCAATCTCCTCCAGAACCGCAAGCGCGCGGGCGACGGCCCGGCGGGAGCCGCCGGCATCCTGGATATTGAAATGGCGCTTCTCAGTCCCGGTGCCACTCTGGCCATACAGTGTCAACTGATTGACCTCGCAACCGAGACCGACCATCAACACGCCACCGAAGTTGACGTGACGTGTGTAGCCGGCAAGCGTTCTGTGCAGGTTCTTCATGCCATCGCCGGTGGAACTCATGCCGCAGCCCTGATCGTGCACGATAGGCACGAAGCCGTCGATGCCGTCATAGCGCGGCAGGATCGTTTTGTTCGCCTCCTCGGCTATGGCGCGACAGACGGTGGTGGAACAGTTGACGCTCGCTATGATGCCGATGAAGTTGCGCGTGGCGGCCCGGCCGTCCGGTCGGCGATACCCCATGAAGGTGCGGGTTTTATCGGCTTCGCTCGCCGTCTCCGGTGGAACCGGGGCGCCAATCGACAGCCGGTCCTGGTCAAAGGCCAGATTATGCGCATGGACATGCTGGCCGGGCGCTATATCCACCGTTGCGCGGCCGATCGCCTGTCCATATTTGACGACCGGTTCGCCGGAACGAACGGGCCGAAGCGCGACCTTGTGACCCGGATCGATCTTCGAAACCGCGCTTACCCCGTTTGCCAGCGGGCTGCCCGGCTCGATCGCAAGCGATGCCACGGCGACATTGTCTTCCGGCGACAGGATGATAAAGGACGGTGCGCTCATACCTGATACCTCCCATGACGATTTCTTTTGAAACCGCTCGTTTTCTTCTGTCTTTTATCCACAATAGACAGTTTTCCGTCAATGGGTATTATGGCAATCTTCGTAGGGTGCGACGGAAGACAGCCGCAACCGAACCGGCTAAAGCTCATAAACGTCTCGCATGTCCGTGCGTACAGAAACTGATAGACCCAGATTCATGGCGAAACAAAACACCGTTTTCAAGGACGCCTTCAATCGCAGCCTCCGGCTGCTGGCGGAAACATCCGGCTTGCCGTCCGAGCCGGAACTCGGCACGGCGCTTGGCGTCAGCCGCACGACGGTGCGCGCTATTCTCTCGCGCATGGAGGAGGTCGGGCTGATCGCATGGGACAAGCGTGCAAAGGTTGTTCTGCGCCAGCCGAACCAGGACGATTATTACCCAAGCGCGGAAACGGATTCTTTGTCGGAGATAATCGAACGCAGTTTCATGCGCCGGATTCTTGCCGGCGGCGCCGAACCCGGTATGCAGATCAACGAACTGGAGCTCGCCCGCGACATCGGCACCGGCACCACCAGCGTGCGAGAATTTCTCATTCGCTTCAGCCGCTTCGGCCTGATCGAGAAACGGCCAAACAGCCATTGGGTTCTCAAGGGGTTCACACGGGAATTCGCGCTTGAACTCACCGAAGTCCGTGAAATGTTCGAACTGCGTTCGGCAACGGGCTTTGCCGCGCTCAATCCCGATCATCCCGCCTGGCTTGAACTGGCGCGCATCGAGACGCTGCACCACGACATTCTTGCGGATATAGACAACCGGTATCGTGAGTTTTCCGAACTGGACGAGCGTTTCCATCTGCTCGTCCACAAATCCTCAAGCAACCGCTTCATCGTGGATTTTTATGACATCATCGCCATTGTTTTTCACTACCACTATCAATGGAACAAGACGAATGCGCGCCAGCGCAACGCGCGCGCGATGGAAGAACATCTTGTCTATATCGCAGCCTTGAAAACGCGCAATCCGGCTTTGATCGAGGCTGCCTGCCGTCAGCACCTCCAATCGGCGCGGGAGACCCTGCTGCAATCCATTCAATAGCCGGATTCTTGCCCGAACAGATTGTCAGTAACCTGCGACCGGCGCGACGCCGCCTTCCTTTCCCGCAAGAAAATGCTCCCTCAGTCGGGACGCTGCACTGACCAGCAGGGTCACATCGGTACCGATCGCCATGAAAGTCGCGCCCATGTCGCGGTAGAGGCGCGCCTGGACCGGGTCCAAGGTCATGATGCCCTTGGCTTTGCCGGCTCCTTCGATACGGGCGAACGCATCTTGCACCGCTGCCGTTACGTCCGGATGGGCCGGATTTCCCAGATGACCCATATCGGCTGCGAGATCGGACGGACCGATGAAAACCCCGTCGATACCGTCCAGTGCAGCGATCCCATCCAGAGCTTTCAGGCCTGCCCGGCTCTCGATCTGGACCAGCAGGCATATCTGCTCATTGGCGGTCTCGAGATAGTCGCCAATCCGGCTGAAGCGCGACGCGCGACCCAAAGCAGCACCCACGCCGCGGATGCCATGGGGCGGATAGCGCACGGCCTGCACCAGCGCCTTTGCCTGCTCGACGCTTTCGACCATCGGGATGAGCAAGGTTTGAGCGCCGGCATCGAGGATCTGCTTGATCATCCAGGTTTCGCCAACAGGAAGCCGCACGATCGGATGGCTGTTGGAGCGGCTGACCGCCTGGACCTGCTCCGAGAGGAGCGGAATATCGTTCGGCCCATGCTCGCCATCAATCAGCAGCCAGTCATAGCCGCTGTCGCACAGCACTTCAGCAGCATAAGGACTAGCAAGGGCAACCCAGAGACCGAGCTGAAAACGGTTTTCGCGAAGGGCAGCTTTGAAGAGGTTGCGCGGGGCTGGCATCACTTGTCTCCTTGCGCCGGTCTATCCCGGCTAAGAAAGCCGGCCAGATCGTCCCCGGCCGGCTCATTTGCAAAACAGATTGTCTCAGGCAATGCCGCCGAGGCACACATATTTGATTTCGGTGAACTCCTCGATGCCGTATTTCGAGCCCTCGCGGCCAAGGCCCGACAGCTTGACGCCGCCGAATGGCGCTTCGGCTGTCGAGATCAAGCCGGTATTGACGCCGACCATGCCGTATTCCAGCGCCTCGGCGACCCGGAAGACGCGGGCCAGGTCCTTGGCATAGAAATAGGAGGCGAGGCCGAATTCCGTATCGTTTGCCTGCTGTATAACGTCTGCTTCATCCTTGAAGCGGAACAGCGGCGCGAGCGGGCCGAAGGTTTCTTCCCTGGCAACGGCCATGTCCCTGGTGACATCGCCGAGGATCGTCGCCTCGAAGAAGGTGCCGCCCAGCGCATGCTTCTTGCCACCCTGCAGGACGCGCGCGCCCTTGCCAACGGCATCGGCGATGTGCTCCTCGACCTTGGCAAGCGCCGCCTTGTCGATCAGCGGACCAAGGATCACGCCTTCGTCGAAGCCATTGCCGGTTTTCAGCTTGCCGACGGCGGTTGCCAGCTTTTCGGCGAAGGCGTCATAGACGCCGTCCTGCACGTAGATGCGGTTGGCACAGACGCAGGTCTGGCCGTTGTTGCGATACTTGGCGATCAGCGCACCTTCGACGGCGGCGTCGAGATCGGCATCGTCGAAGACGATGAACGGCGCGTTGCCACCAAGCTCAAGACCCAGCTTCTTGATGGTCGGCGCGCTCTGCTTGTAGAGTTCCATGCCGATTTCGGTCGAGCCGGTGAAGGTGAGCTTGCGCACGGTCGGGTTTGCGGTCATTTCCGCACCGATGGCCGCGGCCGAACCGGTGATGACGCTGAACAGGCCTTTCGGCAGACCAGCCCTTTCCGCCAGAACCGCGATCGCAATCGCCGAAAAGGGCGTCTGCGAAGCGGGCTTCAGAACCATCGCACAGCCTGCCGCAAAGGCCGGACCAGCCTTGCGGGTGATCATGGCATTGGGAAAGTTCCACGGGGTTATCGCCGCGACGACGCCGATCGGCTGTTTCATCACCATGATTCGCTTGTCGGGCTGGTGGCCGGGAATGAGATCGCCATAGATGCGGCGGCCTTCCTCGGCGAACCATTCGATAAAGCTTGCGCCATAGACGATCTCGCCGGTCGCCTCGGCCAAGGGCTTGCCCTGCTCCAGCGTCAGGATCCGGCCGAGATCATCCTTGTTTTCGATCATCAGGTCGTACCATTTGCGCAGGACCGCGCAGCGATCCTTGGCGGTGCGCGCGGCCCAGCCCTTCTGGGCAATCCGCGCCGCTTCGATCGCAGCTTTGGTGTCCGCAGCGCCCAGCTTCGGCACCAGGCCGATAATCTCGCCAGTCGCCGGATTGTTCACCTCGATGGCATTCGCCGGGTCGGCATCGATCCAGTTACCGCCGATGAGAGCGGCTTGACGGAACAGCGAGGGGTCTTTCAGAGTCACGGTCACAGTGCTTGTCCTTCGTCTGGAAAAATCTACAGAACTTATACAACTTTTTTAGGGCCCGGCAATGATCCAGGCCCGTGTTTCTGTCGCGTCGAGCCTGTCAACGGCTCCGAACCATCGCGATCAGGAAACGGTCCTTTCACAAAATGCTGTCTAGTTCACGGGCTTCCGGTCGCTCTATATCAGGCAGTCTGTCCAACAGCGGCCAGACGATCCACCAGACGGTGGCGACATGATTACCGTCTGCGCATTCATCACCCTTCTCCCAGGACAGGAATCCTCAGATGACCGTCACCAGCAATCACCGGCAGGCAGACTACCCGATCGAGCCAAGCTTCCTCAATCGCTGGTCCCCGCGCGCCTTTACCGGTGAAACCATTTCGGAAGAACAACTTCTGACGATTCTTGAAGCGGGCCGCTGGGCACCATCGGCCTATAACTCACAGCCCTGGCGCTTCGTTTACGCCCTGCGCGGCACAGAGCAGTGGGACAGGATTTTTCCGATCCTGAACGACTTCAACCAAGGCTGGGCAAAGTCGGCCTCCGCTTTGGTGATAATCGTTTCCAAGACCCATTTCACCGCGCCCGGCGCAACTGAAGCAACACTTTCCTACAGCCACAGCTTCGACACCGGTGCGGCATGGGGTTCCTTTGCGCATCAAGCCAATTTGCTCGGCTTCCAGGCCCACGGCATGACGGGCATTCATTTCGACAAGGCCATCGACATCCTTGGAATCCCTAAAGGCTATCGTGTCGAAGCCGCCGCCGCAATTGGCCGACTTGGCGACAAGGCGCAACTGCCGGATTACCTGCAGGCGCGCGAAACGCCCAGCCCGCGCCGTCCTTTGTCGGAAGTCGCCTTCAACGGCACCTTTGTAGCCGGATAAGCAATAACAAAAACCACGCCTTCAGTCTTGAAGGCGTGGTCTTAAAGCATTCTACACTTGATACCCGGCGGCGAACTTAGATATCGAGATTGGCGACGTTCAGGGCATTTTCCTGAATGAAATCGCGCCGCGGCTCGACCTCGTCGCCCATCAGGCGCGAAAACAGACCGTCGGCATCCGTGGCATCGTTGACCCTGACCTGCAGCAACGACCTGACGTTCGGATCGAGCGTCGTCTCCCAAAGCTGCTCGGCATTCATTTCGCCAAGACCCTTGTAGCGTTGCATTGACAATCCCTTGCGGCCGCTTGCGAAAATCGCATCGAGCAAAGCACGTGGACCGCTGATTTCGAGCGAGCCCTCTTTGCGATGCAGAACCGGAGGCTGCGCATAGATTTCGTTCAGGCGCGGCGCCATCTGGTCAAGATGGCGCGCGTCCGATGAGCCGATCAGGGCCATGTCCACCGAGGCCACTTCCTTGACGCCACGGACCATGCGCTCGAACCGAAGACCGCCGTCGTTTGCAACGACAGCTGTCCAACCACGCTCCGTTTCTTCTGCAATCAGGTCGAGACGCTTGGCAACCTCGTTGGCAGTCGCTTCCGACTGCGCCTGATTGTTGTTGAGTTCCGGGTTAAGAGCGCCAGCGATCGCCGCCTGCTCGACCACGGAGCGGCTATACCGGGAATGCAGACTGTCAATCAGCGACCGCAGACGCAGCGCATCCAGAATGATTTCGCGCAAATCTTGCCCGGCCCGCACTTCCCCTGAGCCAAGCTCGAGACGCGCCTCTTCCAGCCCCATTGAAATCAGATATTCCTCGAAGGCTTTTTCGTCCTTCAGATACTGGGCCGACTTCCCGCGCGTCACCTTATAGAGCGGCGGCTGCGCGATATAGAGATGGCCGCGCTCGATCAGTTCCGGCATCTGACGGAAGAAGAAGGTCAAAAGAAGGGTGCGAATATGTGCGCCATCGACGTCGGCATCCGTCATGATAATGATCTTGTGGTAACGCAGCTTGCCGAGATTGAACTCGTCCTTGCCGATCGAGGTGCCGAGCGCCGTGATTAGCGTACCGATTTCCTGGCTCGACAGCATCTTGTCGAAACGGGCGCGCTCGACATTGAGAATCTTGCCGCGCAGGGGAAGAATCGCCTGATTTTCCCGCGAGCGCCCTTGCTTGGCCGATCCGCCCGCCGAATCACCTTCCACCAGAAAGAGTTCCGACTTCGTCGGATCGCGTTCCGAACAATCCGCCAGCTTGCCAGGCAGCGAGGAAATGTCGAGAGCGCCCTTGCGGCGCGTCAGCTCACGGGCCTTCTTGGCGGCTTCACGCGCCGCGGCCGCTTCGATCACCTTGCCGACGAGGATCTTGGCGTCGCCCGGATGCTCCTCGAGCCAGGTGCTCAGCGCCTCGTTGACCAGGCTTTCGACGACCGGGCGCACCTCGGAGGAGACCAGCTTGTCCTTGGTCTGCGACGAGAATTTCGGATCGGGAACCTTGACGGAAAGAACAGCCGTCAAACCCTCGCGGCAATCTTCGCCGGTGAGAGTGACTTTTTCCTTCTTCATGATTCCGGAGCTATCGCCATAAGAAATAATCTGGCGCGTCAGGCCACCACGGAACCCGGCCATATGCGTGCCGCCGTCGCGCTGGGGAATGTTGTTGGTGAAGCAGAGGACGTTCTCATGATAGCTGTCGTTCCACCACATCGCGACTTCGACGGTGATGCCGTCCTTTTCGCCGCGAATGGCGACCGGCCTTGCGACCAGTGGCTTCTTCGCGCGGTCGAGATAGGCCACGAAGGCTTCCAGGCCGCCATCATACATCATCTCATCCTGGCGGATGTCGGAATGACGCTTGTCGGTCAGAACGATGCGAACGCCGGAATTCAGAAAGGCGAGCTCGCGCAGGCGATGCTCCAGCGTTCCGTAATCGAACTCGATCATCGTAAAGGTATCGGTGCTCGGCAGAAAGGTGACTTCGGTACCGGTTTCACCATTGCTGTCGCCGATGACCTTCAACGGCGCGTCGGCCACACCATGGGTGAAGTTGATCTCATGAACCTTGCCCTGTCGCTTGATCTTGAGCTGCAGCTTGACCGAAAGAGCATTGACGACCGAAACCCCAACGCCATGCAGACCACCGGAAACCTTGTAGGAATTCTGGTCGAACTTTCCGCCGGCATGCAGCTGGGTCATAATCACTTCGGCGGCCGATATGCCTTCGCCGGTATGAATATCCGTTGGAATGCCGCGGCCGTTGTCGGTAACGGTTACAGAGCCGTCGGCATTCATCGTTACAGTGACAAGATCGGCATGGCCAGCCAGCGCCTCATCGATGGCATTGTCCACGACCTCGTAAACCATGTGGTGCAAACCGGAGCCGTCGTCCGTGTCGCCGATATACATGCCGGGCCGCTTGCGAACCGCATCGAGGCCTTTCAGAACCTTGATGGAATCGGCACCATATTCGGCACTTGCGCCGGCTTCGGTTTCAGGCAAATCGGTCATTCGGCTATAGGTCTTTCCAGGTTTCGATGCCATGTCTGCGGAGACCCGATTCCGTGCGAATCAGTCCCCGATGGCGCTCCCCGAATATAGGGTTTTTGTCCAGAGTTCCAAATCCTGCACCGCCAGAGGCGGCAGAATTCAGGGATCATCACAGTTCCTTATCAGGAAACCTGGCTTTTTCCAAAACATCTTCCAGAAGACGGATGGTTTCCCCGGAAAGACCGCGGATCCGGCCGGCAAGCCGGTTGGCGAAGGCGGTATGGCTGGACGAAAGACCCGACGTATCGAGTACGACTCTCGGAGCAGACAGCGCCGCCAGCCCAAAAAGCTCGTCGGCATCGTCCCAGATGACATTGAAATATCCGGCGACTCTTTGCAGGAACTCGAAGCTCGGGGCACTGCGTTTGCCGTGCTCAAGCGCTGAGAGATAAGCGGGCGATACGCCGATTGCGGCGGCCATCTGTTTTTGTGTTACGCCCTTGGCCAACCGCAGCCTGTGCATGGCCTCCCCAAACGGCGTCACGGCGCCAGACCCGGAGCCCGGGACAGGCGCACATAGAGCGCGCCCTCGCCGCCGTGATTGCGGGCAGCCGGCTCATAGGACGAGATCAGCATCCGAAATTCCGGCAGGGCGAACCACATCGGCACCGCTCGCTTCAGGGCGCCATCGCTGCCAAGTGACGTCCCTTTGCCGGTGATGACAAGCACATGCCTGAGCCCGCGATCATGGGCGCGCATCAGGAAATGCAGCAGGAACCCATGCGCCTGGCTCTGGATCATGCCGTGCAGATCGATCCGCGCCTCGATCGGCAGATGGCCGCGGGCAAGCTTGCGCTTGACGGGTTTTTCCAGAGGGTGATGAATCCGCGGCTTCTTGACCGGCTCTGTCTGTGCGAGGCCGAAGGATTCGGTCAGTGATTTGCCTGAAATGACAGGTACAGCCTGTTTCGGTTGCTCCGGAGGCGGCTCCTCGAACTGCGCGAGCTCATCCATTCGTCCCGGCATAGGCTTAGTCGTTCGGGCAACCTTGCCCCACAGAATGCGGTCTTCGCTGGTGAGCTTCTTATCCCTGGCCATGGCCATATCTTGCCGCCGCAGCCCTGGGAATGAAAATGAAAAACTCTGCCTCGTTGCGAACGGCGCCGGCCAGACGTCCAGCCTCATCCCCCGAGCCTGTAAAAATATCGCCGCGGTTGGGGCCGACAATTGCCGAGCCGGTGTCGAGCGCCAGCATCAGACGCTGGAACGGACGGCCACCGTCGATAGAGGTCAAACTGCTGCTCGAAACGAAGAATGGCGTGCCGAAGGTATGGATGAGCCTGTCGACGGCAAGCGACCGGCCCGGCTCCAGCGCCACTTTCGCTGCAGCCACCGGGCCGAGCCTAAGATCACCCACCTCGGCTTCCCGAAAGAAGATGAAGGAGCGATTGTGCCAGAAAACCTCGTCTGCCTCATCGGGATGATCGTCCAGCCATTGCCGGATCGTTTGCATCGACACCGTCGCTGCGTCGATCTTGCCTCTTTCGATCAGCAACTTGCCGATCGCCGAAAAAGTGTGGCCGCTTTTGGCAGCATAGGTGATTCGCTTGACGGCTCCATCTGGAAAAACAAGCCTGGCGGCGCCTTGCACATGGGCAAAGAACACATCGGCTTTTGATTTCGCATAGGCGATTTCCAGTGCCTGTCCGGCAAGATATCCCTGTTCGATTGCCCTGCGGTCCGGATATTCCTCAATCCCGCTCTGCTTCAGGCGGCCAAATGCAAAATACGGGTCCATGCTATTGGGACGGTTGTCGTCGTTCACCTCCACCAGATCACTCGGCCGGCGGTAGAAGGGGAAGCGAAACATATCATCGGCCGTTGCGCTTACCGGAACATCGGGTTCGTAGAAGGCCGTTACAAAACCAGGCTTGCCGTCCAGACGCTCAATTCTGAAAGGAACGAAATTCTCTTCGAAAAAGATGCGTGTGCCCTTTGCATCAGGCGTGACCTGCAAGGCCGCTCCATAGGCTGGCATCAGATCGGCCGAGGAAATTCCAAGAGACCCGGTCCTGTGCGGCTTGACCGTTACGACATGCTGGCGGCATCGCTCAAGGGCTGGAAGCAGGGACAGCGGGTTGTCGTCCTTCCAACCGGGAAGGTTGGAGAAATCGACCCGCTGCAGCTTGAACTCCATCGCCCGGACCCGATCAGTTTTCGGATTCGGTTGCGATAAGTTTCCAGTTCGGATCGCGCGATCGGGTATCGCGGGAGAAAGTCCAGAGATCGTTGACCTCGGAAACCGCTTCGGCGTCGCCATCGATGATGGCGCCGGCCTTGTCGTAGGTCGCCGAAATCAGCTGACTGATGATGCGCAGAGTGATGCTGGCTTCGCTGTCCTTGATTTCCGCATGGACCATCTCGGCCTTCTCGATGCCGACAAAAGTGGATTTGACCACTTCTCCCCGGCTCTCGCGCTCGGAGATGGCAGCATCAAAGCCGTCATAGACGTCGCGGGACAGAAGCCCCTTGAGGGTTTTTCGGTCACCCTCGGCAAACGCCATGACGATCATTTCGTAAGCCATCTTGGCACCGTTGACGAATTCCTTCGGATCGAAGCTATTGTCGGCATCGCTCATCCGGCGCAGCGCATCATTAAGTGGGGTGCCAGCCTTGGCGAGACTATCGACGGCGGCATAGCGCGAATTTTCTTCGCCAGGACCATCACGACGCGGCAGTTGCACGACCTTGCCCGACGTTTCCGGGCCTTCGGCGGTATCGCGTGACGAATAGGGATCGACCGGCGGACGTTCGTTGCCCGTCCTCTTGCCCAGAACGCTGCGCAACTGGAAGAAGATGATCACCGCGGCGACCAGGAAAAATAAAGTGACGAAGTCAAAAGAGCCCATTTCCACCCAGAACCGCTGTTAATATGTCGTGCGATCTCCCCATATAGTCTGCATGATGCGATCATTCAAATGACTATATCACATCTTTGCAATTGGCTGCCCTCTTCCAGGCGGCCTCATATCGAGCGAGGCCCATGCGTTCCCTGATCATTCCGCTGATTTTTCTGCTCATGCCGCTTGCGGAGATCGCCACCTTTATCTTCGTTGGCCGCGAGGTCGGCGTCGGCATGACGCTGCTGCTGGTGCTGGCAAGCGGCGTCGCCGGTGCGGTTCTTCTGCGCATTCAGGGCCTCGGCGTCCTTAAGAAAATTCAAGCGGCCGCACAGTCCGGGGACGATCCCGGCCGCCAGCTTGTTCACGGCGTCATGATCGTCGTTGCGGCTTTCCTGCTGATCATTCCCGGCTTCATCAGCGATATTATCGGCCTGCTCCTCTTCGTCCCTGCCATACGCGACATTGGGTGGTCGCTGATCAAGAGCCGTGTTTCGATCGTGACAAGGGGTTCCGCAGGTGGATTTTCCCGCGGTGCCGGACGCCCTTCCCCGGACCGGAGCGGTCCGCAGGTCATCGATCTCGATGGCGAGGAATTTTCCCGCACGAGCGGCAGCGGCCGCGCCGATCCTAACGAGCGCGACCGGCTGAGCTGACGGCGGTCCGGGTTGTACGGAAAGGTCCGAAGTGCTAGATGGCCTCACACCATTCATGTCCCAAGGAAAAGGCCTCATGACCGATACCCCCACCAACGGCGCCGCACCCGAGAGCCCGTCCCTCAATATTCTGGCGCAGTATATCAAGGATCTTTCCTTCGAAAATCCGGGCGCACCGCGCTCGCTTCAGGCCCGTGACAAGGCGCCCTCGATCAATATCAATGTCAACGTCAATGCCAATCCGCTGTCGGATAGCGAATTCGATGTTGTCCTGACCTTGAACGCGGAAGCGAAGGAAGGCGACAAGATGGTGTTCAACGTCGAACTCGCCTATGGCGGCGTTTTCCGCGTTGCCGGCTTCCCGCAGGAGCACATGCTGCCGCTGCTTTTCATCGAATGCCCGCGCCTGCTGTTCCCCTTTGCCCGTCAGATCGTTGCCGACGCAACGCGCAATGGCGGTTTCCCACCGCTGATGATTGACCCGATCGACTTTGCCCAGATGTTCACGCAGCGCATGGCCGAAGAAAAGGTTCGCGCGCAGGTTTCGACCCCCGCGAACTGATTGAGTTTTGCCATTCCTGATTTGATATGCCCGGCTCATAGCCGGGCATTTTTATTCGGGCTAATCGTATTTGGCCCAGATGGCTTTCTCGCCCATTTGCGCAATGAGTGCCGCATGGGCATTGGCTTCTGTATCCGTCAGGCGCGGGGCAAGGGGGCGCGGCCTGAGAGCGGTGAGGATGACGATATCCTCCACCTCCGTTGCCTGCCCGCTGCGGCCGTCGCTTGAGGACAAACCAAGCGCCGCCTGACGTCCGCCGATCATCTCGATATAGACTTCGGCCAGAAGTTCGGAATCGAGCAGAGCGCCGTGCCTGGTGCGATGCGAATTGTCTATCCCGTAACGCCGGCACAGGGCATCCAGCGAGTTTGGGCCCATCGGATGCTTCCGGCGGGCCATGGAAAGCGTATCGATGACCAGGTCGTTTCCAATCGCCGGCATACCGATCCGGGTGAACTCCGCATTGATGAAGCCCATGTCGAAGGTGGCATTGTGCGCAACCCAACGGGCGCCACCGAAGAAGTCGATGAGATCGCCGGCAATCTCTGCGAAGCCGGGTTTGTCCTTCAGGAACTCGTCGGTGATCCCATGCACCGCCAGTGCATCCGGGTGGACCTTCCGCGAACCGGGATTGATGTAAACATGGAACGTCCGGCCGGTCGGGAAATGATTATCGAGTTCGATGCCGCCGATTTCGATGATCCGGTCTTCCCGATTGTCGAGGCCTGTCGTCTCCGTGTCGAAAATGATTTCCCGCATCATGACCCCTTTTGGCTTGCGACCTGCCTGATGACATCAGCGACCTGTCTGCGGCTCGAATCAAGATCACCGCTCGTATCGATGATGTAATCGGCTTTTGCCCGCTTGTCCGCATCCGGCATCTGGCGGGAGAGGATCAAAGCCAGTTTCTCCTCCGTCATCCCCGGTCTTTTCAGAACCCGTTCTTTCTGAATTGCCTCGTCGCAGGTGACGACAACCACTGCGTCCACCCGATCTGCTCCGCCCGCCTCGAACAGAAGGGGGATATCGAGCAAGACCAGCGGCGTGTTCAATGCGCGATGATCTGCCAGAAATCGCTGTTCCGCTTCCCTCACCAGGGGATGTACGATCCCCTCCAGTATCTTGAACGCAGACGGATGTTCCGCAAGCGTCTTGGACAGGGCCTTTCGATCGACCACACCGTTTGCTGTACTGCCCGGAAAATGAGCCTCAATCAGCGCGGCCGCGGTGCCCTGGTAGAGCGTATGCACAATAGCATCGGCGTCATTCACCGGCACGCCGTGATCTGCGAACATGGCCGCGACCGTCGATTTTCCCATGCCGATCGAGCCTGTCAGGCCAAGGACGATCATGCGTGATTCGCCATATCGTCGATGATGATCTGCCTCAATGTTTCGTCCACTGCAGGGCGCTGCCCGAACCATTTTTCAAACCCGGGCGCTGCCTGATGAAGAAGCATCCCCAGTCCATCAACTGTAACAAGGCCCTGCGATTCTGCTTGCTGCAGGATCGGCGTCCGAAGGGGTACGTAGACGATATCCGTTACGATGCCACCGGCGCGCAGGATCGTGAAATCAATATCCGGCACTGCCGATCCATCCATGCCGAGCGACGTCGTATTGATGAAGATGCCCGCATCCCTCATGACCTCTCTCAAAGCCTCGAACGGCTGCGCGTGAACGGCCGGGCCGAACCGGTCGGCAAGCTCTTGAGCCCGGGCCTCGGTCCGGTTGATGACGTGAATGGTTTTGACGCCCCTGTCCCGCACCGCCTGGATCACCGCCCTGGATGCGCCGCCCGCCCCGAGGACGACTGCCGTTTCACAGCGATCCCATCCTGCGGCCCGGTCATCAAGATTGGCCGTGAAACCATGGCCATCTGTATTTGTTGCATGCAGGTGTCCTTCCTCCAACCAGACTGTGTTGGACGCGCCAAGCTCGCGGCTCAGCTCGTCTGGCGAGTCCGCCAATTGAAAGGCCTGTTCCTTATGGGGAATGGTGACATTGCCGCCGACGAACCCGGACGAACCGCTCCTCAGCGTGTCGATAAAATCGGTGAAATCCGCGGGTGCGATTTCGCAGCTTCGATAACTGCCTTCAAGACCAAGCTGTTTCAGCCAATAGCCATGGATAAGCGGCGAGCGCGAATGCTTGATCGGATAGCCGGCAACGAAAGCATGGTTAACAAATGTTTCACGTGAATCATGCATCAATCACCTTGAGATGTCTGAGTTGCGCGAGAAGCGGCAACATTGGCAGGCCGAGGATGGTGAAATAATCTCCATCCACAGCCTCGAAAAGCTGAATGCCTTCTCCTTCCAACTGATAGGCCCCAACACTTGACAAGGCGTTTTCACCCACTCTTCGGAGGTGCCGGTCAATGAAGCCGGGTGTGAGCGGTCGCACTGTCATACGGACAGAGTCAACATGCTGCCAAAGAACGTCATCGCCTCTCGTCAAGACCACAGCGCTGTTCAGCTGATGCGTTTGACCTGACAGCGACAGAAGATGCTCTCGCGCTTCGGCCATATCCGCCGGCTTGTGATAGACGCGCGCGCCCAGCGACATTGTCTGGTCCGAGCCGATGACGATCGCCTCCGGATTCTCTTTGCCGACGCGTCTTGCCTTGGCCTCCGCAAGATACAGCGCGACGCCCGCTGGCGTCAGAGCCTGATCCGCCATTCCCGCTTCGATAGACCGTTCGTCAATTGTCGCAGTTTGAGCGTGAAATATGATGCCGGCGTTGGTCAGAAGCATCCGGCGAAACGGGCTGGCGGAAGCCAGAATGAGCATGGTCGACATGAATCTGCTGTCTCGAATTGATCTTGTCCGCCTTACCTCAGCCTTGGCTTGAGGGCAACGATGGCTGCCGCCGTTTCCTCGATGGAACGGCGCGTCACATCGATCAAAGGCCAATTGTTGCGGGCGCAAAGCGAGCGGGCATATTTGAGCTCCTCGGTAATCGACGCCCTGTCGACATAATCTTCGGCCCGAAAAGTGTGAGATGCGGTTGCAAGCACCCGATTTTGCCGCACCTGGGCAATGCGATCCACGGTGGCGATGAGCCCCACGACCAGTGGCCGTGTGGCTTCCATCAAACGCTCTGGCAACGGCACGCCAGGCACGATGGGGATATTGGCCGTCTTGATGCCGCGATTGGCAAGATAAATGCTTGTCGGTGTTTTGGAGGTTCGACTTATGCCGATCAGGACGACGTCCGCATCGTTGAAATCCGCCGGAAGCTGGCCGTCATCATGGTCCATCGTGAAATTCAAGGCATCGATCCGCGCAAAATATTCCGCGTTCATCACATGCTGGGCACCGGAACGACGCCGCGACGTGGTTCCGAGATAGGATTGAAAAAGATCGATGATGGGATCAAGCACCGACACACAGGGGACCCCCATGATCTTGCAAGTCGCGTCGATACTATCGGCAAGCTCGCGATCGACGATTGTATAGAGGACGATACCGGGCGCGGCATCGACCGCTTCCAACACTTGCATGAGCTGCCTGCGGTTGCGGATGAGCGGATAAACATGCTCCAGCGCCTGCGAAGTGCGAAATTGCGCAGCAGCAGCCCTGCCCGCCGCAATAAGGGTTTCGCCTGTTGAGTCAGAGATCAAATGCAGATGAAAGAAGTTTTTCTGTCCGTCCACGTTATTCTCCGCGACCTGTTGATAAAGCGGGACAACGACAGGTAAGGGCGGCATCTCTGTGAAGGCAAGGGGAAAACCGTGACGTTATGCACAATCGCCTCCAAAAGAGGATCGTTTCGCGGTTCCTGTGAAGAAGACTCACGCTTCTGACGCAATGTGCCGTTTATCCACCGTCTATCCACAGTTATCGCCATTTCGAAAATCGGCGCAAGCATTTGATAAACTGAACTTTAAGCGTCATGGAGGCGTTTGCACCGCACATTGGGCCAAACCAATTCACAACCGGTTTTGAAAAGAGAACAAATGTGGAAAAGATGTGAACAGCTTTTAATCCTTGATAGTCACCGACTCTAAGAAATAGAAGCTTTAAATATAAGATTTCTTTTAAGTTGGAGACCTTGGCCTGTGACGGAAAACAGCCGCAAGATATTGAAGGTTCTGAGGGGGGAGACGGTCTCGCCACCACCTGTCTGGTTGATGCGTCAGGCGGGACGCTACCTGCCGGAATACAGGAAGGTGCGGGCAGCGGCCGGGAGCTTTCTGGATCTCTGTTACACGCCGGATTTCGCTGTCGAGGTCACACTGCAGCCGATCCGCCGCTACGGTTTTGACGCAGCCATTCTTTTTTCCGATATTCTCGTCATTCCGGATGCGTTGAAGCGAAATGTCCGTTTCGAAGAAGGTCATGGGCCGCGAATGGACCCGATCGCTGCAGAAGATATTGCAGGACTTGATACGCTTGATGTCCTTGATCACCTGAAACCTGTTTTTGAAACAGTGCAACGGCTAAGGATCGAGCTGCCCGCCGAAACCGCGTTGCTTGGCTTCTGTGGAGCCCCATGGACGGTGGCGACCTATATGATCGCCGGTCATGGAACACCCGACCAGGCGCCGGCCCGGTTGTTCGCTTACAAACATCCGAAGGAATTCGAGCGGTTGCTGGCGACGCTTGCCGAGATCTCGGCGGATTATCTTGTTGCGCAGATCGACGCAGGCGCGGACGCCGTGCAGATATTCGATTCCTGGGCGGGCGTGCTGGGCGAAACGGAGTTCCAGCGCTACGCCGTAGAGCCGGTACGCCGAATGATCGAAAGTGTGCGCGCAAGACGACCTCAGGCCAGGATTATCGCGTTTGCCAAGGGTGCCGGGGTTTTGCTGAAATCGTACCGGCAGGGCACAGGTGCGGATGCCATCGGCCTCGACTGGTCTGTGCCGCTTTCCTTTGCCGCCGAACTGCAAAAAGACGGACCGATCCAGGGCAATCTCGATCCGATGCGCGTGGTTGCCGGCAGCAAGGCTCTGGAGGACGGCATAGACGCTGTTTTGCAAGCTCTGACAAATGGACCGCTGATCTTCAATCTGGGCCACGGCATTACGCCGCAGGCGGATCCAGAAAACGTATCCCGGCTCGTCGCACGTGTACGCGGTCAAGCGACATGACGGAGCGCCAGACGGACGCCCTGCCGGGAAAAAGGGCGCGTGCCCGTGCCGTGACGGCAATCGTCCTTTTCGTGGCCCTGATCGCAACGCTGTTTACCTGGCAGCCGGACAATCTTTACCTCTGGATCAAGGCCTTGCATATCATCGCAGTCATTTCCTGGATGGCAGCGCTGTTCTATATGCCGCGATTGTTCATCTACCATACTGACGCCAAGCCGGGTTCCGAACAGTCGGAAACGTTCAAGATCATGGAACAGCGTTTGCTGAAGGTTATCATGAATCCCGCAATGATGATCACGTGGGTTCTCGGTCTCTACCTCGCCTGGAGTGTTTACGGATTTCAAGGAGGCTGGCTGCATGCGAAGCTTTTGCTCGTGGTGCTGATGACCGGCGTTCACATGTTTTTTTCCCGGGCGGTCCGGATATTTGCACGCGATGAAAACAACCGCAGTGCGCGTTACTGGCGCCTTATGAACGAGGCGCCGACAATTTTGATGATTCTGATCGTCATTCTCGCCGTGGTGAAACCTTTTTGATCGCATTGCGTTGCCGGAAGTGATACCAAGTAATTTCCGCAAGCCTCTTGCGGCGCACTGCTTGAATCGCTATTTTCCCGCAACCTCCTCTTTCGTGGCATGTGTAACGTTACGAGCCGGCTCTCGGTCGCTGCTCCCCTTACTCTGACACGCCGTTTCCCTTCGAATTCAAGTGGTCTCCCCTTCATGGCTGAAATGAAGCTACAAGAACTTAAAAATAAATCCGCGACCGATCTTTTGGCGTTTGCCGAATCCGTCGAGGTCGAGAATGCCAGCGTCATGCGCAAGCAGGAGCTGATGTTCGCCATTCTGAAGATGCTTGCTAGCCAGGATGTGGAGATCATCGGTCAGGGTGTGGTCGAGTTGCTGCAGGACGGTTTCGGCTTCCTGCGATCTGCCAATGCCAATTACCTGCCGGGACCTGACGATATTTACATATCCCCTTCCCAGATCCGCCGATTTTCCCTGAAGACGGGCGACACGGTGGAAGGTCCCATCCGCGGGCCAAAGGAAGGCGAGCGCTATTTTGCGCTGCTCAAGGTCAATACGATCAATTTCGAGGACCCGGAAAAGATCCGCCATAAAGTCCATTTTGACAATCTGACACCGCTCTATCCGAACGAGCGATTCAAGATGGAGCTGGAGGTCCCGACCTCCAAGGATCTGTCGGCTCGCGTCATCGACCTGATTGCTCCGCTCGGCAAGGGCCAGCGTGGTTTGATCGTAGCACCCCCGCGCACTGGTAAAACCGTTCTCCTGCAGAATATTGCCCATTCGATTACGGCCAATCATCCTGAATGTTATTTGATCGTGCTCCTGATTGACGAACGTCCGGAGGAAGTCACCGACATGCAACGGTCGGTCAAGGGTGAAGTGGTGTCTTCCACTTTCGATGAGCCGGCCACGCGCCATGTTCAGGTCGCAGAAATGGTCATCGAAAAAGCAAAGCGCCTGGTCGAACACGGGCGCGATGTTGTGATTCTGCTCGATTCCATCACGCGGCTGGGTCGCGCCTATAACACCGTCGTTCCCTCATCGGGCAAGGTCCTGACAGGTGGTGTGGACGCCAATGCGCTGCAACGGCCGAAGCGCTTCTTCGGCGCTGCCCGCAATATCGAAGAAGGCGGTTCGTTGACGATCATCGCGACTGCGCTGATCGATACCGGTAGCCGCATGGATGAGGTCATTTTCGAGGAGTTCAAGGGTACCGGTAACTCGGAAATTGTGCTCGACCGCAAGGTGGCCGACAAGCGTATCTTCCCCTCGATGGATATTCTCAAATCCGGTACGCGCAAGGAAGATCTCCTGGTGCCGCGTCAGGATCTCCAGAAGATCTTTGTTCTTCGCCGGATTCTTGCGCCGATGGGAACGACCGACGCTATCGAATTTTTAATCGACAAGCTGAAGCAGACGAAAACCAATGGCGATTTTTTCGATTCGATGAACACATAGCCGCTGATTGCTCCAAATGGACAAAGCCCGGCTCTCGCCTGGGCTTTTGTATTTTAAAGTCCGCACCAGCAAGATATTTGCCGGATTCGCGATTTTGTCTGCTGATTGATGAGGCAGGATTTCTAACATGACCCATGACGAGGCCGAACATTTCGCAGAGACGATCTACGCCTTGTCGTCGGGTGGTCTGCCCTCCGGTATAGCGGTCATTCGACTGAGCGGTCCAGAGACGCGCAATGTTGTGGTGCAGTTGAGCGGCTTTGTTCCCCCAACGCGCCAGGCGGCGCTTCGCGTTCTTCGTGACCGCAATGGCAACGTTCTGGACCAGGGGCTTGTTCTGTTTTTTCCGGGTCCGGCCTCGTTCACCGGCGAGGATTGTGCGGAACTGCAGGTTCACGGCGGACGCGCCGTCGTGAGTTCGATCCTGAACGCCTTGTCCGGCTTTCCCGGGCTCAGGCATGCGCAGGCTGGAGAGTTCTCGCGCCGTGCCTTTCAGAACGGCAAGTTGGACCTGGTTGAAGTCGAGGGCCTTGCGGATCTTGTGGCTGCAGAAACCGAGATGCAGCGCCGCTTGGCGCTGGAGCACTCCAGTGGGCATTTGTCCGATCTCTACAGGGGCTGGTCACAGCGTCTGACGCATGCTCGCGCCATGATTGAGGCGGAGCTTGACTTCGCCGACGAGGACGATGTTCCCGGATCCCTTGCTGATGCGATCTGGACTGACATGGAAGACCTGCTCAAAGATATTTGCGCACATATCGAGGGCGCCGGGATTGCTGAGATTATCCGGGATGGATTGACCGTGGTGATTGCAGGTGAGCCGAATGTCGGGAAATCGAGTCTCCTGAACTGGCTCGCCAAGCGCGATGTCGCAATCGTTACCGATGTCCCTGGTACAACCCGCGATGTTCTATCCGTCAACATTTCATTAGCCGGATTCTCTGTTCGTTTTGTTGATACTGCCGGTCTGCGCGAAGCGGCCGATCTCGTGGAGAAGGAGGGTATTCGGCGCGCTTATGCAACCATAGATATAGCTGATATTGTTTTGCTGCTTTCCGACGACCCAGAACGCTTTCCGACTATAAGGGAAACGCAGACGGTCGTTCGGGTCGTCACAAAGATTGATATGCGCAAGTTTTCGTGGGATAAGGCCGCTGTCCAGGCCGTTTCGACAAAAACGGGCGAGGGCTTGCCAGCCCTTCTGGACACGCTTGCAACTTACCTCCCCGACGTCACCTCGCCATCGGCCTTGGCACTTCCGACGAGGTCCAGGCATGTAAGTGCGCTGGAGGATGCGGCCGCTTCACTGCGCGTGAGTTTAGCGCAATCTGATAGCGGACTTGATATTCGGGCCGAGTATCTCCGACTGGCTGCGCAATCGTTAGGGCGCATTACCGGACGTGTGGATGTTGAGGATTTGCTGGATGTTATCTTCTCCGAATTCTGTATCGGTAAGTAGTGATACACTTCATGCGAGTCACCGACTATGTTTCACGTGAAACGATTCGAAGCGTTTGAAAAGAGATTTCTATGTTGAATTTTGATGTCGTCATCATCGGGGGCGGGCACGCGGGCTGTGAGGCTGCGAGCATCTCAGCGCGGCTTGGTGCCAAGACCGCTTTGGTCACACATAAGCGGGCGACGATCGGCGTCATGTCATGCAATCCCGCTATTGGAGGTTTGGGTAAGGGTCATCTCGTCCGGGAAATCGATGCGATGGACGGTTTGATGGGACGTGTCGCCGATGCGGCCGGAATCCAGTTTCGATTGCTTAATCGCAAGAAGGGCCCAGCAGTTCGTGGTCCTCGCACCCAGGCAGACCGAAAGCTTTATCGGCAAGCGATGCAAGGTGAGATCGCCGCGATTTCCAATCTAACGATCATAGAAGGCGATGCATTCGATTTGACGCTCCGCAACGGCAGGGTCGCTGGTATAAGCCTTGCTGACGGTCAAGTGATCCATTGCGGCGCCGCGGTCCTGACGACGGGGACATTTCTCCGCGGGCTCATCCATATGGGGAGCCAGAAGTTGCCCGCCGGGCGGATGGGCGAGCAGCCCTCGGTCGGACTTTCCGCAACACTCACGCGCTACGGGCTACGGCTGGGTCGGTTGAAGACAGGAACACCCGCTCGGTTGGACGGAAGAACCATAAACTGGAACTCAGTCGGTCGACAGGGTGCTGATGACCAGCCTGTGCCATTTTCGTTTATGACCGACGCCATTACAAATGCTCAGATAGAATGTGGTGTTACGCGAACAACCGAGGCGACCCATAGAATTATCAAGGATAACATTCATCGATCAGCAATGTATTCAGGCCAGATCGAGGGTGTGGGCCCACGATACTGCCCGTCGATCGAGGATAAAATTGTCAGATTCGGGGAGCGCGACGGACATCAGATCTTTCTGGAGCCAGAGGGTCTGGATGACGATACGGTCTATCCCAATGGAATCTCGACGTCGTTGCCTGCCGAGGTTCAGCAGGATTTTATGCGTACGATACCGGGGCTTGAAGACGTAGCCATCATTCAGCCGGGCTATGCGATTGAGTATGACCACGTTGACCCCCGTGAACTGAGCGCATCCCTTGAGGTTAAACAGATTCCCGGATTATTTTTGGCAGGCCAAATCAATGGCACGACGGGTTACGAGGAAGCGGCAGCTCAGGGTCTGACTGCGGGTTTGAATGCTGCCCGCATGGCGGCCGGAAGTACGCCCTATATATTCAGCCGAACAAACTCTTATATTGGGGTCATGATTGACGATTTAACGAGTCGCGGCGTCACTGAGCCCTATCGGATGTTCACGTCTCGGGCTGAATATCGGTTGTCCCTCCGTGCCGATAATGCTGATGTACGACTAACCCCGGATGCCATTGCCCTCGGCTGCGTGTCCGCGGCCCGAGGCCACCGGTTCAATAGCTGGATCGAGGCACTTGAAGCGGGCAAGGCGCTTCTACGGTCACTGACGATCACGCCGACTCAAGGTCGTGCCGTTGGTCTGAAATTGAACCTGGATGGGCAACGACGAAGCGCATACGAGCTACTCTCCTATGCCGAACATACGGTCGACTCCCTGGCCAAGATGTGGCCGGAGCTTCACACGGTCGATCCAAAGTTGGCTGAAGCCTTGGAAATAGACGCAAAATACGCTGTCTATATGCAGAGGCAAGCGGCTGATATTATAGGTGTGAAAAGGGAAGAAAGCCGGACAATCCCGGAGAATTTTGACTTCAACGCGCTTTCAGGTCTTTCCAACGAGTTGAAGAGCAAGCTTTCAAAGAAGCGGCCCAACAATCTGGCGCAAGCTATGAACATCGACGGGATGACCCCGTCAGCGATTGCCCTCATTCTGGCGTCGATTCGAAAAATCGAACTCCCGTTTGATGTGCGAGTCGCGCAATGAATGCGAGTCCGATTGAGTCGATAAACGGCCTGCGTGTTTCACGTGAAACTCAGCAACGGCTCGAACATTTCGGTCACCTGTTTATCAAATGGTCCAAAACAATAAATCTCGTCGCGCCATCGACAATCGGTGATCTATACCGGCGTCATATTATGGATAGCGCACAGATATTCAGCTGCTTTCCGGGGCCAAAAAGATGGATAGATTTGGGTAGCGGCGGCGGCTTCCCTGGGATTATCACGGCAATTCTATTGACGGAGTTAAAGGATGGCTGGGTCGATCTGGTTGAAAGCAATGGCAAGAAGGCTGCCTTTCTCCGCGTAGCTCTACAGGAGACCGGCGCGCGAGGCAGTGTGCGCACCATGCGCATAGAAAGCGCACCCCTGACTCTCAAAGAATGCGACGCCCTCTCGGCTCGCGCGCTTGCCGATCTGTCACAATTATTGGAATATTGCCTGCCCTGGATGGACGGAACACCGACGCGCGCCTTTTTTCACAAAGGCAGGGATTATCAGTTAGAAGTCGATAAAGCTGATGGCCGGTTTAAATTCGATCTGATAAAACACCAAAGCATCGTGGAGCCGGACTCAGTTGTTCTGGAAATTGCGAATCTCTCACGAAAGAGTGGTGGCGAACTGTGAGAAGCCTTTTAACTGAGCGAAACAGAATTATTACGATCGCTAATCAAAAAGGCGGTGTCGGAAAGACAACCACTGCTATTAACCTCGCGACCGCGCTGGCTGCTATTGGAGAGCGCGTTCTCATCGTGGACCTGGACCCTCAGGGAAATGCCAGCACCGGATTGGGCATCCGGCGTGTCGATCGTAAGCTATCCTCGTATGAATTGATGGTAGGATCCCACAGTATTGCCGAAGTGGTTTTAGACACTGTGGTCCCAAATCTGTCAATTATCCCATCGACAATGGATCTTCTCGGCGTCGAAATGGAGATTTCACAGCACGCTGATCGTGTCTTCCGGTTGCGTAAGGCATTGAGCTCGCCCGACGCCCTGATGTATAATTATGTGCTGGTTGATTGCCCGCCGTCATTCAATTTGTTGACAATGAATGCGATGGCCGCCGCGCATTCCGTTTTGGTACCGTTACAGTGTGAGTTTTTTGCGCTTGAGGGTCTCAGTCAGCTTCTGGAAACCGTTGACCAGGTAAGACGGTCTGTGAACCCGACACTCGATATTCAGGGGATAGTTTTGACGATGTTCGACTCGCGAAATAATCTTGCGCAGCAGGTCGTCAATGATGTGCGCACCCATTTGGGTGAGAAGGTGTACCATACGCTTATCCCAAGAAATGTTCGCGTATCGGAAGCGCCCTCCTACGGAAAGCCGGCGATTCTGTATGATTTGAAATGTGCCGGCAGCCAGGCTTATCTGCAACTGGCTTCAGAGGTAATCCAGCGGGAACGCCAACGAAAAGCAGCGTGAAGCGATTCGGAACAGAAACGATAGGTGCGAGTACGATCTATGAATGACGATAGCTCACGACGGCGCTTGGGCCGCGGACTGGCAGCGTTGATCGGTGAAATGGATCAGCCGGTGCAGGCCTCCGAGCCCGTATCTGCAATAAACCCGGATCGTCGTATTCCCATTGAATTCGTGTCGAGAAACCCACGCAACCCGCGCCGATCGTTTGACGAGGCGGATTTGCAGGATCTTGCGAGCTCGATTCGTCAACATGGTATCGTGCAACCTGTAGTGGTCCGGACGATTACAGAAGGCCGATATGAGATCATTGCTGGGGAACGCAGATGGCGTGCGGCGCAATTGGCGGGTTTCACGGATATTCCGGTTATTGTCCGCAATGTGGATGATCGCACGGCGTTGGAAATTGCAATTGTTGAGAATGTCCAGCGCTCCGATTTAAACCCGCTCGAGGAAGCGCTTGGCTATGATCAGTTGATCGCAGAGCATGGCTATACGCAGAATGATTTGGGCGAGATCATCGGCAAGAGCAGAAGCCATGTTGCCAATAGTTTGCGCCTGCTCAAGCTGCCGGAGCCCGTGCGGGATATGTTATCCTCGGGCACACTTTCCGCTGGCCATGCCCGTGCATTGATACCCACGTCCGATCCAGTTGCTTTGGCGCGGTCGATCGTGTCGAAGGGGCTTTCCGTGCGTGACGCGGAGCGCTTGGCACAGAATGACATTCGGGCCCAGACAGATCCTGATTTTAAGCGAACGTCCCGCAGGGATGAAAAGGATGCGGACACCATGGCTTTGGAGCGAACCTTATCCGACAGCCTTGGCCTGGAAGTAACGGTCAATCACAAGGCCACCGGTGGGCAACTGCGGATTTCCTATAAGACACTTGATCAGCTGGAAGAAATATGTCGCCTTTTGGAACGCCGCTGACGGTTCGGATCCGAAACGTCTAGCGTTGAACCGACTGGAGTGTTATCGCCAGCAACGTCTGCATGGCAATGCTGGCCTCAAGCGACTGCCGTATACGACTCTGAAAGATTGCCGCTTGAAGCCGTGTCAGTTCGCGTCGGATGGCGGGAAGTGTCCAGGATTTCAAGGCCGCTTCCACAAGCGGCTTGCGGCGAAAATGGAGGTGGCGCCCCATGGCCGCTATGACCTGCGCTGGCTGTTGCCGTTTCTCGTCCATTTCCGCACGCATGATGTCAAGCAGTTGAAACTGCTTCAAGCAGGCCTGCAGCACGAGGAAAACGGCTGTCTTGGATGCTGTAATCTTACGGATTGAGCGGTTGAGACCATCGACATCACCCTTCAGGACGGCATCGATGGCGTCATCAACAGAAATCGCGCTGGAATCCCCGATAATGTCAATAACATGCTCTTCCTCCACTATCCCGAGACCGCGGCAGTAAAGCGCTAGTTTGCGCAGCTCGTTGCGGGAAGCGATGCGGTCGCCGCCGAGAGCCTCATTCAGGCGTTCCCTGGCTGCGGCAGAAAGGCGCAGATTTTCCTGTCCAAGTTCGTTGTCGATCAGCGCATTCAGTGCCCGTGCGTCGTCGGCATAACACGCAATTGACAAGACCGAACGTGCGGTTTCGCCGATCTTTCGTGCGCCAGTGCCCTTTTTGAGGTCGCCGGCTTCCACGATGACAAAGCTGCCTGTGGGTGGATTTTGCGAAAGAACCGAGAAGCTTTCAACGAGCGGCCGTTCCGTTCCCGCGGCTCGAATCCAGACAAGCTTCTCCCCGCCAAACAGACCAAATGTGTTGACCTCGTCCAGCAGGCGGCTGGGCGTTTGCTGCAAATCGGAAGCATCAAGCTTGACCAGCGAAAACGGGTCATCGAGCGCAACACCTGTCCGGCCTGCAATCTGAACTGCCCGCTCCGACACGAGCCCGCGATCAGGCCCATAGACGAGAAACAGCTTCTTGTCGCTCAGCCCCTGCTGAAGGAGACCATCGAACTCATGCGACTTGATCTCGGTCATGCCGGCAGCATCAGCGGCCGAGGGCCGCTGCGAGATCGGCGCGAACGACTTCGGCAAGTTCCTTTGACGCGCGTTTCTCCGCATCCCGGGTTGCACGAACCTTGGCGAATTCCTGCTCGGGGAAATCGACAAGGGCAACAGCCGACCGCTGGCCCGAACGGACCGTTTCCCCGGTCTTGGCACGTGTCAGATTGTAATCGGCCATGACGACGACGCGACCGGCACCGGCCGTGTCCGATTCCTGATCATACAGAACACCAATAACATCGCTGGTGACGTTCAACGCCAAATTGTACTGAGGGTTTGCGGGCTCGCCGGCTCCGCCGGAGGTTGCAAAAATCAGGGCGTTACGGACAAGTTGCTCTACCCTGTCGTCGGCTTCAGAAATTCCGATGGAGGCCAGGGCTGCTGCCGGACGACCCTGCTGGCCTTCGGAATAGAGCGGCTTGACCTGACATGCGGCCAGAAAAACAACCGAACCCAGCGTCAAAAGTCGGCCATACCGATAGCGTGTTTCAGACGACAACATTCACAATCCTCTGAGGTACGACGACGATCTTCTTCGGACGCATGCCATTCAATGCTGCCTTGACCACGTCGAGGTCAAGTACCGCATTTTCTATGGTGATCTGATCCGCATCACGGGCGATTGTCAAATCGCTTCGCTTCTTGCCGTTGATCTGAACGGGCATAGTGACTTCGTTTTCTGCCACCAAGGCCTCGTCATATATCGGCCAAGGCGCCTGTGCCACCAGCCCTGCCCCGCCGATGGCACGCCAGCACTCCTCGGCGAGATGCGGCATCATCGGTGCCACGAGATGGACAAGAATTGTGGTCGCATCCTTTACCGCCTCGACAAGCGACGTGTCGGCTGTCCCGTCGGCGACCTGCGAAAGCGGAGCCGACAGCGCGTTCACCAACTCATACAGCCGGGCCACGGCCTTGTTGAAAGCCAGCTTGTCATAGTCTGCCTGCACGGCCTTCAATGTCTTGTGAGCGGCCTGCGAAACGGCCAGCGCCGGACCCTTCGCACCGGTCTTGGCGTTCGCCTCCTTCAGTGTCGCCGAAGCTTCTGAGATCAGCCGCCACAGACGTTGCACGAAACGATGGGCGCCCTCGACACCCGCTTCCGACCAGATCACATCCCGATCCGGCGGCGAGTCCGACAGCACGAAAAAGCGTGCTGTGTCCGCGCCGTAGGAGGCGATGATATCGTCGGGATCAACGACATTCTTTCTGGATTTCGACATCTTCTCGATGGCGCCGATAATAATCGGCTCGCCTGTTTCAATCAGGCTCGCCTGACGCTTCCCGTCGATCTCGACAATCATGACTTCAGCGGGCGTAACCCAGTCGCGCTGCTGCCCATCAGCCCGGCTGTAGGTTTCATGAACCACCATGCCCTGGGTGAAAAGACCCTTGAAGGGCTCGTCGAGATCAGCGTGACCTGTCGCTTTCATTGCCCGGGTAAAGAACCGCGAATAAAGCAGATGCAGGATCGCATGCTCAATGCCGCCAATATATTGATCGACCGGCAACCAGTTGTTCACTGCCTTCGGATCCGTCGGGTTGTCCTCCCAGGGCGCCGTGAACCGCGCGAAATACCAGGAAGAATCAACGAAAGTATCCATCGTGTCGGTTTCGCGGCGTGCATCCTTGCCACAGCGAGGGCAGGCGACGTGCCGCCAGCTGGGGTGGCGATCAAGCGGGTTGCCTGGGCGGTCGAAAGTCACGTCGTCAGGCAGTTTCACGGGCAGATCGGCCTTCGGCACCGGCAGAACACCGCAGTCCTCGCAGTGGATGACCGGGATCGGGCAACCCCAATATCGCTGGCGGGAAATGCCCCAGTCACGCAGGCGAAAGTTCACCTTCCGCTCCGCTTGCGGGGCATCCCCCAGTACGCGGCCTTCCAGCAGCGATGCGACCTTCTCGAAAGCCTCGCTTGTAGAGAGCCCGTTGAGAAAACCGGAGTTTATCATCACTCCGTCGCCGACATAGGCTTCGCTGCCGATGGTGAAGGCTGCTGCATCACCGTCCTTCGGCATAACGACGGGAACGACGGGGAGATCATATCGTCGCGCGAAGTCGAGATCCCGCTGGTCACCGGAAGGGCATCCGAAAATGGCCCCGGTCCCGTAGTCCATCAGCACGAAATTGGCGATGTAAACGGGCAATTCCCAAGTTGGATCGAGTGGGTGTTTTACCCGGATACCCGTATCGATACCCTTCTTTTCCGCAGTTTCAAGGGCGGCCAGTGACGTGCCGGCACGACGGCATTCCTCGCAAAAAGCATTGATCTCAGAACTGGATGCTGCTGCCTGCCGTGCCAGAGGATGGTCGGCGGCAATCGCCAGAAACGAGGCACCGAACAGCGTATCGGGACGCGTTGTATAGACGGATACCTCTGCTATGTCGGACGTGCTGGAGACGATCTCCCAGCGGATTGTCAGCCCTTCGGACCGGCCAATCCAGTTTTTCTGCATCAACCGGACTTTTTCAGGCCAATGGTCCAGAGTATCCAGCGAATCCAGAAGTTCCTGGCTGAAATCCGTGATGCGGAAAAACCACTGGGTCAGTTCCCGCTGCTCCACCAGCGCTCCCGAGCGCCATCCGCGACCGTCGATGACCTGCTCATTGGCAAGCACAGTGTTGTCGACCGGATCCCAGTTGACCTTCGACTGTTTGCGATAGACCAAGCCTTTTTCGAGGAAATCCAGGAAAAGATGTTGCTGGCGCTGATAATATTCGACGTCGCAGGTGGCGAATTCGCGGGACCAATCGAGCGACAGGCCCATCACCTTCAATTGCGCCTTCATCGAGGCAATATTCTGGTAGGTCCATGCAGCGGGATGCACGCCACGCTCCATGGCGGCATTTTCAGCCGGCATGCCGAACGCATCCCATCCCATCGGGTGCAATACGTTGTAGCCGCGGGCGCGCTTGTATCTGGCAACCACATCGCCCATTGCGTAGTTTCGGACGTGACCCATGTGGATACGGCCCGAAGGATAAGGAAACATCTCAAGCACGTAATATTTTTCGCGCGGGTCGTCGTTGTCGGTGATGAAGACCTTGTTGCGCTCCCATTCCTGCTGCCAGCGGGGTTCAGCATCGCGCGGATTATAACGTTCGGTGGCCATTGGGTGATGTTCCGGAATTTTTCGCGCAGGAAAGGCGCACGTTCGAATATTTGGGGTGACCTTCACCATGAAACAACGATAGCGTCAAGTTTTGGACGGCTTTGCAGCGAAAACTTTGGCAGTTCGATCAAAGGCTGCTAGTCGTCGGCCGGGTTTGAACGACGCCGGCGTGGCAGGCAAGGAATTGGCGGACAGTGTGGCAATAGATATCGAAGCACAATTGAATGATGTCGTGAACCGGATTCGGTTGGCTGAAAGCAGAGCGGACCGGGCTTCAGGCGCCGTGTCGCTGGTTGCCGTTTCCAAGACATTCGAAGCTGACATTATCCGTCCGGTGATTGCCGCCGGACAGCGAATTTTCGGCGAAAACCGGGTGCAGGAGGCGCAGGTAAAATGGCCTACCCTGAAAGAGGAAACATCCGGCATCGAGTTGCGTCTCATCGGGCCGTTGCAGTCAAACAAGTCGGCAGATGCCGTAGCCCTGTTCGATGTCATCGAGACGATCGATCGCGAAAAGATCGCGCGGGCAGTCGCAACCGAGATTGCCCGTCAGAACAAGCCGGTTCGGCTTTATGTGCAGGTTAATACGGGGCTCGAGCCACAGAAGGCCGGCATCGTGCCGGATGAGACAACGGCCTTTGTCGTCTTTTGCCGTGATACGCTGGGCTTGCCTATCGAAGGCCTGATGTGCATTCCGCCGGCCGACGAAAATCCGGGACCACATTTTGCGCTTCTGGCTAAGCTCGCCAGACGTTGCGGCCTGGAAAAGCTCTCCATGGGCATGTCGGGCGATTTCGAAACGGCTGTCGAGTTTGGGGCTACCAGTGTTCGAGTCGGTTCAGCGATTTTCGGCACGCGTTGACTGTGGGCCGGAACGCGGTCAGCCTGTCAGGCTCAGAACCGACCCCGGCCGGGTTCCGAGCCTGACAGACGATACAGACGATTAGTAGCGATCGTCTTCCTCGTCGTCCTTGCGGTCGGACTTCAAAGATTTGAGTTTTGCAAAAACGGCGTCGGCATCGATGCCTTTTTCCTCGTCGCGGTCGTAGGAGAAAGGCAGCTTTTCCGTTTCCCGCGACGCTTCCAGAGTGGCGCCGAGTTCGGCAGCCGTCGGCAACGGCTTGCCTTTGGAGGCGCGTTCGACTTCAAGATCCAGGTCGATCTGCGTGCACAGACCAAGCGTCACCGGATCCATGGCCGTCAGATTTGTGGAGTTCCAGTGCGTGCGCTCGCGGATCTGCTCGATCGTCGATTTGGTCGTGCCGACAAGGCGTGAAATCTGGGCGTCCTTGAGTTCCGGATGGTTGCGAACCAGCCAGAGAATAGCGTTGGGGCGATCCTGACGCTTGGATACGGGCGTGTATCGCGGGCCCTTGCGTTTGCTGTCCGGTACCCGAACTTTCGGCTCGGACAGTTTCAGCTTATGGTTTGGATTGCCTTCGGCGCGGGCGATTTCGTCGCGGGACAGCTGTCCAGTCGAAATCGGATCGAGGCCCTTGATGCCCTGAGCGGATTCACCATCGGCGATTGCCTTTACCTCGAGCGGATGCAGCTTGCAGAATGTAGCGATCTGTTCGAACGACAAGGCGGTGTTGTCAACAAGCCATACGGCCGTCGCTTTGGGCATAAGCAGTTGTTGAGCCATGGATATAGTCCTTCTGTCCGTCCGCGCCGGTGTCGCGGGCCGTGGGGTGTTACCACTCAATTTCCGGGAAATTAGCGCCTCTATACCTGTGTCGTCGCAGAAATGCAATTCTTCTCCGACAAATGACCTTTTGTCTAATGGACGCGGTCTGTTGACCTGATATGTATTGCCACCGAAGAGGTCGTGCACGGGGAGTTGTGCCGTCCCGACAGCCTGCGCAGGGAGGAAATCGTCATGTCTGCCAAAACCTATCCGGTCCTGAAAGCCGCGAAAAACCGCACTCTTATCGACAGCGAAACCTATCAGCGATGGTATCGCGAAAGCATCGAAAACCCGGATCGTTTCTGGGATAAACACGGTATGCGGATCGACTGGTTCAAGCCTTACACCAAAGTCAAAAACACCTCCTTTAATGGCCGTGTATCCATCAAATGGTTCGAGGACGGCCTGACCAACGTCTCCTACAATTGCATCGACCGGCACCTTAAGGCCCGAGGCGACCAGGTTGCGATCATCTGGGAAGGCGATAATCCCTATATCGACAAGAAGATCACCTATAATGAGCTTCACGAGCATGTCTGCCGGCTCGCCAATGTGATGAAGAAGCACGGCGTCAAGAAAGGCGACCGCGTCACGATCTACATGCCGATGATCCCCGAGGCAACCTATGCAATGCTTGCCTGTTCGCGTATCGGCGCCGTGCATTCCGTTGTCTTCGGCGGCTTTTCCCCGGATGCACTGGCCGGGCGCATCGTCGATTGCGAATCCACCTTCGTCATTACCTGCGACGAGGGCGTGCGCGGCGGAAAGCCGATTCCCCTTAAGGAAAATACCGATACGGCCATCGATATCGCCGCCAAGAACCATGTGATCGTCAACAAGGTCCTTGTGGTACGCCGCACTGGCGGCAAGACCGCCTGGGCGCCCGGCCGCGATGTCTGGTATCACCAGGAAATGGTCAGCGTCCCGCGCGATTGCCCGCCGGTCAAAATGAAGGCGGAAGACCCGCTGTTCATTCTCTACACGTCCGGATCAACCGGAAAGCCGAAGGGTGTTCTTCATACGACAGGCGGCTATCTCGTCTATGCGTCGATGACCCATCAATATGTCTTCGACTATCGCGATGGCGATATCTACTGGTGTACGGCGGATGTCGGCTGGGTGACAGGTCATTCCTACATCGTCTACGGCCCGCTCGCCAATGGAGCGACGACGCTGATGTTCGAAGGCGTTCCCAATTTTCCCGACCAGGGACGGTTCTGGGAAGTCATCGACAAGCATAAGGTCAATATCTTCTATACGGCGCCCACGGCGCTCCGTTCGCTGATGGGCGCAGGCGATGGTTTTGTGCAGCGGTCGTCCCGGGCGTCATTGCGGCTGCTCGGCTCGGTCGGAGAGCCGATCAATCCGGAAGCCTGGGAATGGTACTACAACATCGTCGGCGAACAGCGCTGCCCGATCGTCGATACATGGTGGCAGACCGAAACCGGGGGCATCCTGATTACCCCGCTGCCGGGGGCGACAGACCTGAAGCCCGGTTCGGCAACGCGACCTTTCTTTGGCGTGAAACCACAGCTGGTGGATAATGAAGGTGCGGTGTTGGAAGGTGCCGCAGACGGCAATCTTTGCATCATCGACAGCTGGCCAGGCCAGATGCGCACAATCTATGGTGACCATGCCCGCTTCGCCCAGACGTATTTTTCGACCTACAAAGGGAAATATTTCACCGGTGACGGCTGCCGTCGCGACGAGGACGGCTACTATTGGATCACTGGCCGCGTCGATGACGTTCTGAACGTATCCGGCCATCGCCTCGGCACGGCGGAGGTGGAGTCCGCGCTTGTCTCGCATCATCTGGTATCGGAAGCTGCCGTCGTCGGCTACCCCCACCATCTCAAAGGCCAGGGTATCTATTGCTACGTGTCCCTGATGGCCGGTGAGGAAGGAACCGACGCCTTACGACAGGATCTCGTCAAGCATGTCCGCAAGGAGATCGGCCCCATTGCTGCACCGGACAAGATCCAGTTCGCGCAGGGCCTGCCGAAAACCCGGTCCGGCAAGATCATGCGCCGCATTCTGCGCAAGATCGCGGAGGATGACTTCTCGGCACTGGGCGATACCTCGACGCTCGCAGATCCTGCTGTGGTGGAAGACCTGATCGCAAGCCGCCAGAACAGGAAGGAATGATTCGGGCCGGCTTGGAGGGCTATGCTGTCGCTTTACCAGAGGGAAATACAGATCTCCCTCGCCTTGCGCCCACCTTGGTAGGGGACGACATAGCCCGATAACAGCAACTCATGAGCCGGATTCCGGCCATCGGCCAGCGTGACATCAGCCAAGACCCGTCCAAAATATTTGTCGCCGGAAATATGGAGCAACTGAACTTCGCTCTGTTCGCCGGCAAGACCGGCAAGTGCTGCCTGAGCCTGTTTCCCGGCGGCACTTATGGATGCGCAATGCGATTTTATCTCTGGTGCATCAATTCCCCGGAGCCGCACATAGACTTCCATCGTTTGTTGCGGCCACGGTTTTGCTGCCACCAGCAAGGTATCTCCATCAATAACGCGAATGATTTGAGCCCGAACAGGGCCGTCGATCACGACGCCCCTGTCATAGGCGCACGTTGCATCCGCCTGAAACAGGAGGGGAAAACCGAGGGCTAAAGCGCAAATGACAGATCTCATGAAAGGAATATATTCTGATGTAATGCCTATTACAACAGGAATTATTTCCTCAGAAGTCAATCGCCCTACCGTTTATCTCCCAATCGCCATATCGGGCCGGATCAGGTCCACCCCTTCCCCCAAGCTCAAGTGGAGCGTCCCGCGCCTGCATCGCTTTGCGACGTTCATCCGCCTCCCGCAATGCGCGCTGTGCTGCGGGCGTCAGATTTCTCGGCAGCGAAGATAGCTGATTGTCATTGTCATTTTGCATCGGAACCCAAATTATCCCAGGCGATGTTGAAGAATCCATGTGATGTCACCATCATATAGAAAGCTTTTGCACAAGCAAAAGGCGTGATTCACGTGAAACGCCTGGGAGAACATTGATGAACCTTGTCCGTACCGCCATGCTTCTGGCATTCATGACGGCGCTTTTCATGGCCGTCGGTTTCGTCATCGGCGGTCGCGCTGGCATGATGATTGCGCTCGTGCTCGCCGCCGGCATGAATTTCTTCTCGTATTGGAATTCCGACAAGATGGTTTTGCGGATGTACAATGCGCAGGAAGTCGATGAGCGCTCAGCACCGGAATATTATGGTATCGTTCGCGATCTGGCGAAAAATGCCGGTCTTCCCATGCCGCGCGTCTATATCATCGACAATGCGCAGCCCAACGCCTTTGCCACCGGCCGTAACCCAGAGAATGCGGCAGTCGCTGCTTCCACAGGACTGCTTCACGCTCTCACCTATGACGAGGTGGCAGGCGTCATGGCCCACGAACTGGCGCATGTGCAGTATCGCGATACATTAACCATGACGCTCACCGCGACACTTGCAGGCGCAATTTCCATGCTTGGCAATTTCGCGTTCTTTTTCGGCGGCAACCGTGAAAACAACAATCCGCTCGGCTTCATCGGAACCTTGGCCGCGATGATTGTTGCGCCGCTTGCCGCGATGCTTGTGCAGATGGCAATCAGCCGCACCCGCGAATATTCTGCGGACCGGCGCGGTGCCGAAATTTGCGGAAACCCGCTCTCACTTGCTTCCGCGCTGGCAAAAATCGCCAATTTCGCGCATCAGGTTCCGAATGTAGAGGCCGAACGCAATCCTGCGACCGCGCATATGTTCATCATTAATCCGCTGTCGGGCGAGCGGATGGACAATCTGTTTTCCACCCACCCGGCGACGGAAAATCGCATCGCGGCGCTGCAACGCCTGGCGGAAGAGATCGGCACGGTATCGACGCCGCCCGTCAGGGCTGGTAATCAAACCCGGAAATCGCGCTCCGTTCCGTCAACCGGCTGGGGTCGCGGTGGTTCCGAACCGCCCAAAGGTCCCTGGTCCTGATGTCCGACGAGAATAAAACCACTTCGCCGCCGAAACGAGTTCACCGTCCCTCACGCGTGAGCGATAGGGGCGAAGCTCCTCCTACCCGCAACGACAAGCCCGGTTTGCAAGCGCGGCAGGCCGCAGCGAAGATCCTCGGTGCTGTGATCGACCGCAAGACATCTCTCGACGGTATGCTGGACGCGCAAAATGGCAATCCTGCCTATAAAGATTTGAATGAGGCCGACCGTGCGCTGGTGCGTGCCATCCTCAATTCTGCGCTGCGTCAACTGCCGCGGATCGAGGCGATGATCGGTTCCTTGCTGCAGACGCCCCTGCCCGAAGGCGCCCGGGCGCTGGACCATGTGTTGACGGTGGCTGCCGCGCAAATCCTCTATCTCGATATCCCGGACCACTCTGCCGTGGATCTCGCCGTCGAACAGGCGCAAACCGATCCGCGAAACAAGCGCTTCGCCAGTCTGGTCAACGCGGTTTTGCGCCGCCTATCCCGCGAGAAGCAACATTTGATCGAGACGATCGGTGAAAGCGCGCCGGCAATTCCAGCTTGGTTCTATAAGCGGCTTGTCGATACCTACGGTTTCGAACAAACACAGCTGATCGCCGATGCTGTTCTATCGCCTGCCGCTATCGATATTACCGTGAAGTCCGAGGCTGCCGCCTGGGCGCAACGCCTGAATGGGCGTGTTCTGCCGACAGGTTCTGTCCGTCTTGCTGCTTTTGTCGGAGGTGTTCCTGCATTGGCGGGCTTCGAAGACGGAGAATGGTGGGTTCAGGATGCTGCGGCCTCGATTCCCGCACGGCTTTTCGGTGCTCTTGCCGGCAAGCGTGTTATTGATTTGTGCGCGGCCCCGGGGGGAAAGACAGCTCAACTCGCCGCTGCCGGTGCCAAGGTGACGGCGCTCGATCAGTCGGCAAGCCGGCTGAAGCGTCTCGACGGTAATCTGTCGCGTCTTGGGTTGAAAGCGGAGACGCTGGAAATCAACATGGCCGATTTCCACACCGATGATCTTTTTGACGCCGCTCTCCTGGATGCGCCTTGTTCCTCTACCGGAACGATCCGTCGCCATCCCGATGTCCTCTGGACCAAGGACATGAAAGACATCGAAAAGCTGGCGCTGCTTCAGGAACGCCTGTTGCGGCACGCGCTGACCTTGGTACGGCCGGGTGGACTTGTCGTTTTTTCGAACTGTTCGCTGGACAAGAGAGAGGGCGAAGAGGTGACCCGTCGCGTGCTTGCGGACGGGGGTTGTGAGCGCGTGGCTGTCGATCCTTCGGCCTGGCCCGGACTTGAGGATGCGATAACGAGCGAAGGTGAATTCCGGACAACGCCTGCAATGATCGCACCCGAGGATGGATTTGCCGGAGGCCTTGACGGGTTTTATGCGGTCGTTTTGCGCAGAGCGGCATGACGTCCCTGTCGGCCGTCGTTTGATGAGATTGACGCGGGGAGCCGGTTTGCCTAACAATACCGGGGTGATCTGTAAAAATTTAATGACTTTTTAGGCATGAACATGGTCCTTATTGTTTGTAGTACGGACAGCCGTCATTCCGATTTTGCGGTCTGAAGCCCGGTCCGGTCGGAGGAGCAGCGGGCGGCTAGAATGCGCATTTCAGACCGGCAACGGTTGTTTCATCTCTATCTGCATGAGAGCTGGCGGCGCTTTTCGCGACGGCTTGCGCTCGGCCGAAACAGCGCCTTCCGGTTTACCGGCAAGGCGCCCGACCGGTTGATCGTTGCGCCGACAGATCTGCGCGCAGTCGATCCTTTCGTTGCCGAAGAGATCATGCAAGGCCGCTTTCCGCTTGCCGGCCGCGTGCTCGACACCGAGGGCGAATCGCCGTTCGAAATGGATTTGCCGTCGCAGGAATTTGCGGTGCGGCTTCACGGTTTCGGCTGGGTTCGGCATATGCGCTCGATCAAGGAGGAGGACGCGCTTCGGCACTTGCGTCACCTTGTCGGCGGTTGGATCGAAACACATGGTCGCAGGATCGGCGGCATAGCCTGGGACGCGGATATCATAGCGCAGCGGCTGATTGCCTGGCTCTCCCACTCGCCAATTATACTACGGGACGCCGAGCATGCCTTTTATCGCCGTTTCCTGAAAAGCCTCGCCCTTCAGGTTCGTTATCTCAAGCATGTTGCCGATACCACCTGCGACGGAGAGGCCCGGTTGCGGGTGCGGATCGCGCTTGCAATGGCATCGGTCGCCATGCCGGCGTCCGAAGCGACGATCCGCAAAGCCGCCAGAAATCTCGATGCCGAACTCGACCGGCAGATCCTTCCAGATGGAGGCCATTGCTCCCGCAATCCGCGCACCGGACTGGAATTGCTGCTGGACCTGCTGCCACTCCGCCAGACCTACGTTAATCTTGGCCATGATGTGCCGGCTAAGCTCATTCCCTGCATTGATCGCATGTATCCTGCGCTGCGTTTCTTCCGTCATCAAGGCGGCGAGCTGGCCCTGTTTAACGGTGCGACATCGACGCTTGCCAACGAATTGATGGCGGTGCTGCGTTATGATGAAACGGCCGGTGCGGCCTTCAAGGCATTGCCGCATATGCAATATCAGCGTCTGGCTGCCGGCAGGGTGCTGGCGATCATGGACACCGGCATGCCGTTGTCGCCGGAACTGTCGCGCACGGCGCATGCCGGCTGTTTGTCTTTCGAGATGTCTTCCGGGCGGCACCGGTTCGTCATCAATTCGGGCTCGCCGAAATTTGCCGGCGAGCGCTACCGGCAAATGGCGCGCATGACGGCGGCGCATTCCACCGTCACCGTCCAGGATCACTCGTCAGCCAGGCTGTCGCAGTCCCGGTTTCTCGGACCCATCGTCACCGGCGGCGTCTCCAGGGTCGATTGCGTCCGCCAGGAGGCCGAGCCCGACAGCATCATTGCCCGGCATGACGGCTATGTCCGCAGTTTTGGGCTGGTTCATGAGCGCGATATCAGCCTCAATGGTCAGGGCACCGTATTGCGTGGCCGGGACCGGTTGCTGCAACAGGACGGTACGGATCCTGCCGCCACGAACACCGCAAGCGCCGTGGCGCGGTTTCATATCCACCCCGCCATCGTCTTGCGGCAGCACAGCCCCCACGAGGTCTATCTGACGGCGCCCGATAGCGAAACCTGGCTTTTCACCTGCCGTGACAGCGAGGTTGAAATCGAAGAAGACGTTTTTTTCGCGGATCCGTCCGGCGTGCGACAGTCGTCGCAGATCGCCGTCAGCTTCACGGCAGCCGCGCAGCCGGAGATCCAGTGGGTGCTGTCGCGCCAGACGTGACCGGTAAACCCGCCGGTCCTGCGCAATCAAACGGTTTCTTCATCCAGAAAGCTGTGATAACGGCAGGCTCATATTTGCCGGACCCTTCCCGTCTCCGGCGCGCAAAAGGAGCTTGATGATGGCTGTCGCCTCCAAGAAAATTCCCGCCCCGAACGAGGTGTCCGTCCGCACCGCGCTCCTGTCGGTATCCGACAAGACCGGCATTGTCGATCTCGCCCAGGCCCTGCATGAAAGAGGCGTCCATCTTGTGTCCACCGGCGGCACCCATAAGACCCTTGCCGAGGCTGGGCTCCCGGTCACCGACGTCTCGGAACTGACGGGTTTCCCGGAAGTCATGGATGGTCGAGTCAAGACGCTGCATCCCGGCGTGCATGGGGGTCTTCTGGCGATCCGTGACGACGAGGATCATGTTCAGGCGATGACCACCCATGGCATTACCGGCATCGATCTCGCCGTCATCAATCTCTATCCATTCGAGGATGTCCGCGCCAAAGGAGGCGACTATCCGACGACGGTGGAAAATATCGATATTGGCGGTCCGGCGATGATCCGCGCCTCCGCCAAAAACCATGCCTATGTCACCGTGATTACCGATGCCTCTGACTACGACGCGTTGCTGGCGGAATTCGGTGCCGGGGCGACGACCAGCTTTGCCTTCCGGCAGAGCATGGCCGCGAGGGCCTATGCGCGCACCGCCGCCTATGATGCCGCGATTTCCAACTGGTTTGCCGAGGTCCTGGAGACACCGATGCCCCGGCACCGCACGATCGGCGGCAGGCTGAAGGAAGAGATGCGCTACGGCGAAAATCCCCATCAGAAAGCCGGATTCTATCTGACCGGCGAGAACCGCCCCGGTGTCGCCACGGCACTGCTTCTGCAAGGCAAGCAGCTATCTTACAACAACATCAACGATACCGATGCCGCCTTTGAACTGGTGGCCGAATTTGCACCCGAGAAGGCACCCGCCTGCGCCATCATCAAGCATGCCAATCCCTGCGGCGTCGCGACCGGCAAGAGTCTGCTCGAGGCCTATGAGCGGGCGCTGGCCTGCGATTCCACATCGGCGTTCGGCGGGATCATCGCGTTGAACCAGGATCTGGACGGCGCAACGGCCAAGGAAATCGTCAAGCTTTTCACCGAAGTCATCATTGCGCCGTCGGTGAGCGACGAAGCGAAAGCCATTATCGCCGGCAAACCCAACCTGCGTCTGCTCGTCACCGGCGAGCTGCCTGATCCGCGTGTTCCGGGCCTTTCGGCGAAAACCGTCGCAGGCGGGCTTCTGGTCCAGACGCGCGACAACGGCATGGTCGAAGACCTTGAGCTCAAGGTGGTGACACAGCGTGTGCCGACGGATCGGGAGTTCGAGGATATGCGCTTCGCCTTCAAGGTGGCAAAGCATGTCAAGTCGAATGCCGTCGTCTATGCCAAGGACGGGCAGACGGTCGGCATCGGCGCCGGTCAGATGAGCCGTGTCGATTCCGCCCGCATCGCTGGACTGAAAGCCGAAGAGGCCGCCAGGGCGCTGGGACTTGCGGCGCCCCTTACGCGTGGCTCTGCTGTTGCCTCGGAAGCATTTCTTCCGTTCGCCGATGGCCTTCTTTCGATGATTGCAGCCGGTGCCACGGCGGTCATTCAGCCGGGCGGTTCGATGCGTGATGCCGAGGTCATCGCAGCAGCGGATGAGGCCGGGGTCGCGATGGTTTTCACCGGCATGCGGCACTTTCGGCACTGAAGCGACACTTGGAGGAAGCAGCGGAACCCGCATTTGGCGGGTTCTACCGGCTTTTGTTTGCCGGATAAGGTATCTTTAGAAGGATAAGCAATCCTACTGCAAGAAAGACCACCAGTGTCGCCATGCCGAGGCGTGCAGATCCCGTCGCAAGGGTAACGGTCGCGACTGCGGCCGGCGCCAGAAATGACGTCGCGCGACCGGACAAGGCATAGAGCCCGAAAAAGCGGCCCGCTTCCTCGGGGCTGACGCTTCGGGCAAGGTAGGATCGCGACGAGGCCTGCACCGGTCCGAAGGCGATGCCGACGAGAAGCCCGAACAGGATATAGGCCTTTTCCGCGGCCGTGCCGAAAAGACCGCCACTGTCGGCAGGGGAAAGCTGGAGCAGACCGAACAGGGTATAACCAGGCCCGGTCGAAACTATCCCGAGCAAGGCGATGGTCAAGCAGATCAAACTTGCGAGGATGATCGTCTTTGAGCCCAGACGGCTGTCGAGACCGCCAGCAACAAGGCAGCCGCCGATTGCAACCACATTGAGAATGATGCCGTAGACACCGAGTTCGACCGTCTGCCAGGCAAACATGCCGGCGGCAAAGGTTCCCCCGAGCGCCAAAAGCCCGTTGACGCCATCCTGGAAAATCATCCGGGCGATGAGGAATTTCAACAGGCCCGTCCGTTCCTTCAATTCCGCAATGGTTCTCCATAGTTCCGTCAATCCGGTTCTGACTGCAGCGGCGGCCTTTAACGGGACATGGGGTGCGTCCGGAGTGAAGAGAAACATTGGAAGAATAAAGACGAGGTACCAGAGGCCCGCGATCGGGCCGGTGACGCGCGCGTCATCGCCAGTGAGGGGGTTCAGGCCAAACAGCGGGTCGAGGCCGAGAATTGTTTTGCCGGATTCCGGGTCTGCCGCCAGCAGCCCCACAACCGAGATCAGCACGATCATGCCGCCCAGATAACCCAGACCCCAAGCGATGTTTGAAATCCGTCCGATCTGGCTTTCGCTGACCAGCCGCGGCATCATCGAATCGTTGAAAACGATGGAGAATTCCGCTGCGACGGACGCGAGAACAATGAGGATGAACGGATAGATCAGCGGCGACCCGGGCACTGCGTACCACAGCAGCAGCAGTGCCGTGATCTTGATGACCGCAAAGACGCCGATCCAGGGTTTTCGCCTGCCGGTCTGGTCGGCAATCGAGCCGAGGACCGGCGACAGCACCGCAATGATAAAGCCGGCGATGGTGATCGTATAGCCCCACATCGCCTGCCCGTGCACCGGATCGTCCGTCAATCGCGACACGAAATAGGGGCCGAAGATGAAGGTGATGACAACCGTGAAGAACGGTTGCGCCGCCCAGTCGAACAACATCCATCCCCAAAGGCCGCGGCGCCGAAGTTTCGGCTCATCGCCGGGCCTTGCAATGCTGCTCACGTTAGTCCCCTGCTCATCGTCTGCGGCCGACAGTGTCACCTCGCCCTGTTCTGTGCAAGATCGCTGAGCAGGCCGGCGGCCACGGTGATTTTGGCAAGCGTCGTCTCACCTTTCTCCGTCAGTTGCGCCAGCTGATCGACAATGCGATCGACACGACCACGGTCACTGTCCTGCCAGGCAAGGACAGGGTTCTTTTCCGATTTCTGGTCCGCCAAGGCAGCGATGGTGATGTCGCGCCGTGCGTTGGCAATATCGCCGATGCTGCGTGACAGGGCCATTGCTTCGTACTGTTCCGTTGCAGAAACGCGCTCGGCGGCCGCAAGCAGGCTGGCGATGCGCAGGTTTTGCGTCACGTTGAAATAACTTAGCGCCGTGCGCGCCAAGGTGACGCCCGTATCGTTAGAAATCTGCATGATCTCCGGAACCACCATCATCAGAAACAGCCCCGCGACCTCTTCCGCCAAAGCTTGCGGCACACCTTTTTCGATGTAATAGGCCGTCTTTTGCCGGGCCTGCTCGGCTGCGTCGTCCGGGAGGGCGGATTTCAAGGCTGGCTTCAGCTTTGCCAGAGCCTGACGCAGCAGAGTGACCGCTTCGCCAAGAGAGCCTGCTGTTGCCTTCGTCCGCAGCGCCCTTTCGGTGACAATGGCGAAGACGCGTGCGGTTTCCCGATAAAGCTCATTTTGCACCGCTCCGCTGATAACCGTGTCGAGAGCATCGATCTCGTGCTGGACGCGTATCAAATCATAACCGTCGCGGGCCAGAATAGCGGCCTTCACCACATCCGCCGGCATGAAGCCGGTCTGGTCTATGAGGGAGGAAACGAATGCCGGGCCGCCACGGTTGATCACGTCATTGGCGAGCGCGGTCGCGATGATTTCGCGACGCAGCCGATGCGTTTCGATATCGTCGGCATGAGCCTTGTGCATCTTTTGGGGAAAATAATCGCGCAATGTCGTTTGCAGATAGGGATCGTCCGGCAGCTCGCTCGCAACGATCTCGTCAAATAGAACGATTTTGGCATAAGACAGCAGAACGCCGATTTCCGCGCGCGTCAGAGCCTTTCCGCTCTGGTAGCGTTCGCTCAATGCCGCATTGGTAGGCAGGACTTCCACCTTGCGGTTGAGATGCCCGTCTGCTTCCAGCCGCGTCATGAGGCGCGCCAGACTGGTCCGGTTGCCGGCCCCCAGCATTTCCGTCAGCGAAATGGACAGTGACTGCTCGTAGTTATTGCGCAGGACAAGCGCCGCCACCTCGTCGGTCATGGAGGCGAGAAGGGTGTTGCGCTTGGCGCGCGTCAAGCGATCATCCCGCATGGCGGACGCCAACGCAATCTTGATGTTGACCTCAAAGTCTGAGGAATTGACGCCGGCCGAATTGTCGATGGCATCCGAATTGCATCGGCCGCCCTTCAGGCCGAAAGCGATGCGGCCGCGCTGGGTCACGCCCAGATTGGCTCCCTCGCCGATTACCCTGGCGCCGACCTCTTCCGCCGTGATCCGGATGGGATCATTGGCGCGGTCACCGACATCCGCGTCCGTTTCGCTCGGGCCGCGCACATAGGTTCCGATGCCGCCGAACCACAGCAGATCGACCGGATGTTTCAGGATCGCCGTCATGATCTCGAACGGTGTCGCCTGGCTTTTTTCCATGCCGATCGCCTGCATGGCCTGTGGTGTCAGCGATACAGACTTTTCGCTGCGTGGAATGATCATCCCGCCGGCGGAAAGGGCCGAGCGGTCGTAATCCTGCCAGCTGGAGCGCGGCAGATCGAACATCCGCTTGCGCTCTGCAAAAGAGCGCTCGGTATCCGGCTCAGGGTCTATGAAAATGTCCCGGTGGTCGAAGGCGGCTATAAGCCGGATCTTTTCGGAAAGCAGCATACCGTTCCCGAATACGTCACCCGACATGTCGCCGACACCGACAACGCTGAAAGGCGTGGTCTGGATGTCGATGTCCATCTCGCGGAAGTGCCGCTTGACGGTCTCCCAGGCACCGCGGGCGGTAATTCCCATCTTCTTATGGTCATAGCCTGCGGACCCGCCCGATGCGAAGGCGTCGTCCAGCCAGAAGCCGGCTTCCTGCGCCAGGGCATTGGCCGTGTCGGAGAAGGTGGCAGTCCCCTTGTCGGCGGCAACGACGAAATAGGGATCGTCGCCGTCCAGCCTCAACGTATTCTCCGGCGGCACAATGTCCGGGCCGACGATATTGTCCGTGATCGAGAGCATCGTGCGGATAAAGGTCTTGTAGGCCTCGGTTCCGATCCTGAAGATTTCGTCACGCGTGCCGCCGACCGGCAATTGTTTCGGGTAGAAGCCACCCTTTGCGCCCACGGGAACAATGACAGCGTTCTTGACCTGCTGGGCTTTAACGAGGCCAAGCACTTCGGTTCGATAGTCCTGTGCCCGGTCCGACCAGCGCAGGCCGCCACGGGCTACCTTGCCGAAACGCAGATGTACGCCTTCGACTTCGGTGCCGTAAACGAAAATTTCCCGGAAGGGCCGAGGTTCCGGCAGTCCTTCCAGCCGTTTCGGATCGAGCTTGAAGGCCAGCATTGCCTTCGGCTGGCCGTTTGCATCCCGCTGGAAATAGTTGGTCCGGAGCGTCGCCTCGATGACGTTGACATAGCGACGCAGAATGCGGTCCTCGTCGAGGCTTGGAACGTCGTTCAAAGCCTGCTCGATCGTGCTCCTGAGCGCTGCTATCTTTCTCGTCTTCCGCTTCTCCTCCATGTCGGGATCCATGCCCGTCACGAACAGCCGGAAAATGTTGGCGGCAACCGCCGGATATTTGCCGAGTGTGTCGGCGATATAGCCTTGTGAATAGGTGATACCGGTCTGGCGCAGATAGCGGGCATAGGCACGCAATACCGTGACTTCCCGCGCTGTCAGATTGGCAAGAAGGATCAGCCTGTTGAAGCTGTCGTCCTCTGTCAGCCCGTTCCAGGCCGCGAGATAAGCCTCCTCCAGCATAGGTCCGGACTTTTCAAGAACGAGGGCATGGCCATCGCGATGGATGAGTTCCATATCGTGCAGCACGACCAGGCGCTGGCTGTCCTTGCCGTTGACGACGATGTCATGGGTCTGTTCGCTGATGACGCGAAAGCCAAGATTCTCGAGCAGAGGCACCCGGTGGGACAGGGAGACCGGCTCGTCGGCATGGAAAATTTTCAATTCCATGGATTGCGGCGTTTTGCCCGGCTTCTGGTAAAAGGCGATGCGGATCGGATCGCTGCTGCTGCAGGCAGCGATATCGTCCAGGTCGCCATAGGCCTCCATTGGCGTGAAGGCGGCCTGATAGGCCTGGCTGACGGTGAGATCGATGCCTTTCTGACGCGCCAGCAGATTGAAGCGGTCGATCCAGCGGGTGGCGATATCGCGCACCGCTTCTTCCAGTTTCGCTTGCGCGACACGGGGTGTTTTTCCGACAGAGCGGCCGATGATGAAGTGTACGCGGGCCAACCCGCCTTCCGGGAAAGCCGGATAATAGGCAGACACCCGTCCCTCATAGACGGTTTTCAGATAGGTGCCGATCTTTTCGCGGACATCCGAGTCATACTGTTCGCGGGGAACGTAGACAATGACGGATACGAAGCGATCGAAGTGATCGATGCGCGGCAGGACACGCACGCGCGGCCGGTCTCCCAACTCGTTTATCTGCTCGCAGAAGCTTGCCAGAAGACCGATATCGATCTGGAACAGATCGTCCCGAGGGTAGGATTCCAGCGTGTTCATCAGCATTTTGCCGGAATGGCTCTGCGGGTCATATCCGAAATGATCGACGATCTTTGCGACCTTGAAGCGCAGCAGCGGGATTTCCGCTGCCGGGCGGGTATAGGCACTGGATGTGAACAGGCCGACGATGCGCAGCTCGCCGGTTACCATGCCATTTGCGTCGAAGCGCTTGACACCGATATAATCCATATAGGCACGCCGATGCACGACGGATTTGACGTTGGCCTTAGTGACGATCAGGAAGTCCGGCCCGTCGAGGAAGGCAAGGATTTCCGGTGTGGTCAGGACGGCGTCCTTGCCCTGCCGCAGCACCCGGACGTCGGGATTGGACAGAATGCCGAGCCCGGTGCCGCTGCCGCGTTCGACGACGGCATTCTTTCCCTTGCCCGAATAGGTATATTCGCGCATGCCAAGAAAGGTGAAGTTGTTGTCGCGCAACCAGCGAAGGAAGGCTAAAGCCTCGTCCTGGTCACCTTTCCTGCGCGACGGGGCATGGTTCTCCAGCTCATTCATCGCCTCGTCAAGCAGCACGGTCATCGAAGGCCAGTCTCCCACCGCCTGATGCACCTGGGCAAGGACGTTCGAAATCCGCTGTTCCAGATCGTCTGCTTCAACCTGGCTTAGTTTCGAAAGGTGGATCTGGATATGGCTGAACCGCGTGGCGGGATCGCTTTGTTCTTCGGGGTCGAAGAGCTTAGCCGGTTTGCCCTTCTCCAAAACCAGAATGGGATGAATTGCCAGATGAATGTCCCGGTGGGTGCTGGTCACCTCCCCCATGATCGAATCGTAGAGGAAGGGCATATTGCGGTCGGTAACGCAGAGGACCGAAACCTCCGCTCCGGAGGGCTCCACACCTTCGATTGTTTCCACGACCACCGACAGGTGCTGGCTTTCTTTGCGATTTACCGCGGTCAAAGCATATGCGGCGGTCCGTGCCAGCATGTCAGGCGTATAGTGATCAAGGTCGTCGTGGCTGGCCCTTTTAAAAAGGAGTTCGGGTGAGAGCATGTCGAGGCCGAGCGCTTTGCCGGCGTCGTTCACCGTGTCGAAATGGCGGTCCCGTTTCGGGTTATATTTCGTGCCCATGACTGTCTCTCCCCACATTGCTGTCTTGCCGAACCTAACAGAAGAATATCGATAAGCGACCGGCTTTTGGCCGGCTTCGTGATCATTTTGACGCTGTTTGAGAATGGATTCACGGATTTTAATGCCGAATTGAAGAAATTTGTTATTTAATCGCTTATACCTACCGCAACCGGTCACCCTCAGCGGAACGTACAGTCGCTTCTCTTTTGCAGGTTCAGTTGACAGCCTGATGTCGATCGGCAATTTGGGAAAGCCGCCATTGGAAACCCGCAATGTCTGAGACTAATCCAAGTGCCGTCATTGTCATTTCAAGTCATGTGATTCGCGGTTCGGTCGGAAATCGTGCCGCCGTCTTTGCGCTGGAGACGCTGGGCTATCCGGTTTGGGCTTTGCCCACTGTGATTCTGCCCTGGCATCCTGGCCACGGCCCATCGACTCGCGTGCCGGTGTCTCCGGACGACTTCAGCAGCGTGATCGACGACATTATCCGGGCACCCTGGATTGGCGAGGTCCGCGCCGTCCTTTCCGGCTACCTCGGCAATGCCGCACAGGCGGAGAGCATCGGGAGACTGGTCGAAGTCCTGCGAGGCCGGAACCCCAATCTCTTTTATGCCTGCGATCCGGTCATTGGAGATGCTGGAGGACTCTATGTTCCGGAAGAGACGGCAATTGCGATACGAGACATATTGTTGCCGCTTGCGTCGCTTGCCACCCCCAATCGGTTCGAACTGTCATGGCTTTGCGGCACGCCGCTGGAAAGCAATGCAGCACTTCTGGAGGCAGCCCTGTCACTTGGGCCGCCGCGCATGCTCGTGACGTCGGCGATCCCCATGATGACCGGCAGCATCGGCAATCTTTATCTCTCCGGCAATCACGCGCTTCTTGCCGAGCACCGGCAGATCGACAACCCGCCGAACGGGGCCGGCGACCTTCTGTCTGCCCTGTTCCTGGCTCGGCTTCTCGAAGGTTTGAATGAGGAACGAGCATTGCAGCTCGCTACGGCCAGCGTTTTCGAGATCATCGCGCGGACGCGCAAGCGTGGCGCCGACGAGCTGACGCTGGAACAGGACTCCCAGAGCATGGCAACGCCGATGGCGATGGTTCAGATGCGTCGCCTGATGCATCCCGGCCAGAAGCGGCGATGATCCGCAACCGGCATTGGCTGTAGAAAAAGTCACTCTTATGCACCGCGGGAAATCCGTATCGTGCAGTGCACAAATCCTGTATGTCCCATCGGGAATGTGCCAATCCCTATTTCAGTGTCTCGAATAGTCGGAGTGATCGAACATCATGCAGCGTTTTCCGGACCGTTTGCTGAACGGCTACAAGAATTTTATGAGCGGACGTTTCAACGAGCAGCAACAGCGCTACAAGGCGCTGGCTGAAACGGGGCAACAGCCGAAAACGCTTGTGATCGCCTGTTGCGACAGCCGCGCGGCCCCGGAGACGATTTTCGATAGCGGCCCAGGGGAACTGTTTGTCGTTCGTAACGTGGCGAACATGATGCCGCCCTATGAGCCGGACGGTCATTACCACTCGACGTCGGCCGCACTGGAATTTGCGGTCCAGGTGCTGAAAGTAAGCGATATCGTGGTCATGGGCCATGGCCGCTGCGGCGGGATCAAGGCAGCGCTCGACGTCGATGCCGAGCCCCTGTCGCCCGGCGATTTCATCGGTCGCTGGATGAACCTCCTGAAACCGGCTGCCGAGCAGATTCAGAACAACAGCGTCATGACCACCGCCGAGCGGCAGCGGGCCCTGGAGCGTGTGTCGATCCGCAATTCCATCGCGAATCTTCGCACATTTCCCTGTGTCCAGATACTCGAGCAGCGCGGCAAGCTGCAGCTTCATGGGTCCTGGTTTGATATTTCGACCGGCGAACTCTGGGTCATGGATGCCAAGACCGGTGATTTCATCCGTCCGGGAACGTGACGTCTGTCACAGGGCAAGCGTGCGCTACACCCGAAATTCACGGCAATTGCTGTACACATCAAATCAGCAGCTCGATTTCCCGAGCTGCTGATTTTTTTCGTGTCAGCATGACAAAGATCAGCCGCCGTCGATTTCAGCGCCGATGATCGCGATTGCCTGCTGGTAAACGCTGGCAGCGTTCCATCCCTGGATTGCGCCATAGTTTCCCTGGCCCTGCTGATAGCCGGCACCGGCGCTCCAGCCGTGGCCGCGCAGGAAGTTGGCTGTCGAGAAAAGCGCGTCGGCCTTTGAGCGAACCATATCCACATGGCCGCTGCCGTCGCCATCGACGCCATACTTCAGGACGTTTGCCGGCAGGAACTGGGTCTGGCCGATTTCGCCATGCGCGGCGCCACGCGCATTAGGGCTGAGATCGCCGCGCTGAACGAGATTGAGCGCGGCATACAGCTGGTTGGTGAAATAGTCCGAGCGGCGGCAGTCATAGGCGAGTGTGGCCACGGCAGACAGCGTATGTTCCTTGCCCATGAAGCCGCCAAAACCGGTTTCCATGCCCCAGATCGCAATGAGCGGTCCGGCCGGCACGCCGTAGCGGCTTTCGATGGCGCTGAAAAGTTTGGCGTTCTGCGCCTTCATTTTCTTGCCGCGGGAAATGATCGCCTGACCGCCGCGTTTCTGCATGAACTGGCTGAGCGACAGCTTGAAGCTCTTCTGGCCGCGATCGGCGCGGATCGTCGCCTTGCTGTAATTGACGTTTGCGAAGGCTTTGTCGAGAACCGATGGATTGATTCCCCGGCCCGCCGCTTCGCCCTTGAAGTCCTGTACCCAGGCGTCGAAGCCGCTTCCAGTGTTGCCACATTGGGCAGCCAATGTCGCTGCGGGCGAAATTGCCGTTGCGACGATTGCCGTGAAACCTGCCAGAACGCACTTCATCTTGTGCATGGAATAACCTCTGAGTGCCCGAATTGATTTGTGTCGGCAAAATGCCAGTCTTTGAACATTATGTCACGATCCAGATGCTACATTAGGAAGACCGTGTTTCACGTGAATCCTCTGACGCTGAGGTATGGCGGCGGATCATCCTTTAAAGAGACAAGCCTCGCATCCTGTGCGGCTGCGAGGCTTGTATTGCTTAAAACTTTACATTTCCTGATCAGGCGGCCTGCTTCTTTGCCTTGATCAAGCCGCGGTTGACCAGGAGTTCGGCAATCTGAATGGCATTGAGGGCGGCGCCCTTGCGCAGATTGTCGGAAACCACCCAGATATTCAGGCCGTTCTCCACGGTTGCATCTTCCCGGATACGGGAAATATAGGTCGCATCTTCGCCGGCGCTCTCGTAAGGCGTGATGTAGCCGCCGTTCTCGTGCTTGTCGATGACGAGGCAACCGGGGGCTTCGCGCAGGATGTCGCGGGCCTGGTCAGCCGAAATTTCATTCTCGAATTCGATATTCACCGCCTCGGAATGGCCGATGAAGACCGGGACGCGCACGGCGGTGCAGGTGAGCTTGATTTTCGAATCGAGGATCTTCTTGGTCTCGGCCATCACCTTCCATTCTTCCTTCGTGTAGCCGTCTTCCATGAACACATCGATGTGCGGGATGACGTTGAAGGCGATGCGCTTGGTGAACTTCTTCGATTCCATCGGATCGGCGACGAAGACGGCGCGGGTCTGGTTGAAGAGTTCGTCCATGCCATCCTTGCCGGCACCGGACACGGATTGGTACGTGGCGACCACGACACGCTTGATCTTGGCGAAATCATGCAGCGGCTTCAGCGCGACGACGAGCTGAGCGGTCGAGCAATTCGGATTGGCGATGATGTTGCGACGGGTGAACATGGAAATCGCATCCGGGTTCACCTCCGGGACAACCAGCGGCACGTCCTGATCGTAACGCCAGGCGGACGAGTTGTCGATGACGACGCAGCCCTGCGCGCCGATCTTCGGCGACCACTTCAGCGACACGGCGCCGCCGGCCGACATCAGGCAAATGTCAGTATCGGAGAAATCGTAGTTCTCGAGGTTCCTGACCTTCAGGGTCTTGTCGCCGAACGAGACTTCCGTGCCCTGGCTGCGGGCCGATGCCAGCGCCACGACTTCATCGGCCGGGAAGCCGCGTTCGGAGAGAATGTTCAGCATTTCGCGTCCGACATTTCCGGTCGCGCCTGCGATGGCAATCTTGAAACCCATTGTCTTTGCTCTCTTTCTTGTCTCTCCGCGGGATGTGGGAAGAGAAGCTTGCGTTTCAACGCTTAAGCTTCAGGTCCCCGGCCGTGCCGGGGAGAGAGCGGTGGCCAGAGACGTCAGACGGTTTTCGTCGTCGTTTTGGCCATTGTTTTGGAAAAAATCGGGAATGAACGAACCCGCCCGGCAGCAAATGCCGGGGCGATCAACGCAGCGATGGAATACCCAAAACGATGCATGGTGCGGTCCCTTTTCCGCTGTTGCTCATACGCGGTTCTATCGCGGAGTCAAGATAGCATGAGCAGCACGACACATCTTGCGTCATGAGCGGCCGTCGTTGCACGAAGCCACCCTATGAAAGCTCCTGTTCTAAAGATGGTGCCGCCATCACGGCAAGAACGCCTGCTCTGCACGGGATCAAGGCAGCGCTTGCGCATGAGACTTTGGTCTTACGACCAATCGCGGGCTTGGCACCTCGTGCCTGTCGACTAGTCTGTCCCGTCTAGGTGGAGGAAAATGTGTCTTTGGGGAGCGGTTTTGCCGTCAATGGCACTATGGCGCCGATCGGGAGGTCGGTGAACAAGGAGGAGACATACATGGCAGTCGCAGGGATGAACACGGGGGATCGCTCGCGCCCCATGACAGGAGAGGAGCGGAAGGTCATCATGGCCTCGTCCGCCGGGACCATCTTCGAATGGTACGACTTTTATCTTTACGGTTCGCTGGCCGCGATCATCGGTGCGCAGTTTTTTACTGCTTTTCCGGAAGCGACCCGCAATGTTTTCGCGCTTTTGGCCTTCGCGGCGGGCTTCATCGTTCGCCCGTTTGGGGCGCTCGTCTTCGGCGCGCTCGGTGACATCGTCGGCCGCAAATATACCTTCCTGATGACCATTCTCATCATGGGCCTGTCGACATTCCTCGTGGGTCTGCTCCCCTCCTACAGCAACTGGGGCGTCTCGGCGCCGATCATCCTGATCATCCTGCGCATGCTGCAGGGCCTCGCGCTTGGCGGTGAATATGGCGGTGCGGCGGTCTATGTGGCAGAACATGCCCCTGCCAACCAACGCGGCTATTTTACCGCCTTCATCCAGACCACGGCAACGCTGGGCCTGCTTCTCTCGCTCATCGTCATCCTGTCGGTGCAAGGATATGTCAACGGCAACTGGGCTCCGACGGCGGTGCTCGATGCGGCCGGCGCGGTGGTAATGAACCCCGACGGCACGGAAAAGATGATCAAGGCGTTCGACTTGTGGGGCTGGCGCATCCCCTTCCTCGCGTCCATCGGCCTGCTGGCTATCTCGCTTTACATCCGCCTGCAGATGAACGAGTCCCCGGCCTTCAAGAAGATGAAGGAAGAGGGTGCCGCTTCCAAAGCTCCGTTGCGCGAGGCATTTGGCACCTGGAAGAATGGCAAGATCGCTCTGATCGCTCTGTTTGGCCTTGTCGCGGGTCAGGCCGTGGTCTGGTATTCGGGTCAGTTCTACGCTCTGTTCTTCATGCAGAACGTCATCAAGATCGACAGCTTCACCGCAAACGTTCTGGTGGCGTGGTCGCTGATCCTCGGCACCGGTGGTTTCCTGTTCTTCGGCGCGCTTTCGGACCGTATCGGCCGCAAGCCGATCATTCTCGCAGGGTGCCTGATCGCAGCACTGACCTACAACTTCGTCTTCCCGTTGCTTACCCAGACGGCAAACCCGGCACTCTACGCGGCGCACCAGACACCGGTTACCGTCACCGCATCGCCGGAAGACTGCTCGTTCCAGTTCAATCCGACCGGAACGGCCAAGTTCACCTCGTCCTGCGACATCGCGAAAGCGACGCTTGCCCGCACGTCTGTGAACTATACGACCGTTGAAGATCCTGCGGCGACGGTTGCTCAGGTCAAGGTCGGCGAAACGGTCATCCCGTCCTACGACTCGGCTACGCTGACGGGCGACGACCTCAAGAACACCACGGCCGCCTTCAGTAAGGGCGTAAACGACGCGCTGACCGCAGCGGGCTATCCGATCTCGGCAGATGCGAACACGACCGTCGCGCGTGCCCAGCACTTCTTCGACATCTTTACCGGTCAGAAGATCACGGTCATCCTGATCCTGACCTATCTGATCCTGCTCGTGACGATGGTCTACGGTCCAATCGCGGCGATGCTGGTCGAGCTGTTCCCAACCCGCATCCGGTACTCCGGCCTTTCGTTGCCCTACCACATCGGCAACGGCTGGTTCGGCGGCCTGATGCCGGCAACGGCCTTCGCCATCTCGGCACAGACCGGCAACGTCTATGGCGGCCTCTGGTACCCTATCATTATTGCGGCCGCGACGGTCGTCATTGGGGCGATCTTCGTACCGGGCAACACGCACAAGAAAGACATCTTCGCCGACGACGCGAAGTAGTGTCGCGCAGGCTGGCCCCTGGGGCCGGTCTGCCGTTTCGATTGTTTTGCAAGTAGACAGCACGTTTAAGAGATGCGACGCCGTGGTTATCGCCGCGGCGTCGTATTTTTTGTCGTCTCAGTTTTGCAGAAAACGTGACCGCGGTTTGCACATCCCTTTTCAGGGACGTCTCGCAGCGTCGGGCGAGGTGCAGTTTTTCTATTGACGGACCTTGGTCCAGACTGCCCATGCCGCCAAGAAGCAGCCAAGGATAATGGCATTCGAGACGACGCCAAAGGCAATCAAGGAAAGCCTTGCTGCGTTGTCCGTCACCGCATTTGCCCCCGTCGTCAGCGGCAAGAGGACTGCCACGAAGACGACACCCAAAGCCAGCGGCATTGCCAGGCCCGTCGCTGCGCGCGTCCGCAGCGCCGTCAGGAACAGGAACAGAATCAAGCCTATGCGGAACGGATCCATGAGCTGAGAGGCGAGTGTTTCCAACATTTAGATCCTCCGTTTGCAGTGGCGGCATGGTTCCACAAACACTGCGCGCGGGCAAGCAGACGAAAGGATCAGAGACACCCTCTTCGCTGTGTTCAGCGTCAGGATTTGGGTCGTGGCCAGCCTGTTTCATCCGGTCGGAAGAGCCAGTCGCGTCCGGCAAAGGCAAAGGCGGTCATGGTCGCTGCCCACAGGCCCAGCAGCAGTCCGGCCGCCACGTCGCTTGGATAGTGCGCACCGACGACGACCCGTGTGATGCCGATCGTCAGCGCGCCCAGCAGGAACAGAATGCGCAGACGCGGCACCAGCATGGAAAAGGCACCGAAGAAGGCGCCCACGGCGGCCGAATGGCCGGAGGGAAAGCTCTGATACACCCATTCATGTCCCGCCAGCCAGGAGAGGCTGTGCGGACCATAATCGGCAAACAACTCCGGCCGAGCTCGCCCGAAGATCAGCTTGGCCAGATGCACCAGCGCGCTGGCGCTGCCGATTGTCACCAGGAAATAGAGAGCAAGCCGCCAGGCCGTTTTCGACTTGGATGAAAAACGGTCGCTGATGACGACCCGGCTGGCGATATAGGCGATGATGACGATGGATCCGGATCCGTAAATCATCCAGGCAAAAGTGCCGAAATCCGTGATGCGGCTGTTGAAAGCGACGATGCCGTCCGGCAGCGCCTGCGCGCGTTGCGATAGGGTGCCATCAAAGGGCAGAAGTGCCGCCACGAGAAGCACGGCGGCGAGCAGCAGCCAGAGAGAGGAGGAGAAGGGTCGGCTCATGAAAATCCTGCTTGTCTGCGATTGCTTATGCCGGTCCGTTCTCCCGCCAGCGCGCCCCCCTGGTGCGGATCCGACACGCCGGGAGACGGGAACGAAAGACTGTCCATGCGGCGGCCGGTCATCTGTCACAGGTGTTGAAGTGACGGGGATCGAAGCGGCATCTCTCCTGAAACCTGTGGTTCTGTCGGCAATTATTCAACCCCGTCATGCGAAACGGCACCTGAATCGCGTGATGCAGGTGCCGTTTCTTAAAGGTCGAACGGGTGCGCGATAGTCTTAAGCCGAAAGCGTCTTGAACTCGCCAAGGATCGCGTCGCCCATTTCGACGGTGCCAACCTGCCGGGCGCCGTCTGCCATGATGTCGCCGGTACGAATGCCCTTGTCGAGTACGTTGGCGATCGCCTTTTCCAGCGTGTCGGCTTCCTTCACGAGGTTGAAGGAGTAGCGCAGGCACATGGCAAAGGAGGCAATCATGGCGATCGGGTTGGCGATGCCTTTACCGGCAATGTCCGGTGCCGAACCGTGTACAGGCTCGTACAATGCCTTGCGCTTGCCGGTCTTGCCGTCGGGCGCGCCAAGCGAAGCCGACGGCAGCATGCCGAGCGAGCCGGTCAGCATGGCGGCAACGTCGGACAGCATATCGCCGAACAGGTTGTCGGTGACGATCACGTCGAACTGTTTTGGCGCACGAACGAGTTGCATGCCGCCGGCGTCCGCCAGCATGTGATCGAGCGCGACATCGGAATATTTCGCCTTATGCGTCGCCGTCACAACCTGGTTCCAGAGCACGCCGGATTTCATGACATTGCGCTTTTCCATCGAGCAGACGCGGTTGCTGCGGGTGCGCGCCAGTTCGAAGGCGACGCCGGCGATACGCTCGATTTCGTAGGTGTCGTAGACCTGCGTATCGATGCCGCGCTTCTGGCCGTTGCCAAGATCGATGATCTCCTTGGGCTCGCCGAAATAGACCCCACCGGTCAGTTCGCGCACGATCAGGATGTCGAGGCCCTCGACCAGCTCGGGTTTCAGCGAGGAGGCGTCCGAAAGCGCCGGATAGCAGATCGCCGGACGCAGGTTGGCGAACAATTCCATGTCCTTGCGCAGGCGCAGCAGCCCAGCCTCAGGCCGCACCTCATAGGGAACATCATCCCATTTCGGCCCGCCTACGGCGCCGAACAGAACCGCATCGGCCGCCATCGCCTTTGCCATATCCGCATCGGAGATCGCCGCGCCATGCGCATCATAGGCAGAACCGCCGACCAGACCCTCATCCGTCGTGAAGCCGCCGGCCATTTCTGCATTCATATAGGCGATGATTTTGCGGACTTCCGCCATGGCTTCCGGGCCGATGCCGTCGCCTGGCAAAAGGAAAAGATTGCGCACTGTCATTAGGGCATGTCCTTTAAAATGGCTGTCAGATATTGGGCGCGTTCTTAGCGCAACTTCCGTTCAAGGCAAATGCGGTTCTGGAAAGAATTGTTCGCGCCTGGCGGCCGAAAGATCTCTGTACCATCCGAAACAGCAGACAGGGCATGTCTCTGGAATAGTCGGATGACGCCGGGTGAGAGAGGCTCTTCCGCAGCGCTTGGAGGCCGACATGCAAAAGTTCGCCCTGATCGTGATCGCTGCCCTTGCGGCTCTCGTCTTCGCCAATCCCTTGCAGGCCGGCTATTACCGCGACGATTGCAAGCCTTACTGCGTCATCAAAAAGGTCAGGGCGCAGGACGGCTACGGAAATCCCGTGATCAAAAAGATCCGTATCTGCACATAATCTATGATCGGGTGAAAGCGACACGGGCCGGTCTGTCGCGCCTGAGCGGATTTTTCCAGGGGCAACTAGCCCCTGAAAGCGGTGACTTCGATCTCGATCAGCATTTCCGGACGGATCAACTCGCAGACCACCATGGTGGCTGCCGGGCGAATATCACCGAAAATCTCGCCCAGGATGGGGAAGACGCGTGCGGCAAACGTGGCATCGGTCACGTAGTAATGGTTGCGCACGACGTCCCTCAAGGAGAACCCGGCTTCGGTCAAGACCAGCGCGATCGTCTTCAGGATATTGCGGGTCTGGTCCTCTACCGTGTCCGGCATGGTCATGGTTTTATAATCGTAACCGGTCGTGCCGGAAACGAAGCACCAGTCGCCTTGTACAAGGGCACGCGAATAGCCCGCCGTTGTTTCAAAAGGCGAGCCGGACGAGATCAGCTTCCGCTGACTGGGCATGGCCTCACGCCCAGGGATGCGAAGCGGCGTTGGCCTTTTCAAATCTGTCGATTGCCGTCGCTTTTTCCAGCGTCAGGCCAATATCATCGAGGCCGTTCAACATGCAGTGACGCTTGAATTCATCGAGTTCGAAGGTGATCTTGCCGCCGTCGGGACCGGTAATCTCCCGCGCTTCAAGGTCGATCGTCAGGATCGCGTTCGAGCCGCGGCTGGCGTCATCCATCAGCTTTTCCAGGTCTTCCGGCGAGACCACCACCGGCAGGATGCCGTTCTTGAAACAGTTATTGTAAAAAATGTCGGCAAACGAGGTCGAGATGATGCAGCGGATGCCGAAATCGAGCAGCGCCCACGGCGCGTGCTCGCGCGAGGAACCACAGCCGAAATTATCGCCGGCGACCAGTATCTTGGCATCCTTGTAGGCGGGCTTGTTCAGAACAAAGCTCTCGTTGACCGTGCCATCCTCGTTATATCGGGCTTCGGCGAACAGTCCCGTGCCAAGTCCCGTGCGCTTGATCGTCTTCAGGTAATCCTTCGGAATGATCATGTCCGTGTCGATATTGACGACGGGAAGAGGGGCGGCAACGCCTGTGAGCTTGACAAACTTGTCCATGAAAGAAGCCTTCGATTTCGACGAACGGGAATTCCCGTGAGCATTTAGAGCAATTTCACGCCGAAATGAAGGAGAATCTCATAAGCGCTTTGACTGAGCTTACAGATCGATGATCGTGCCGTGTCCGTCGTTCCAGACACGCGGCTCGCGGCTGCGCGCCGAATGTCTCTTCACTGTCGCGTGCACGGGCTTGGGCGCCAACCGGGCTGAAATCGCGCTGCCGATCACGATCACGGATGCGATACCGGCAAGGGCAAGGCCGAGCGAGGCGGTCAGGAGAAGTACCATCAGCGCCAATGCGATGCCGGCGGTTGTGAGCAGGAGAGAGCGAATGCTTTGCATGATCGTCACCTTTCGTTGCTATTCAAGTGGGAGTGCCTCTGCGGCGTTGCAAGGGCCGGCACGGCATGCGCCGTTTGCCGATGACATGTCTGCCTTGCGAAAAGGGCGAAAGCCGGGCAAATAAGCCTTATGAATTCACCCGCCCATCACCATCCCGTCCGCCTGCGACGGTCGGTTCTCTGCCTGCCCGCCGACAATGCGCGTGCGCTTGCAAAGATCGCGTCGCTCGATTGCGATGCGGTAATCTACGATCTGGAAGACGCTGTTGCTCCGGATCGAAAAGGAGAGGCGCGCCGGATGCTCGCCGATCATTTTGCAGCGCCACGGCGCCGTGACGTCGAAGCCGTGATTCGCGTCAATGACTTTCGAACAGGCTCCGGTGAAGAGGATCTGGCGCTTTCGCTTTCGCTTCTGCCTGACGCAATCCTTATGCCCAAGGTGGGAAGCCCGCAGGATATTCAGGACGTCGTCGATTTTCTTTCGGAAAATGATGCGCCGGATTCCCTGCGTCTCTGGGCCATGATCGAAACGCCGCACGGCGTGTTGAATGCGGCCGCGATTGCTGAAACCGGCCGTACTCGGGGCGGAAGGCTCGATTGTCTTGTGCCGGGTCTCAACGATCTGCGCAAACAGACGGGCGTGCCTGCGCTGCCCGGCCGGACCTATCTGGTGCCCTGGCTCATGCAGATCCTGCTTGCGGCGCGCAGCTGCGGTCTTGACGTGATCGACGCGGTCTTCAACGATTTTCGCGACGAAGCCGGCTTTGACGCCGAATGCGGCCAAGGCCGCGATATGGGTTTCGATGGCAAGATGCTGATACATCCGGCGCAGATCGGTCCGGCCAACGCGTGTTTCGGCATCGATGCCGCATCGCTGGCTAAAGCCCTGAGCATCATCGAGGCTTTTGACCGCCCTGAAAATGAAGGCAAAGGCGTGATCAACCTGAATGGCCGGATGGTCGAGCGCCTGCATCTCGAACAGGCTTTGCGGCTTGCTGAAAAGGCAGACGCCATCGAAGGCAAGCAGAGTAGGAAAGGACTGATTTCGTGAAACTCTATCGTTTTCTCACCGGCACCGACGATGCTGCCTTCTGTCACCGGGTGACCGATGCACTCAACAAGGGCTGGTCTCTGCATGGCTCGCCATCCCTTTCCTTCAACAGCCAGACGGGCCAGCCGATGACGGGCCAAGCCATCGTCAAGGATGTCGAAGGCAAGGATTATCATCCCGACATGAAATTGTCGGAGCAGTAAACAAAACTTGCCGTCCTGATTTGTTCGGCTCAGCCGCCGATATGTTCGACGCCGGCCTCGATGCGTTCCATGTCGTCGTCCGAGAGGCCGAAATGATGGCCGATTTCGTGAATGAGCACATGGGTGATGATATCGCCCAGCGTCTCTTCGTTCTCGGCCCAATAGTCAAGGATTGGCCGACGATACAGGATGATCCGGTTGGGCAATTCGCCGGTTTCCATGCTGAAGCGCTCGCCAATGCCCCGCCCTTCGAACAGACCGAGCAGATCGAACGGCGTCTCGAGAGCCATGTCCTCAAAAACATCCTCGGCCGGAAAATCATCGATCTCGATCGTCAGACCGGTGGCAAGCGACCGGAATTCCTCCGGCAGGTGGCTATAGGCCTCCTGCGCCAGGGATTCGAATGTGCCGATCGTCGGTGCATGGCGTTCACGCCAATCGTCAGTCTGGTCTATACGGGCCATAGGCACTCCTTGCTTTCCCATTGGATATAGCCATTTCACCAGCCTTTTTCGAGAGTTGAATTTGTTCCATGGGTGCGAGGAATAAATTCTTAGAGATTCCCCGTTGACTCTTTTTTGATCCTCTGGAATCTATAAGAACACAACAGGAACAAATGAGAATTGGAGCCCGTCATGGTGCATCAGGCCATGGCGCAGGAACGTCTTTCTGCGCTCCGCGATACCATTTCACGCATCGAAAACGAGGATCTCCCCGGGCTGGTCCGCTCGGTCAGAAAGCCGGACAAATCAGGATTCCGCAACCAGTCGCAGGAGAGCCAAAAATGCAGGGTGCTGCCGCTCGGAATAGACCAACTGGATTTTATTCTGGGAGGTGGCCTGCCGCTTGCGGGGCTTACGGAGATCCGCGCCGGCCAAACCCGCGACGCGGGTGCAGCAGCAGGTTTCGTGCTCGGCCTTGCGGTGCTTTGCCGCGCTGCGCAAGAACGAGGCGAGACCTTGTCACCTGTCCTATGGATCGGCCAACCCATGGCGGCCTCTGAAGCCGGTCATCCCTATGCCGTCGGTTTGCAGGCCTATGGACTGGATTGCGGCCGGGTTTTGTTCGCAAATCCCCGCACGTTGGAGGAGGCTCTATGGATCGCCGAAACAGCGCTCAACCTTGCGGGTTTTGCGGCCGTGATCCTTGAAATCAGGGGAAACCCGTCAGGATTCGGGTTGAGTGAAAGCCGTCGCCTTCATGTCCGTGCCCGAGCCGGCGAGCTTCCTTTTCTGCTGCTGCGCCAAGCTGGAGAGGAAGAAGCAAGCAGCGCGCCTTTCCGGCTTCTCGTGCGCCCCGCGCCCTCCTCTTTCCGGCTGCTTCCTGATGGTTCCGCGCTTTTCGGCAGCATCGGCAACCCGGTCTTCTCCGTCACCGCCGAAAAAAGCAGGGTCCTGTCTTCTTCGGATATCTTTGTGGAATGGAACGCCCATGACCGCCGCTTTCGACAGCTCTCCCCAAACACAATTACCTCTGGGACAGAATCATCGCATCCTGTCGCTCGTCTTTCCTTATCTTCCATCCGACAGGATCGCCCGGATCCGGTGGGGGAACCAATGGCTTTCCAAAGGGCGTCCTGATCATCCCCCGATCGTCTTTTCAGGCCAGATCATGAATGCGATGCGGATCGTCGCGTTGGACAGGTTGGCCGAAACGTCATGGTTGAAGCTCGGACAGGGCATTGCCGAAGCGCGCGCCATGCTGCCGGGCATCGACGTGATCCCCGCCGACCTGGCCAAGGATCGTCGCTTTCTGGAGGGACTGGCCGATTGGTGCGACCGCTATACACCGCTTGTCGCGCTCGACGGAGCCGATGGCCTTTTCCTCGATATTTCCGGCTGTTCTCATTTGCATGGCGGAGAAAAAGCGCTTCTCGACGATCTCGTTTCACGGCTTTGGCATTTGGGAATTCAGGCTCGCGGCGCTGTCTCTTCCGCAGCCGGCCTTTCCTGGGCCATGGCCCGCTTCGGGGCACAGAAGATCATAGACCCCGATGATGCGGAACGGGTTTTGCTTCCTCTTTCGCTGTCTTGCCTGCGGCTCCCTGCCGGCATGGTCGAGGCGCTGGCGCGGGTCGGCCTCAAGCTGGTCGGCGATATCCTGCATGCGCCGCGTGCCCCCCTTGCCCGGCGTTTTGGTCCGCAACTGCTTTTAAGGCTCGATCAGGCGCTGGGCCTCGAGGAGGAAGCCTTGTCTCCGCGCCTGCCAGTTGCGGATCTCTCGGCGGAACGGCGTCTCGCGGAGCCGATTCAGGGAGAAGAGGATATTCTGGGTCTTGCCTTGCAATTGGCTAGGCGGCTGAAAGACGGCCTGGAAGAGCGTGCCGAAGGCGGACGGCTGTTCGAACTGCTGCTCTTTCGGGTCGATGGCAAGGTGTTCCGAATTCAGGCCGCCACATCGGCGCCTCTGCGGGATCCGGAGCGCATCGCCAACCTCTATCGGGAGCGGTTGCAGGCGGTCCATGATGAGCTGGATGCAGGATTCGGATTTGAACTCCTGCGGCTCTCCGTTTTGAAAAGTGAATATTTCCGCCAGATTCAGGATGATTTCTCAGGAGCGCCCGATAAGAGCCTGTCGCTTGCCGTCTTTGCAGATCGCGTCGCTGCCCGACTTGGCCCGCATTGTCTGTCGATGCCGGTATTGGCGGACAGCCATGTCCCGGAGCGTGCCGAAGCATTAGACTGCTTGAGCGACATCGCGCAGTTGACGCTAAACCGGCAGCCTTTCCGCCTGGGACCCACGGCGCATTTGCCGTCTGCCCGGCCTTTGCGGCTCTTTCGCCATCCGGAACCGGTGGATGTTTCGGCAGCCGAGGTGCCGGACGGCGCACCCGAACATTTCCGATGGCGCCGGACGCTTTACCGGGTGAAACGGGCAGAAGGTCCCGAGCGCATTGCGCCGGAATGGTGGATCGACGGGGAAAAAGCATCGACGCGGGATTATTTCCGGGTCGAAGATGCTGACGGCTATCGCTTCTGGCTGTTTCGCAACGGGTTTTACACCGAAAATCCTCATCCACAATGGTTCATGCACGGGATCTTTGCATGACAGAGAACCCGATCTTTTTCGAACTCGGTGCCCGCACCAATTATTCCTATCTTCAGGGGGCCTCGCCCGCCGAGGAGATGGTGGTTTATGCCAAGAAAATCGGCCTTGGCGGTCTGGGCATTGCCGATTGCAATACGGTTGCCGGCGTCGTGCGTGCCCATAGCAAGGCAAAATACGAACATTATGCATTCCAGCCAGGGGCTCGACTGGTCTTTGCTGACGGCACGCCCGACATTCTCGCCTATCCGCGCAACCGGCGTGGCTGGGGACATCTTTGCCGTTTGCTCAGCACGGGAAACCTGCGGTCGCGCAAAGGCGAGTGCACGCTTATGCTCGCCGACCTCATCGAATGGCAGGCGGAGCTTCAGCTTGTCGTCATGCAAGACACGTCAAGGATTGCGGCGGATGGGTTGGAGCAGTTGCTCGACACGCTTCAGAGACATGCAGGACAGCGCCTTTATCTGGGGCTTTCGCCGCGCTACGATGGTTTTGACAAGCATGATTTTGCGGCCCGCGCAGCCGTTGCGGGCAAAGCCGGTGTCCGGCTTCTGGCGACCAATGATGCGCTCTATCATGACCCGCGGTATAGGCCCCTGGCCGATGTGGTGACGGCGATCCGCGAGCATGTCACCATCGCGCAGGCGGGCTTCAAGCTGCAGGCAAATGCCGAGCGGCATTTGAAGACTCCGACTGAAATGACACGCATTTTCAGCGACTATCCCGGTGCCATCGAAAATAGCCGCAAGTTCTTTCGTCGGCTATCTTTTAGCCTCGACGAGTTGAGTCACCAATATCCGGAAGAAGCGGAAGACGGGCAAACGGCGGCGGAGACCCTGGTGCGGCTTGTCCGCCAAGGCGCCGCCGCACGTTATCCGCAGGGTATTCCGGAGAAAGTGGAACGCCAGCTCGCCTATGAACTTTCCCTCATTCACGAGAAGAAATACGAACCTTATTTTCTGACGGTTCACAAGCTGGTGAAATTCGCCCGCAGCAGGAATATTCTCTGTCAGGGACGCGGCTCTGCAGCCAATTCGTCGGTCTGTTTCTGTCTTGGTATTACCGAGGTGGATCCGGAGAAATTCCAACTTCTGTTTGATCGTTTTTTATCAAAAGACCGTGACGAGCCGCCGGATATCGATGTGGATTTCGAGCATGAGCGGCGGCAGGAGGTAATCGAATATATCTACGAGACTTACACGAAAGAGCATGCGGGCATTGCAGCTGCGATCATCAGCTATCGTGCCCGTTCGGCAGGCCGGGAAGTTGCCAAGGCCTTCGGGCTTTCGCAGGACGTGCAATCGGCTCTGGCGAGCTCGATCTGGGGATGGTGGACGGAGTCTTTTTCAGAGGAGCAGGCCAAGGCCGCCGGTCTCGACATGGCGGACCCGGTGACGCAGCGTGTGCTGACCTATGCCGGGCTTTTGATGGGTGCGCCGCGCCATCTCTCGCAGCATGTCGGCGGTTTCGTCATTACCCGCGATCGCCTCGACGAGGTCGTGCCGATCATGAACACGGCAATGGAGGGTCGTTTCATGATCGAGTGGGATAAGGACGATCTCGATACGCTTAATATTCTGAAGATCGACGTTCTGGCGCTCGGCATGCTCACCTGTCTTGCCCGGGCCATCCGGCTTCTTGAGAGCCACTACCACGAGCCAAAGACGCTGGCGGAAATCTATGAGGAGCAGAAGGCTGCGGTTTACGACATGATTTGCCGCGCCGATACGATCGGCGTTTTCCAGATCGAAAGCCGGGCGCAAATGAGCATGCTGCCGCGTCTGAGACCGCGCAAATTCTACGATCTGGTCATCGAAGTGGCGATCGTTCGGCCTGGCCCCATCCAGGGCGATATGGTGCATCCCTATCTGAAACGGCGGCAGAACCCCGATGCCGTGGACTATCCAAGCGAGGAATTGCGGGAGGTTCTGCATCGCACACTCGGCGTGCCGCTGTTTCAGGAACAGGCCATGCAGATCGCCATAACGGCTGCCGGATTTTCCCCGGCGGAAGCCGATAAACTGCGGCGTGCCATGGCCACATTTCGAAGAACAGGCGAGGTCAGCAATTTCAAGGCCCGCATGATCGAGGGCATGGTCAACAATCCCCGCCATCCCTATGAACGCGCATTCGCGGAACGCTGTTTCAGCCAGATCGAAGGTTTTGGCGAGTATGGGTTTCCCGAGAGCCATGCCGCCTCCTTCGCATCCCTCGTCTATGCCTCGTCCTGGTTCAAAACCTATTATCCGGATGTTTTTTGTGCGGCGATGCTGAATTCCCAACCGATGGGGTTTTACCCCCCAGCCCAATTGGTGCGGGATGCGCGTGAACATGGCGTAACAATTCTCCCCGTCGATATCAATATTTCGAACTGGGATTCAGCTCTCGAAGGCATGCCGGCCTTCGACAAGAACACTATCCACCCGCGTCATGCGGAGATGCGCGAGGTGATCAGATCGACCAAGGCGATCCGTCTGGGATTCTCACTGGTGAAAGGGCTGAATGAGAAGGAGATGGAACAGCTTGCCGCCCGGCGGGGTGAAGGTTACGGATCGGTGCGGGATCTGTGGCTGCGCTCGGGTCTTAGCCGGGCGGTTATCGAGCGGCTGGCCGATGCGGACGCCTTCCGCTCGATTGGGCTCGACCGGCGCGCAGCGCTCTGGGCCGTCAAGGCGCTGGACCCAAAAAGCGGAGCCGAGCGCCTGCCCCTCTTCGACCGGGCCGACCATGCCGACCTTCAGGCGGAACCGCACGTCGCTTTGCCCGAAATGCTGATGGGCGAGCAGGTTATCAACGATTATCGATATCTCAGCCTTTCCCTGAAAGCGCATCCCGTATCGTTCCTCAGGGAAAGGCTCTCGAAGCAGGGCATCATCACCAACCAGCATCTCGGCAGGGTTCAAAGTGGCCGGTTTGTCACCGTCGCCGGCCTCGTACTCGTGCGCCAGCGTCCCGGAACGGCAAAAGGCGTCATCTTCATGACGATCGAGGATGAGACCGGAGTAGCCAATGCCATCGTCTGGAAAAGAATGTTCGAGAAATACCGGCCTATCGTCATGGGGGCTCGGCTGGTCAAGATTAACGGACGGTTACAGAGTGAAAGCGGGGTGATTCATGTGGTGGTCAGCCATATCGAGGACATGACCGGCATGCTCGGTATCCTGCAGAAGGAAGCGCGCGGCTTCGGCGCCAACGCACGATCCGACGAAGTGTTGCGGCCCACCGGCGATCACCGGCAGAAGCGAAACCTCCTTCCACAAGATCGGATGCCGCTCGTCAGACGGGACGAGCAGACAATCGTTGAGACGGCGCAAGTCATGCCAAAAGGGAGAAATTTTCACTGACCTTGTTCAACCGCCTCAGCTAGAATGCTCAATCCTTTAGGATCAAGGAAATTTGAACGGGGTGTTTTGATAGCATGCAAAGACCGGCAACGGATAACATAATGAAAAGACGACATCTTTCGTCATGTTTAGAATTCTTCTAAAATCAGTCGCGAAGGTCGAGGCGAATTTTTTGTTGACAGTAAACATCCGGTTTTGCTTTATGATGCGAATTCAGTGCGTTGACTATGATGGACACATGAAATGCTGGTCTGTAGCTGCAATTTCATCACCGACAAGGATATTGAAAACACGATCATCGAGCTTCTCGATGAGGATTGTTGGCAGCTTATCGTTCCGGCAAAAGTCTATCATGCCATGCAGAAGCGCGGTCGTTGCTGCGGCTGTTTTCCCAATGTCGTCGACATCATTATCCGTACAACGGAGCAATATCACGCTCATCGCCACTCGACGGATGACCAGATATTTGATTTCATGAACCGCCTCAAACAATTCCACGAAGAAAACAGGAGAGCGGATCTTGAAAGGCGACATAACAGTCATCGAGCGGCTTAACGAAGCCCTTTTCCTCGAACTCGGTGCTGTCAATCAGTATTGGGTGCATTACCGACTTCTGGACGATTGGGGCTACACGCTCCTCGCCAAGAAGGAGCGGGCCGAGTCCATCGAGGAAATGCATCATGCCGACAAGCTGATCGCACGTATCATCTTCCTCGAAGGTCATCCCAATCTGCAGACACTCGCACCGCTGCGCATCGGCCAGAATGTCAAGGAGGTTCTGGAAGCCGATCTGGCCGGTGAGTATGATGCCCGCGCGGCCTATAAAAAATCTCGCGACGTCTGTCATGCGGCAGGAGACTATGTCTCCATGAAACTGTTCGAAGAACTGCTCATGGACGAGGAAAGTCACATCGACTTCCTCGAAACGCAGATTGATCTTTTCAACAAGATCGGTGCCGAAAAATATGGCCAGCTCAACGCGGCGCCAGCCAACGAAGCCGAATAATCTTTACTATCAAGGCCTGTCCCTCCTCTGGGCAGGCCTTTCCCTTGCCTCTCTGCGAATGATCGTAATCGCAACCATTCCATATTAGATCAATAGACTATTGACGGCGCGCTGAAATGCGGCAAAATTGTGAGGTGGCCAATTGGTCGCATTGCAATGGAAGCGGAGACCGAAAAATGTTCTATCACGGTGGAATGACGCTTGGTTACCTTAGGGCGGCTGGACAAGATAAGGCGAAGCCGGAGACTACCACGCCCCACAAGAGTTCATCCGTTACGTCGGATCGCGAGAAAGAGCATGAGCAGGAATTAAGCAGGGCATTCATCACTCCCTGGCATCTTTTTTATTGATTTCGTCAGGGATGATGAGGCTAAGAAAGGAACCTCTTCAGCAGTCCATAGCAGAGGGATCGCCTCTATTCATCTCACTGTTCTGTTAGGATCCGCCCGGATTCGATCACGAAACATGTTCTTAAAATCGTCTCGAGGGGGTTTTCTTTCCATCGTCTTTATGGTCGAACCAGTACGAACCGGAGGAGAAGACGATGACCGAGACTCTCGATTTGGCCCGCCAGCTTTCCGATGCCGACAGGTCGGGCGTTCGTCTTGCGAGCGGCACGCTCTTCCAGCCACGCAGCGCGATCGAGGCAGTAACGGTTCAAAACGAAACGCTTGCGTTGAACGGCTGGTTGCCAGCCGGGTACAAGATTGCCATTCGCCCGGATGGCACGTCCGTTTCTGCGCCCATGGCTCATATAACTGTTTCTGACGGCGGCGGCACGGCTCAATTCGAACGTCCGGCTATTGACGCGCTGGAAGTGGAGATATGCTTCTCTCTTGCTGACGATCTGCCGCCGGCAGGCGATCAGCCTTACACCCGCGAGACCCTTAAGCCCTATATCGGTGACATCCATTCCGGCGTCGAGTTTCTCGGTCATCGTCTCGACAATGGCAACACATCGCCGGCATTGCTGTTTCTTGCCGACCGTCTTGGCAATACGGGTTACGTTGTTGGCGAGACGCTTGGTAGAGAGGTTCTTGAGCCTGGACTATCCTTGCCGCTGACCGTCACTCTGAATGGTGACGTGGTCTTCGAAGGGCCGGGAAAACATCCCAACAATGATCCGCTTGCCCCGTTCGTTGCTTTTGCAAATGCCTTGACGGCTGTGGTTCCCAAAGGTTGCATCATAACGACCGGCAGTCTCTGCGGCGCGATTCCCATGGCTCCCGGCCACTCAAAAATTGCCGTCACCGGCTTCACCACACTTACACTTTCAACCGCGTCTGTTGCGGGCATTGCTTTTACGGCGTTGCACAAGACATAGCAGGGATCGGGCAGAATTTCTCGCCCGATCCCCTTTTAAGCACCAGCTTCGGGGTGCGGTTGATGTTCGCTGTTGTCCGCGAGATGGGCGAAAGCCTGAATGACCTCTTCATAGACCTTGCGCTTGAAAGCGACGATCAGGTCCGGAAGCTCGTGCATCGGTCTCCATGCCCATTCGTCGAACTCCGCATCGTGACCGCCCGGCGGCGGGTTGATGGCGATCTCCGCCTCATCCCCCTCGAAGCGGAAGGCGAACCAGCGCTGTGTCTGTCCGCGATACTTGCCTTTGAGGCCGATACCCATCAGGTGATCCGGCAGGTCGTAATTGATCCAGGAAGGAGCTTCTGCAAGGAACGATACGGATGTCATCCCCGTTTCCTCGTAGAGCTCCCTGTAGGCGGCTTTCAGCGGATCTTCATTCTTGTCGATTCCCCCCTGCGGCATCTGCCACAGTTGCGCCGAACCATCATATTCGGAATTGCCGATCGGAATGCGCCGCCCCGCCCAGACAAGCCCATCGCTGTTCAACACCATGATGCCGACACAGGGGCGGTAGGGCAGGTTTTCAGCTTTGACACTGTTCGATCCTGTCTTGTTTTTGCTCATGCTTTCCGTCCATCGCTTGGCTTGTCAGGTTCCGTGTCAGCCGACCAACATTATTGCTGCTGCGGATCTTTGACCAGCGCGGAAACGCCGACGAATTCTATTCCGCGTCCGCTGGCTTCGCCCGTCCATTGAGCGATTGCCGCAACGCTTTCGTCGAAGGCTGACGCCACGCCGATCGCACTGCCGTTGCGGCGTGCGACGCGTTCGAGTTCGTCGAGCTTCTTCAAGATTGCCGTTCGATCCAACTCGGTATCCACGACCATATCGGCAAAGCCGTAGGGAACCCCGATCGCTTCCGCCAGCGTGCCTGTAAGCGATCGCGCCGACGTGCCATCGTCCAGGAACAACAGGCCACGCCGTCCAATGTCGCGCATGATCGGCTCAAGTGCATCCGCATCCGCGAGAAAGCGACCGCCCAGAAAATTCATGATGCCGGTGTAATTGGAGATCTTTGCGAGCGAGGTGTGCAATGCCGACAGGTTTTTCTTGGAGCCGGCATCGACCCGCAACGTATTCGGGCCTGGATCGTTCGCCGGATAGTCGAATGGCTCGAATGGAATCTGCAGCAGGATTTCATGGCCCTTGCGCCGCGCCTCCTGCATCCAGCGCTGGAGGCTGTTGCCGGTTGCGGCGAAGGCCAGAGTCATTTCCGGCGGCAGTTCCTGCAGGGCTTTCTGCGTGCCGGTCTGGCTCAGTCCGAGCCCGCCGATCACCAGCGCGATACGCGTGCCGCGGGCTCCGGACCAGGGCCGCGCATATTGATCCAGAGGCCGAAAGCCGTCGGATGCAATGATCGGCAGTCGCCCTTCCGGGGCATCTTCCAGCAACATATCGTTCGGAACGGCGGCAAGGCGTGGGTCCTGCCCTCGGGTGCGGCCGACCTCGATAAAGGCCGGCCCATCGCCATCGCGGCGTTGCGGTGAAAATTTCGTGACGATCGAGCCGTCACTGTTCACTGTCTTTTCGACATTGGCGCCGGAAAGCGGTCCGCTTGTTTGGGGCCTGTTTGCCAAGTTCTCGACTGGGCCGGCCTTTTCTCCAAGCTCTTCGGGCGGGCTCGCATCGGCAATCGTCTGAGGCGCGGGTTCAATCAGTCCGGTCGGGCGGAACGCCACCCATGCGGAGACCACGATCAATCCAATGGCGCCAAGAGCGAACAAGCCCTTCCCCACGGAAAAGCGGGAGCGGGGGGGAGTGGGTGACTTGCGGTTCTGACCAAGAGGTGCGTTGAGATCTGTTCCCAAGGGGGCCTCTGACGAACGGAGGGAAGAAAAAAGAGGAACTTGAAGGCTGCTCTTACAAAACCGCCGCCCGGCAAAACCGAGCGGCGAAGAACGAGGCGGTCGCGTCCTTGCGGAGCGTTACTGCTTCAGTTCGGCTTTCTGGGGATTGGCCGGAAAAGCCGCATCCGATTTTTTGCCACGCAACAGATCGAACGCATAGTTCAGCTGAAGGTCATCCTTGGTTTCCGGCGGCACGTAGGCGACGGAGCCTGATCCCTCTTCATTTTCGTTCTGGCCCTTGATATGCCCGCGCAGGCTGGACTCGCTCGTGGTTTCGACCTTACCCAGCAACTCCGGCGGCAACGGCTGCTCGACCTTGATGTCCGGCGAGATGCCGGTACCCTGGATCGACTTGCCCGAAGGTGTGTAATAGAGCGCTGTCGTCAGACGAAGAGCACCAGCTTCGCCAAGCGGGATGATGGTTTGAACCGAGCCCTTGCCGAAGGAGCGTGTCCCCAGAACGGTGGCGCGCTTCAAATCCTGAAGGGCACCGGCAACGATTTCGGAAGCCGAAGCCGAGCCGCCGTTAACAAGCACGATCACCGGCTTGCCATCAGTCAAATCGCCCGCCGTGGCGTTGAAGCGGCGGGTTTCGTCCGGATTGCGGCCGCGGGTGGAAACGACTTCGCCGCGTTCCAGGAAAGCGTCGGACACGTTGATCGCCTGGTCAAGCAGACCGCCCGGGTTGAGGCGCAGATCCAGGACATAGCCCTTCAGCTTGTCAGCGGGAACTTCGGCCTTGATCTTTTCAATGCCTTTTTTCAAATCGTCATAGGTCTTCTCGGTAAAGGAGATGACGCGGAGATAGCCGATGTCGCCCTCGACCCTGAACTTGACGGCACGCACCGCGATGATATCGCGCACGATCGTCAAATCGATCGGCTTTTCGGCCCCTTTGCGCAGAATCGTCAGCTTGATCGGCTTGCCGACCGCGCCGCGCATCTTATCGACGGCTTCTTCGAGCTTCAGACCGCGGACATCCTGGCCATCGATCTTGGAAATGAAGTCGCCGGCAAGAACACCGGCTTTGGCGGCAGGTGTGTCGTCGATTGGGCTCGTCACCTTGACGAGATCATCTTCCATGGTGACCTCGATACCGAGCCCGCCGAATTCACCCTTGGTCTGAGTGCGCATATCCTCGGCATCGGTCGAGTTCATGTAGCTGGAATGGGGATCGAGCGACGAGAGCATGCCATTGATGGCGTTCTCGATCAGCTTGTCGTCCTGCGGTGGCGTGACATATTGGGCGCGCACCCTCTCGAACACATCCCCGAAAATCGACAATTCGCGATAGGTCGACGGGTTTGCCGCGACAGCGGGGACAATGGAGGAATATACAACGCCTGTGGCCGCTGCACCCATGAGTGCCCCGACCAGAACAAGTGACGTTCTACGAATCATTGCGTGCCTTTCCGGTATCTGCTGCGGTCCACCACGGTCGGGAATCAACCGGTTTTCCGTCTTTTCGAAATTCAATGTAAAGCGTTGGACGTTCTGTTGCCAGCGCCAATGCGGCTGCGCTGGCCACTCTTTTGTTACCCATTATCCCGAGGGGTTCGCCAGCCACGACGAATTGCCCCTGTTGTACCGCAATGTTGTCCAGCCCCGAGAGCACGACATGATAGCCATCGCCGGGATTGAGTATGATCATCTGGCCGTAGCTGCGGAACGCGCCAGCGAAGACAATCCATCCGTCCGAGGGGGCCGTCACCAAGGCCTCTGCGCTGGTCTCCAGCATCATGCCTTGCAGCGCGTGTCCGGTTCCATCGGCATCACCGAAGCGGCGCAGAACCGTGCCTGCGACCGGCAAGACCAGTTTTTTCTGCAGGTCCGAAAAGGGATATGCGGGCGCAATGCGGTTTTTGTCGGGCGTGACGCTTTTTGCCAGTTCGCGAGCCTGCTCGCGCTGGGCTTCCGTCATCTGGCGGCGTTTCTCTTCCTCGGCCTTTGCGGCTGCGGCGGCGTCACGCACGGAAGCGATCTCGGTCTCGATCGAACCGATCAGGCCTTGCAGGCTCGTCGCCTGGGTGGCCAGTTGTTCCGCCTTGCGCTGCTCCGCAACGAGTTCTGTGGCGCTGCGCTGCTTCAGCTTCTGTTTTTCGGTGATCAACATGGTCATGCGCCGCTCTTCCTCGAGGCGGGCCGTCATGTCATCGCCGAGTGCCTGCCGCTGGGCCGTGATGTCCCGTCTTACGCCTGACAATGCCTTGAGGTCGGCTGCCAGATTTTCGGTCTCATGGCGGATGCCGGGCACGACGGCACCCAGCAGGATGGCGCTGCGAACTGAACCCAGCGCGTCTTCCGGGGTGACCAGGAGTGCCGGGGGTGGATTGCGGCCCATGCGTTGCAGTGCGGCGAGCACTTCGGCCAGAACGCCCCTTCGCGCGCGCAAGGAGGTCTGGACCGCGTCTTCCCGCGTCCTGAGGGCCGTCAGCTTTTCCTCGCCCTCGACGATTTGCTGTTCCAGCGCCTTGCGTTTGGCTGCCGATTCTACGATCGCGGATCGTAGCGTTACGCTGGTCTTTTCCAGCTCTTCCATATCGGCCTGAAGCGCAGCCGCGCGTTCCCTTGACAGGGTAATGGTTGCGGACAGGGACTCAAGCTCTCGACGCGTGCTGTCGCGCCGCACCGCCAGACCTGTCGCAGGATCGGCCTGCGCATCTGCCTCCGCGGGCATCGCCTCCGGCGCTCCCGAGGACTGCGCATCACCATGGCCTGCCCAGACAAGACTTAAAACAAGAGCGGTGATAGACATGCGGACGCGTCCGGCTGTCGCCGACCTGCCCCTACTCCGCTCTGTCTTGAAAGCCGCCATTGTCGATCCGCCCCGGCAAGACCCTAAGCTGATTTGGGTCTTGCCGCAAACAGCCATCCCCGCAAAATAAGGCATCTGGATGGCGTATTTGGCAAACCTAACAGTGCGTGGCAGCGGATCTAGACCCTATGATAGGGGTGACCGGATAAAATGGTGACGGCGCGGTAAAGTTGCTCGGCGATCAGAATTCGCACCAGTTGGTGAGGCCATGTCATCTTGCCCAGACAGATGACGGCATCAGCCTTTTCGTGAAGCGCGCGATCCAACCCGTCGGCACCGCCAATTGCTACCATCAAATCGCGCTTGCCGCTGTCGCGAAACGCTGCAAGGAGATTTGCAAAGCCTTCCGAATCCATGGTCTTACCGCGCTCGTCCAGCAGGATCAGCAGGCTGCTTTCGCCAAGTGATTTTTCGAGAAGGACGGCCTCTTCTTTCTTGCGGGTGTCGACGCTTGAAGCGCGGCTCTCCGCCACTTCCACGACGCGCGACAACTCCAGGCCGATTGCGGGGCCGGCTTTCGAAAACCGGTCCAGATAACGCGCCGCGAGATCCTTCTCCGGACCCGCCTTCAGACGCCCCACAGCAAAAAGACCAACCCGCATGACCGTCCTTCGCAATAAGGGATTGGAGCAATACAAAGCCGCCTTGCCCTTGGCGTGTCAACGAATGTTATTCGTCGGCCGACTTTTTTGCCGGCCCCTGTTTGGCATGCGACTGGCGAAGACCTCTTCAAGCCTTGGAAATCCCGACATTACAACGGAATGCGGACGCCGTCCGCGACATCTGTGCCGCCATCGGATGATCGCCGCCCGCGTCGAACAACTGATGGGCACCTCGGGGCAGGCAAGATGACGGCATTGTCTGTGTGAGTCAGTCGTTGTCGCTCTTGCGCCTCGTCACGCCACGTGATGCTTCTCTGCAACGTTTTCGGTGCCGGCGAAATCCGGGGTCAGCAGGTTGCCCAGGGCCATTATCTTGACGCGCGACACATCCTTGCGCCAGATCATCGAGGTGCGCGCAAGCCTGAAAGTGTCGTCGAGATCATGCAGGCTCAGTTGCGCGCGTTCTGCGTAGCCATCAAGAACGCTGCGCGGGACCATTGCCACACCCATCCCCGCCGCCGCACATCCGAGAATCGCGTGGTATGAGGCAACCTCGACAATCCGCTCTACCGGCACACCGTCTTTGGCGAACCAGTCCTCAAGCCTTTGCCGGTAATGGCAACCGGCGCGAAAGGCAAGAATCGCCCGATTTTTCACATCCGACGGCTGCGCGATCCGCCCATGGGTCGCATTGGCCACGACCACCAGCTCCTCGGCAAATGTCGGCAATACCTCAAGTCGGGGATCGTTGACGAACCCGGCAATCAACGCCGCGTCGAGTTCGCCGGCCAGCACCTGCTGCGTCAACTGACGGCTTGCCCCGGTGCGCAATTCGACATTGATCTCCGGGTAGAGCCTGTGCAGCGCCGTCAACGGCCTCGGCAAACGGACAGCCGCCGTACTTTCCATTGCGCCGAGACGCAAAAGTCCGCGAGGCGTTTCCTCCGTCACGGCTTCCCGTGCCCGCTCCGCCAGCACCAGCATCTGTTCGGCATAGGTCAAAAGCAGCGTTCCGGCCGACGTCAGATGCAGCCGCTTCCCCTCGCGCGCGAACAATTCCACGCCGAGGTCATCTTCGAGCTTCTTGATCCGCGTCGTCACGTTGGACTGGACCCTGTGCAGGCGTTCGGCTGCGCGAGTGATTCCGCCAGCTTCGACGACGGTGCGGAATACACGGAGATCGGAAAGTTCCATCGTTCTCATTTCAAGATTATTATATTCTATATTATTCATTTTACGAGAACAAAGGTATTCTGTAAAGCCCTTTCCAGCGACGAATAAACCCCTACCGACCAAGGTCGGTTCGTGTTTTTCCGCGGAAATGTAGGTATTTTTGATATTGGAGGATCAATAATGAGCATGCTGTCATGTAAAGGTCATCTAGACCTGAAGGAAAATAAAATTCAAAATACGTCGAATGAGAATTCATCGGGAATAATAAATGGAATTGTCTGCGATCTACATCAGGGTTTGTATGGAGTTATCCGAGTTGTGCTTGGGTATTTCAGCCTGACCGACGAGCAAGCATTGCGGTTGCGGCATATCCGTGAACTCCAGGCGAAGGATGATCACCTGCTCCTCGATATCGGCCTGACCCGGGACGGGATCGAAACTGCAATGGCTATTTCGCGCCGGGCTCCGGCCGTTCTCCCGCTTGATGGCGCGACGCGCATTCCCCGCTAGCAACGTGGCTCTAAGGACTAACGGAGACATCGGATCGGATCGGCAAAAAGCTGAAGGGATCCGAATTCCTTATCAGATGGCGAATGGAAAAAGCCACCTCATCCCGAGGCAGGATATCTGTCGCCGCACAACAAAATCATGAAAGCAGGACTATTAACATGGCTTATACAATACATGGAACAGAAGCCGCTGACACGGCTGTCAACGGCACCAAGCTGATCGGACATCTCAATGCTACGGACTTGATCTACGGCTACGGCGGCAATGACCAGATCGACGGCCTGAGCGGGGACGATCGCCTCTATGGCATGAACGGCGACGATATCCTTGTCGGCGGCGCCGGGCAGGACGTCCTCTACGGCGGTCTCGACAATGACCGTCTCTACGGCGGAACCGGCAATGATACGCTCGACGGCGGCAACGGGCACGACCAGCTTTTTGGCGGTGGAGGCACGGATTCGCTCTATGGCGGCTCCGGCGACGATGTTCTTGATGGCGGCACGGGAGCGAATACGCTGGCCGGCGGCTGGGGCAGTGACAGTTATATCGTGCGGAGCAGCAGCGATCTGGTGGTCGAGAAGACGGGCCAGGGAACCGACATGGTGAAGGTCGGCTTGGGTTATTACACGCTTGGCGATTATGTCGAGAACGGCGAGATCGTCACGACAGACGGCGCCACCCTGCGCGGCAACGATCTCGTCAACAAGCTGTTTGGCAACGCCGGCAATGACAAGCTTTATGGCTTTGCCGGCAACGATCTTCTGATTGGCAATGACGGCCTGGACGTCCTCCACGGTGGCACCGGCGCCGACTATATGATCGGCGGCAAGGGGAACGACACCTACTTCGTCGACAATGCCGGCGACCAGGTCATCGAAAACGGAGCCGCCCTCGGTGGAACCGATACAGTGGTCACCACCCTGAACAGCTTTACCCTTGGAGAATTTGCCGAAAACCTGACCAAGGACGGTGCCGGCAGCTTCGCCGGTACCGGCAACGGAGCCCGCAATACGTTGATCGGCGCATCGTCGGGAGATCAGCTCTTTGGCCTTGGGGGAAACGACGTGCTCCATGGAAACGGTGGTAACGACATCCTGCATGGCGGCAACGGCGATGATCTCATCGACGGCGGCGCCGGGGCCGACTTCATCGATGGCGGGTCTGGCATCGATACGGTCACCTATGCCGGCGAAATATCGGGGGTCGTGGTCAATCTTGCGACCGGTCACGGAGCGTCCGGCGACATCTATGAGGACATCGAGAATGTCGTCGGCTCCGCGCGGGGCGACACGCTGAGCGGCGATGCCGCGTCCAACATGCTGATAGCCGGCGCCGGTCACGACACGCTCACTGGCGGCGGCGGCGGCGATATCCTCGATGGCGGTGCCGGTCACGATACGGCATCCTATCAGGCCAGTGCTTCGGCCGTGTCCGTCGATCTGGCCGCCGGTCTTGGTTCGGGAGGCGATGCGCAGGGGGATAGCCTTAGCAGTATAGAACAGGTGCTCGGCAGCGCCTTCGGCGATACGCTCGATGGCGACCAGGCCGTAAACTATCTGGTCGGCGGTCAGGGAGCCGACAGTCTCGATGGTCGCGAGGGTGCAGATTTTCTCTCAGGGGATCAGGGCGACGATATCCTCGTCGGCGGGAGTGGCAACGATGCGTTCATCGGCGGCACCGGCAATGACAGCCTGCTTGGCGGGAGTGGCGCCGACCAATTCTCGTTCCTGGATACATTCGGCTATGACCGCATCGAAGATTTCGAAGTCGGTTCCGACACGATCTATATCGACAACGCAAACTTTGGCGGGCTGACCTTCTCGGCGTCCGGCAATGATACGCTGGTGTCCATCGACGGCGAACTCAGCACGATCCTTCTCGTCGATATCAAGCCTGCCGAACTCTCGGCATCTGACTTCCTGTTCTGACGTCTGCGCCGGCCAGATATACGCGGTTTACCGGACGCCGGAACTTTACAACCGCACTCGGCAATGGCTGTCTCGTCCTGTTCCGGCAGGCGTGACAGCCATTGCAATCCCGCAGATGCCTCATGGTCGCGTGTTCGTCGCATGCGCTAAGGCTTTGAGGTCTTCATCCCCATCGGACTTTGTACTGAGTTCTTGAACAGGATCAGGTCTCCGTGTAGAAATCTAGAAAATTCGATTTTTTTCTAGACGAAAGTCACCAGAAGTGAGCCTTAGCATCAAGGATCCGGAAGCCCATCGTCTGGCCCAGGCAATCTCCCATGCCACGGGAGAAAGCATGACCCGCGTCGTGACCGAAGCGTTGCGTGAGCGTTTTGCCAAGCTGGAACGCCGAAAAGGTCGTGCGACTGTCGAGGAACTGCTGGCGATCGCCGACCGCGCCGCCGCCCACGTCAAAAGCCCGTATGTCGATCACGCCGATTTTCTCTATGACGAGAACGGCATCCCGAAATGATTGTCGATACTTCCGCGCTGGTCGCAATCCTTTATCGTGAGGCCGAAGCAGCAAGTTTTGTAGAACGTATCCATGAGGCTGAAACAGCTCGGATCAGTGTGGCAAATTATGTCGAGTTGTCCATGGTGGTGGAAAGCCAGTTGGGATCCAATGGCATGCGACAGGCCGAAGCATTCTTCCGCCGTGCCGGCATTATCATCGAACCTGTCACGGTTGAGCATGGAGAGCTGGCTCGGCAGGCTTTTCTCGATTTCGGCAAAGGGCGCCACAAAGCCAGCCTCAATTTTGGCGATTGCTTTGCCTATGCCCTTGCCAAGGCCTCCGGCGAACCGTTGCTCTTCAAAGGTAACGACTTCTCGCAAACCGACGTCCAGGCGGCTTGATCATGCCCGATGATTCCCAATCGACCGAAGACAAATCCCAGATCCTTCCTGTTCCGAGTGAGCCCTCTCCCCAGCCGGTGCATCTGCAGGACCTGACCAATCGTGCCCGAGGGTATATCGAGGCGGCCAGTTCCATCAACACCCGCAGAGCCTATGCCAGCGACTGGAAGCATTTTGCCGCCTGGTGCAGGCGCTCCAATCTCTCTCCTCTCCCTCCGGTTCCGCAGACGGTCGGGCTTTACATCACCGCCTGTGCCTCCGGAACGGTCGAGCGAGCAGGCAAGCCGAACTCCGTTTCAACGATTGAGCGTCGTCTATCTTCTCTTTCCTGGAACTACACCCAGCGTGGCCTCGCGCTCGATCGGAAGGACCGCCATATAGCCACGGTCATGGCCGGCATCCGCAACAGCCATGCCCGTCCCCCCGTGCAAAAGGAAGCGGTGCTGGCCGAGGACATCATCGCCATGCTGGAAACACTCGATCGGGGAACCCTTCGCGGTCTACGCGATCGGGCCATGCTGCTGATCGGCTATGCCGGCGGGCTGCGGCGTTCCGAGATCGTCGGTCTCGACTTGAAGGCCGACCAGACAGAGGACGGCCGCGGCTGGATCGAGATTTTCGACGTGGGCATGCTTGTCACCCTGAGGGGCAAGACGGGGTGGCGCGAGGTCGAAGTCGGACGAGGTTCTTCCGACACCACCTGCCCTGTCGTCGCAATGGAGACGTGGATCAGGTTTGCCCGGCTCGCCCATGGCCCTGTCTTCCGTCGCGTCACGGGCCAGGGTAAGGCCGTGGGATCCGAGCGGCTGAACGACAGGGAGGTGGCGCGACTGGTTAAGCGTGCTGCAATGGCCGCCGGCGTCCGAGGAGATCTGAGTGAAATCGAGCGCGCTTTCAAATTCTCCGGTCACTCGCTGCGGGCCGGCCTCGCCTCTTCCGCCGAGGTCGATGAGCGGTACGTCCAGAAACAGCTCGGTCACGCCTCGGCCGAGATGACCCGCCGATACCAGCGCCGCAGGGACCGCTTCAAGATCAATCTGACCAAGGCTTCGGGACTTTAGCCTCCCTTCCCGAATGTCAAATCGGAGAAGCGTCGGCTTTTTAAGTTTTTTCGGGGATCGCCGCCGTGGGTGCGCTTAACAAAATTGAGCCCTGGCGGTCGATTGTTTGATCTAGGACAAGTCTATCGGAGCCTTGAACGGTCACCATGCGCCGACACGATGAAGCCGGAACGGCTTCCGGTTCAGGAGCATGACAGTGGGTAAGTTCATCACATCAATCATCAGCGGCACTGTCTTGGCGGCGTCCTTCGCGTTTGCCGCCAGCGCTGCCGACTTCGAAATTCATATGCTCAACAAGGGCAAGAACGGCGCGATGGTCTTTGAGCCCGCCGGGATCAAGATCGCCAAGGGCGACAGCATCACCTTCATTCCGACCGACAAGGGCCACAATGCCGAGGCCGTCAAGGGACTGATCCCCGAGGGAGCAACCCTGTTCAGGGGCAAGGTCAATGAAAGCATCAAGGTTACATTCGACATCCCAGGCGCCTACGCGATCAAGTGCTTGCCGCATTTCGGCATGGGCATGATCGCTGTCGTCATCGTCGATGATGCGCTGGCGAACCTTGACGTCATCAAGGCTGCGAAACTCCCCAAGAAAGCGCGGGAGCGGCTCGATGCGGAGGTCGTTGCACTCGGCCTTTGAGCTTTGTTTTCCGTCCGGCAACTCCGGGTCTGCAAGCGTGACGATTGACGAGGCGTCCACGGGTTGATCACACGCGTGGACACTCTCTCTTTTCGCGTGCTACACACATCCTGTCCGCACGGTTCGTGCAAATAAATCAAGCGCTGGCAATGGGTGTAGTTTCCGATGATGCCGCATGGGAACGGTACCTCCGGGACGAGCAGAGCTATGCTGAGACTGATCCCGAAAATCTCTAAAAAAGCCGCCTGTCTGATCGTCGCTCTGGCCGTCTGTCTTTCCATTCTCCTTGCCTTTTTCGCGCACGACACCGTAGTAGGCCCCGGGACGTTCAGTCTGTTTCTTCCGGCGGTTCTGGTGGCATCCGTGTTGCTTGGGTTTGCCCCGACGCTCATGACCGCAGGCCTTCTAGGCGTCACGGCGATTTTCCTTCAAGCACGTTCGGACATAAGTTCTGAAATGCCGTGGCTTGAACTCGGGCTGTTTTTTGTCGTCGCCATAGCGATTGCGGCGATTGGGGAGGGGTTGAGAGGTGCGCGCGAAACCGCGAGACATGCCGGGATTGCCCTTGCTGTGCAGGAGACGCATCTCAAGACGATTCTTGATACCGTGCTCGACGCCACCATTGTCAGCGAGCAGGATGGCACGATCGTTTCCTTCAATGCCGCCGCCGTCCGGCAGTTCGGATATGCGGAAGAGGAGGCCGTCGGGCAGAACCTGCGGATCTTGATGCCGCAGCCCTACCGGAAAGAACATGACGGTTACATGCACCGCTATCTGGCGACGGGCGAGAAGCGCATTATCGGTGTCGATCGCGTGGTTGTCGGACGGCGAAAGGACGGCTCGACCTTTCCGATGAAGCTTGCCGTCGGCGAAATGCGCTCTGGAGACAAGGCCTTCTTCACGGGCTTCGTGCGGGATCTCACCGAACGGGAGGAATCCGCTGCGCGGCTTGAGGAAATCCAGGGCGAACTGGCGAGACTGGCGCGCCTGAACGAGATGGGCGAGATGGCATCGACGCTCGCCCATGAGCTTAATCAGCCCCTTTCGGCAATTGCCAATTATGTCCATGGCTGTTCGCGGCTCTTGCGCGGTATCGACACCGATGCGGCGGCGATGATGCGGGAGGCGCTTGACGAGGCGGCGAGCCAGTCGCTCCGAGCCGGCCAGATCATCAAGCACTTGCGGGAATTCGTCACGAAAGGCGAGACCGACAAGGCGCCTCAGAATATCCGGCAGCTTGTCGAGGAAGCAGGCGCGCTGGCCTTGGTCGGCTCGCGCGAAAAAGGCGTGCGGACGGTTTTCGACTATCGCCCTGGAGCGGAAATGGTGATGGTCGATCACATTCAAATCCAGCAGGTACTGACGAACCTCATGCGCAACGCCATCGAAGCGATGAAACATGCCGCGGAAAAAGAACTGATCGTCCGGACGCAACCGGGCGCTCCTGGCGAAGTTGCCGTCACCGTCGAGGACACCGGCTCCGGCATTCCCGAGGAAATTTCCGCCCAACTCTTCAAGCCGTTCACGACGACCAAACCCGGCGGCATGGGGATCGGGCTGTCCATATCAAAGCGCATCGTCGAAGCCCATGGGGGAACGATGACCGTGTCGCATACTGCTGCCGGAGGCGCGAGTTTCCGGTTTACCCTTCCAGCTTATGATGAGAAGGAAGCCCATGTCGAAGGATGATTTTACCGTCCATATCGTTGATGACGAAGAACCGGTCCGGAAATCGCTGGCCTTCATGCTGACGATGAACGGCTTTGCCGTGCGCATCCATGAATCGGCCACGGCTTTCCTGCAGTTTGCGCCCGTGGCGCGCGATGCCGTCCTGATAACGGACCTTCGCATGCCGGATATGACGGGCGTCGAGCTGATCAGGAACCTTGCGTCCCTGCAGAACAAGATCCCCTCGCTGGTGATCACGGGACATGGCGATGTACCGATGGCCGTCGATGCCATGAAAGCCGGAGCCATCGATTTTATCGAGAAGCCGTTTGAAGATACCGTCATCATCGACGCGATCCGACGGGCGGCTGGACAGTTGCACAACCAGAGAATACCAACGGATTCGATCAAAGAGGTGCGGGAGCGCCTGGCGACGCTTAGCGACCGCGAACGACAGGTGCTTTCCGCCGTGGTTGCCGGCCTGCCGAACAAGGCGATCGCCTATGATCTGGATATCAGCCCGCGGACGGTCGAGGTTCACAGGTCCAATGTCATGGGCAAGATGAACGCCAAGAGCCTGCCTGAACTGGTGCGGATGGCATTGGCAGCCGGCTTCGGGCCAAGCTGACGATCTTCGCGATTTTTCTTGATTTAAAGCAAGGCGTGTTTCTCCGGCGAAGCGCTAGGTCGATGTTTGCGGCGGGCTTTTCCTGTCCGTAAGCAGCGGAACATCGACTTGCAGCCACGACAGACCATTGTTGCAATTGCCATGGATGATGCCTTGTTGCGCTCGCTTGCGTTCGCGCTCGGAGTCGAAGGGTATAGCGTTCAACCCTACAAGACATGGCAGGCGGCGCGCGCCATGATGGCGACGTCGATTTGCGTGATTGTCGATGTCGATATCTGCCGCGACGATGCGGATGCCAGGCGGTCGCTGCTGGACCCTGACAGCAGGATTGTTCTGCTGTCCGACGGCATGCCTCCACCAGCCCTATCGCCGAGTGTCTGTGTCATTCCGAAACCGCTCGACGGAGTGGATATTCTGGTGGGGGTCGATCAATTTCGCAATGCGCATACGTAAGAACCCGTAGTGGTACAACCGAATTTCGCGGACCCTCGCAAATGCCCATAGTCCCCTCAACACATTGAGGGACAACACCATGTTCGCAGGCGCACGTCCGGCCAACGGCCACTCCAGACAAACTCCCGGCGCAGCAACAACCGCCTGTCTCCAGCGGCCGCGGCAGATCAGCCTGATCGGACCCGATGAGGAAATCTACCGCCAGGGGGGTAGATCCGGTTCCCTCTACCGGGTCGAGTTCGGTGCCGTCCGTATCTATCGGTTGCACGCCGATGGCCGGCGGCACGTTGTCTCCTTTCATCTGGCAGGCGAAACTTTCGGGCTCGAGGTCGGCCGCACCCGCAGCTTCTTTGCGGAGGCAATGGTGCATACGGGTCTCACCAGCGCAGGCAGCACATCGGGCGAGACGGCTTCGCAGGAGCTCATGGCCTTGGCACTTGGCGAAATGATCCGTGCGCGGGAGCATCTGCTTGTTCTTGGCCGGCAGAGCGCATTGGAAAAGCTTGCGGCGTTCCTGCTGGATATCTCAGACCGACAGGGTGACCTCAACCCGATCGACCTTCCCATGAGCCGCATAGACATCGGCGACTATCTTGGAATGACCATCGAAACCGTTTCCCGCAGCTTCTCGAAATTCAGGGACGAAGGAGTCCTGCGGCTGCACAACGCGCGGACGGTGGAACTTCTCAGACCGGAAAAGCTGCGGCAGTTGTGCCAATAGGCATCCGCTGTCTGATCAAAACCAAGGCCTGCAGCTTTTTCCTCCTGTTCGTTGCGGAGCAGTGTAACGCGTGCGCAAAAGGAGGTGCGGCTCGCGACACAAGAGGATAGATTTCGATGAGCGAACGAAAAGACGGCGACCTTTCCGACGTGCCCGTCCTTTGCATGACCTGCGAGGCAAGGCTTCGGGGCGTTTGCGGCGTCCTTGATCCGGATCAGCTGGTGTCGCTCGCCAGAACATCTTCGAAAAAACGACTGGAAACGGGGGCGGAACTGATCGGCGAAGCGCAGGTTATCGAAGGTTATTCCAACATCCTGTCGGGGGTCGTGAAGCTCACGAAGGGGCTGCCCGACGGTCGCGAACAGATTGTCGGCCTCCAGTTCGCGCCGGATTTCATGGGGCGGCCGTTTCAGGCCGAGAGCGCCATCACCGCACAGGCCGCCACCAATGTTGTTCTCTGTTCCTTTCCGAAGCGGACAATCGAGACGCTGATCAGGCAATCGCCGCAGCTTGAGCACTTTCTTCTGAAGCAGACCCTGCGGGAACTCGACGAAGCGCGGGACTGGATGCTGACGCTCGGCCGGAAGAACGCATTGGAGAAGGTTGCGAGTTATCTGCTGCTGATTGCCAACGCGATTGATCCGGCCATCCAGCCGGATTCGCAGACGATCGCCTTCGACCTGCCGATGTCGCGGCTGGAGATTGCAGATTTTCTGGGTCTTACGATCGAGACCGTCAGCCGCCAGCTGACGAAGCTTCGCATCGATGGTGTCATCGAGGTCAGCCAGAACCGGCATGTCGAGGTCGCGAACCCGGATCGCCTCAGACTACGTTCCGGTTGTTAAGGGTGTTTCGAATGGCCGGGACGATGTGCTCGTCCTCGAAGGCAACATGGCGACGGAGGCCGTCGAAAAATCCGCGCAGCATAAAGCCAAACGTTTCGGCCTGATCGACAGGGCCGCCATGGCCTATTTTCAACAGGATACCGGTGAGATCCGCAGCAAAGCATTCGTCGGACATATGCTCGGCGCGCAGCCTGTCGGTCGATAGGTTTCGGCCCGGTGACGCAAGCTTCTCATAAACCGGAAAAATCAGCTTTTCTTCATAGTCATGCGCGCGCCGCAGGACAGGCAACAGCTTTGCCGCGACGGAAAGACATCTCAGCGCATCAACCGCCGCAGGCAAACCGTCCGCAATATCCTCAAGCTCCCGGCATATCGCCACCTTCTTGTCGTGGATCAGTCTCATGGCCTCGATCACACCGTGCCTGCCAAGCTCTTCCTGCGACAGACATTCTATCTCGCAGCACCCAGGATAAACTGCGCTTGCCCTGTGACTGTCTGGCATGGTTCCGCTCCTGCTCCCGTTGATTGCCGATGGTGCCGCAAGTCGAATGGGGATTCATTGACATAGATCAATGCTGTTTCTCTCCCAATGAGGGACATCTTCGACCATCAAAGAGTCGGGGACCGTTTCATGAGGCACGCAACGTCCATCATCAGCCTGGGGCTGTTCAGCTTCCTGGCAATCCTTGCCGCGGCCTTCGCGCATGACCAGGCATTCGCCGACCACATGGGAGTTCTGACGATCGTCCTGGTCATATCCGTCATCGTGCTTCTCCGCCGGGAGAATTTTCAAGCCGTGGCGCCGGTCGATCCATCGGCCTATATGGACGGGCCGATCCGCTATGGCGTGATTGCCACAATGTTCTGGGCCGTCATCGGGCTCCTGGTCGGGGTCGTCGTTGCGCTGCAATTGACCTATCCGTCGCTGAATATCGAACCCTGGTTCAATTTTGGCCGGATGCGTCCCCTGCACACTTCTGGTGTGATCTTCGCCTTTTGCGGCAACGCGCTGATCTGCACATCGTTCTATGTGGTCCAAAGGACATCGCGGGCGCGGCTTTTCGGCGGCGATCTCGCCTGGTTCGTCTTTTGGGGCTATCAGCTGTTCATCGTCATGGCGGCAACCGGTTATCTGCTTGGTATCAGCGAAAGCCGCGAATATGCCGAGCCGGAATGGTATGTCGATCTCTGGCTGACTGTCGTCTGGGTCGCCTATCTCATCGTCTTCCTCGGAACCATCGTGAAGCGCAAGGAGCCCCATATCTATGTGGCCAACTGGTTCTACCTGTCCTTCATCGTGACGATCGCCATGCTGCATATCGTCAACAATCTCAGCATACCCGTGTCCTTGCTCGGATCGAAGAGCTACTCCGCCTTCTCCGGTGTCCAGGACGCGTTGACGCAATGGTGGTACGGGCACAATGCGGTCGGCTTCTTCCTGACGGCCGGCTTCCTCGGCATGATGTATTATTTCGTGCCGAAGCAGGCCAATCGCCCGGTCTATTCCTACCGGCTCTCGATCATCCACTTCTGGGCGCTGATCTTCCTTTATATCTGGGCCGGACCGCACCATCTCCACTTTACCGCGCTGCCGGACTGGGCGCAGACTCTGGGCATGGTGTTCTCCATCATGCTGTGGATGCCCTCCTGGGGCGGGATGATCAACGGCCTGATGACGCTGTCCGGCGCCTGGGACAAGCTGCGCACGGATCCGATCATCCGCATGATGGTCGCAGCTATCGCCTTCTACGGCATGTCGACCTTCGAAGGCCCGATGATGTCGATCAAGAGCGTCAATTCGCTCTCGCACTATACGGACTGGACGATCGGCCACGTGCATTCCGGCGCGCTTGGCTGGAACGGGCTCATCGCTTTTGCGGCACTCTACTACATGGTGCCCAAGCTTTGGGGCCGCGAACGCCTGTATTCCATGCGCATGGTCAGTTGGCATTTCTGGCTGGCGACACTCGGAATCGTCGTCTACGCCGCCGTGATGTGGGTTTCCGGCATCCAGCAGGGCCTGATGTGGCGCGAGCACGACGAACAGGGCTTCCTTGTCTACTCCTTCGTCGAAAGCGTGGCCGCTCTCCATCCCTACTACCTCATTCGTGCATTGGGCGGTGGGCTTTATCTGGCCGGTGCGCTGGTGATGGCCTGGAACATGACAATGACGATCCTTGGTTACCAACGCGAGGAAGCGCCGATCGGCGGATCGCTTCCCTCGCTGCAGCCTGCCGAATAGGAGCCCGACATGGCCTTAATGGACAAACACGCGATCATCGAGCGCAACGCCACCCTGCTTCTCATCGGATCGCTTCTCGTGGTCACCATCGGCGGCATCGTTGAAATCGCTCCGCTTTTCTACCTGCAGAACACGATCGAAAAGGTCGAGGGGATGCGGCCCTATACGCCGCTCGAACTGGCCGGCCGCAACATCTACGTGCGGGAGGGCTGCTACGTCTGCCACAGCCAGATGGTCCGGCCGTTCCGCGACGAGGTCGAGCGCTACGGGCATTACAGTCTGGCTGCCGAATCCATGTACGATCACCCCTTTCAGTGGGGGTCGAAGCGGACGGGGCCGGATCTCGCGAGAGTGGGCGACCGCTACTCTAACGAATGGCACGCCCAGCACATGGCCGATCCGCAATCTGTGGTGCCCGAATCCATCATGCCGAGCTACGCGTTCCTGAAGACGACGCCCCTGGCGATCAAGGACCTGTCGGCGCACCTGACCGCCAACGCACGGGTCGGCGTGCCTTATTCCCAGGAGATGATCGAGGTAGCCGTCGAGGACGCCAAGACCCAGTCCACTCCGGAC